>CAZYST010000024.1:0-24543 GCA_964650305.1 uncultured Lachnospiraceae bacterium
GCTTAGATTGATCTTATCTATAGCGATTACTTATATAATAAAAACTATTATAAAATATTTTGGGAGAATTTATTTTTTTAAATTCGTTAGTACCACGGGAGGAAAAAATGAAAAAAGGAAAAAGATATGTAGAAGCTTCTAAATTAGTTGATTCTACAAAAAACTATGAAGCTAAAGAAGCTTTAGAAATTATTGAAAAAATGCCAAAACCAAAATTCGACGAAACAGTTGAATTACACGTTAAATTAGGTGTTGATTCTAAACATGCTGATCAACAAGTTAGAGGAACAGTTGTATTACCAAATGGAACTGGTAAATCTCAAAGAGTATTAGTATTTGCTAAAGGAGATAAAGCTAAAGAAGCAGAAGCTGCTGGAGCTGATTTCGTAGGAGCAGAAGAATTAGTACCAAAAATTGAAAAAGAAAATTGGTTTGAATATGATGTTATAGTTGCAACACCAGATATGATGGGTGTTATAGGAAGATTAGGTAAAGTATTAGGACCAAAAGGATTAATGCCAAACCCCAAATCAGGAACTGTAACAATGGATGTTACAAAAGCTGTATCTGAAATTAAATCAGGTAAAGTTGAGTATAGATTAGACAAAACAAATATTATACACTTAGGTATAGGAAAAGTATCTTTTGGAGTTGAAAAATTAGCAGAAAACTATCAAACAATTATTGATGCTATTATTAAAGCTAAACCAGCTGCTGCAAAAGGACAATATATTAAGAGTGTAGCATTAACAACAACAATGGGACCAAGCTTATACATTAATCAAAAATAATTTAAATAACCTAAGAAAGTAGGTATAAAAATAAATCCTACCGAGGTAAATTTATAAGAGCGGAATTAGACTCTTTGTTTACCTTGAAATTAGGTAAATAAAGAGTCTTTAATTTTATAAAATAAAAGAAAATACGTGGAGGTGAAATTTAAGTTGGCTAGTGAAAAAATATTAAAACAAAAAGAAGAAGAAGTAAAAAAATTAGCTGAAAAAATGAAAGATGCTAGTTTAGTACTTTTAGTAGACTACAGAGGAATCAATGTAGCTGATGTAACAAAATTAAGAAAATCTGTAAGAGAAGTAAATGCAGAATATTGTGTTATAAAAAATAATATTACAAGAAGAGCATTAGAAGCTTGCAATATTACAGAATTAAATGACGCATTAGAAGGACCTACAGCAGTTATTATAGCTCAAGATGAATATTTACCAGCTTTAAAAGCTATATATTCATATGCTAAAAATAATGATTTCTATAAAATCAAAGGTGGAGTATTAGAAGGAAAAGTTTCAACAACAGAAGAATTAACAACTCTTGCTCAATTACCATCAAGAGAAGAACTTATTGCAAAACTTGCTGGATGCTTACTTGCAAATGTTTCAAAACTTGCTGCAACACTTGATGCAGTTAGAGTAAAAAAAGAATCTGAAGAATAAGATTCAAAAGTGGTACTACACTTAAAATAGTAAAATCACTTAAAAAATAAAAATAATATAAAAAATAAATAGGAGGATTATAAAATGAGTGAAAAAACAGATAAAATGTTAGAAGAAATCGATAGCTTAACAGTTGTTGAATTAGCAGAATTAGTAAAAGGAATTGAAGAAAAATATGGAGTAACTGCAGCAGCAGTTGCAGCACCAGCAGCAGGAGCAGCTGGAGAAGCAGCAGCAGAAAAAACAGAATTTAATGTAGTATTAAAAGAAGCTGGAGCAAACAAAATAGCTGTAATCAAAGTTGTTAGAGATGCAACAGGATTAGGATTAAAAGAAGCTAAAGAATTAGTTGACGGAGCACCTAAAACAGTTAAAGAAAATGCTTCAAAAGACGAAGCTGAAGAATTAAAAGCTAAATTCACAGAAGCTGGAGCAGTTGTTGAATTACAATAATTCTAAAATAAAAAATAAGTTAAGCATATGCTTAACTTATTTTTTTTATTTGTTCAAAAATTATCTAATCAAACAAAATTTGTAAGAAAAGCTTAAATAGCATAGTAATTGAAGAAATTCGCATTTTATGGTATAATAATAAACGGCAAACTTTTTATGTAAAAATCTCGAAAATCAAATGAAAGGAGATGACCATTTTTCTTAAAAAACAACATAGTAACTCGTAAATGAATTGAAATATGGAGGGATTGAGATGAAAAAAGCAACACGGTTTAAAATCAACAAATTTATTTTATTAATTGTCACATTTGTACTTATTATAAGTACATTAACTGCATGTACTGCTGAAGAAAAAGTAACAAGTCGTTATGATTTAGATGTTGTGGATGCAACTTCTAATTTCTATGTAAACGACTTTGCTGGAATATTTTCTGAAGAGCAGAAAAACAGTCTTATGGAAAAAGCAGTAAGTTTTGAAAAGGAAACTTATGGAATTCAGGTGGTTATCACAACTGTTAAATCTCTAGATGACGCAGTAATTGACTATGAAATTATTGTAGAAGATAAAGAGGGAAAATGGCTTGAAAGTAAGCAAGCAGATACCACTAATAATCCAAAGTTTACAGTAGAAGAAGTGACATATTCTATGTATAAAGAATATGGTATTGGTAAAGATGATATGGGAATATTAATCTTACTTTCTACTGGAACAGGAAAAGGTGATGGTAATATTAGAATTGAAACTGGAAGGCAGATGCAATTCTATATTACAGACGGTTTGTCTGGTGAATTACTAGACAATTATGCTATGGAGTATCTTTATAATCAGCAATATGCTGAAGGATTAATTTCACTTCAAAATGCTGTAATCGAAGAGATAAAAAAACAAGTTCCGTCAGATTGGTATTCTAAAGTTAGTACAGATGACAATAAAGTAAATTCTGTAATTACCAATGTAGAAGCAGGTAAAGTTGATAATAACTCTGGTTCTAATGATAGTGTAGCAGTAAAAGATAATTCTGAAACCAAGGGTTCAGGAAAAGGAACTGTGTGGGGATTTTTGGGAAGTATCTTTCTAGCAATTGCTTCACTTGTAGCGTTTATCAACCAAAAATTCAAAAGTAATGCCGAACGTCAAAAGCTTGAAAAAACAAAAAGAACAGAAGTAAGTGCATTGAAAGATGAGTATGAAACAAAACTTATTGAAAAAGATGACTTACATGAAAAAAATATTCAGAGTTTAAGAGGAGACTATCAAAAACTCGAAAGAGAAAAAGATAAAAAAATTAATAGTCTCAAACAAATGTTAAATCAGGCTGATGGCGAAATTAGCACATTGACAAAAGAGCTTGAAGTTATGAAGGATAAATATGAACGTGCACAATGTTTACATCCTGAAATTAACTTCGATGAAGAAGTTCTAAATATGATCGAAGGTGAATATAAAGCTAAAGCACAAGAAATTGATAATAGTTTAGCTAAAGTTCTTTCTATTGCTCCTACGAAGAATAATTGTAAAACTTTTGCAGATGCAATTGAATTATTTGATTCTACTCAGAGTGAAGTAAGTAAATATGTAACTTCTGACAAAAATACAATTATACTTCTTTATAAACAAGCAGTTGCATTAAAGAAAGAATTTGAAAGAGCTGAACAAGAAAAACGAGACAAAGCCACAGCTCTAACAGCATGTAATGAAATCAGCAGAATTCTTAATAGTAATTCGAGTGGAAACCATAAAACTTATGAGGCACTCAATTCTGCACTCTCTATTTTTCTTAATTTATCTTCTGCTGAAAAATCATTTTTCCCAGATAATTCTCTAATTGAGAAATTAAAGAAAACACATTCTGCAGCTAAAGAAGATTATAGAAATTATAATGCTGCACATAATGCGGAAAATGAAGTAAGAAGAATTATAGGTGCTATTTATTCTGCTGATGAATATGACAGAGATAGATTAGAAAGAGCTAATAGATACTATAAAGAATTAACTTATTCTCAACAAAGATATTTTTCTAATGAGCTGTTAAGTAAGCTTAGACTTTTAATTAGTGAGGCAGATGATGATCACAGACGTAAGGAAAGACAAAGAAGAGAAGAAGCTGAAAGAAGGAGAGTTCAAAGTCAAAGAACAACTTCCTATACGCATAGATCTTCAAGTTTTGGAGGACATGGTGGAAGACCTAGCGGTGGAGGTGCATCAAGAAAATTTTAAACAAATAATTGATTTATTTTAATGTTGGCAATTGTTAAAACAAGTAATTCTATTTAAATTGGAGGAAATTTTATGCATAATTCTGATAATTACATTCATTACAATTATGATGACAACGATGAAAGAAGAAGCTTAGGACTTGGTGCATGGTTTGCAATTGGTATTTTAGCTGTGTTTTTTATTTCTATGTTTAGTATTGTTGGTTCATGTATTTCTACCTATAACAATTTGGTAGAAATGGAAGAGAACGTTAAGCTCGAATTTGCTGATGTTCAGTCTGCAATGCAAAGCCGTTTGGAAAAGATTCCTGATTTAGTAAAAGTTGCTGATGAAGCTGCTGAACATATTGAAAAAATTATTGGCGATGTTTCTGATGCAAGAGCTGCTTTAGGAAATTCTTCTACACCAGAAGAATTAGATGCTGCAAATGCAGAGATTACAAGTAAGATTAATGAGTTTCTTGTAATTGTAGAACAATATCCTACTATTACAGCAAGTGATCAGTATACAAGACTTATGGATCAAATTGAAGGTGCAGCAAATCGTATTAATGTGGCTAGAGAAGATTATAATGTGGCTGTAAGTGAATACAACAGGACAGTAAGACGTTTTCCAGGTTCTTTGCTGGCTAATATCTATGGATTCGATACAATGGAACTTTTTGAAGCTGACGAAGCTGCAAATAACAGCAGTTTAGTTAATTTTGACAAAGACTAAATTTAATAATGTTTTTTAAATCTAACCCTTGGGGTAGCAATTGCTACTCCAAGGGTTTTCCTTTTTAGATATAAAAACTTAAATATTATATAAATTATCATATAACAAATATATATAATAATTTGATACAACTTAATTATAAAAGTAGTTTTATAAAGTTGTAATTGAGTAAGAGAAAATAAATTACAACTTTATATTGATAAAAAGATGATTTTGATATAATATATTACTATAAAATTATTACAAAAGAGGGAAGGAAAATCTATGAAATCACAAAAAGGTGTAACAATGCTTGCACTTGTTATATATGTAGCGAGTTTTATGATGATTACAGGCTTAGTAGGTGCAATTACAACTTATTTTTATAATAATATGAAATTAATAGATACAAATATATCAACAAGTTCAGAATATAATAAATTAAATTTATATATGGCAAAGTATACTAAAAATGAAAAATATAAAATTATAAAATATGATGAAATAAATGGAAGATATATTACTTTTCAAGGCTCATCACCAAAAGATAATACCACTATAGAAACATATACTTTCGTAAAACCAGAAGGAAATAATATATTATATTTAAATCAAACGAAATTATGTTCAAATGTGGATGAATTTAAAGTTACTATAGATTCTTCTACAGGTAAAGATGTTTTACAAGTCCTTTTTAAAGTTGATGGAACAACATTTTCTACAGAATATGTGCTAAAATAAAGGAGTAAAAGTTATGCTAAAAAAAATTCTATTTAAATTACAAGTATTTTTGGAAACAACAAAAAGTTTTTTAGTAAGATTTATAGTTACTATATTAATTATATGCTTTATTGCTGCAATAATTCATAATGTGTTAAAAATGAGTGAAATATCATCAAATTATAAAGGAGAATATAAAAAATTAATAAGTATAGATGATAATAAAATGATGAATATATATGATGTAGGAAGTGGAAGTAAGACTATTGTTATATTACCTGGATTTGGTTCACAATCACCTATTATTCAATATAAAACATTAGTAGAAGGAATAAAAGATTCATATAGAGTAATTGTATTAGAATATTATGGATATGGATATAGTATGAATAATGCAAATAAAGAAAGAACGAATGAGATAATTGCAAATGAAATAAATGTGGCTTTAAACACACTTGAAGTTGATAAATGTACATTTATAGCACATTCACATTCAAATTTATATGCAAGTAAATATGTTTCTTTATATCCAGAAAAAGTTGAAGGAATAATTTCATTAGATGGAATATATCCTTCAGAAATTCAAGATACTGATTTAAAACAAATGTATTCAGATCAAGTAGATAATATTAAAGTAACAGGTGTTTTAGAACTTACTGGATTTGCAAGAGCTTTAAGTTATATTAACCCCGATATATTTTATATTGATATTATGAAACAAAATGAAATTTTTGATGATAATGATATAAAAGTTTATAGAAATAGAATAGGAAGTAGTTATTTAACAACTACAATGATAAAAGAAATTTCTAAATTAGAAGATAATATGAAAGAACTTGTTTCATATAAATATCCAGAATATTTACCAGTACTTCAAATTATTTCAAAATCTAGAATAGAAGAAATAGACAATATGAAATTGTCAAGTAAAAAAGAATTAAAAAATTTTGCCAAAGATATGATATCTAATTCTACAATTCAAACAAATATAGAATTAAATGGAGATCATATGTTACAACTTACTGCAATAGATGAAACACTTAATTCGATAAAAGGATTTTTAAATAATATATAAAATGTTTGCATAAATACACTTATTAAGTAATATAAAAAGCTTTAAAATAGCGAAAACTATATTATTTGATAAGTGTTTGTTTTTTTAGATAGATTGACAAATTCTTTAAA
Organism: uncultured Lachnospiraceae bacterium; assembly: GCA_964650305.1. Classification (GTDB taxonomy): domain Bacteria; phylum Bacillota; class Clostridia; order TANB77; family CAG-508; genus Scatovivens. Next base: position 6,721 of record CAZYST010000024.1, read on the forward strand.
ACGTAGTATTCTATAATAATGAATGTAAACTAGAATTATGTAAAAGGGGAACATATTATGAAAAAATATATGTTATTAATAATAGATTTAATAATATTAATTATTATTATGACAACTTTAATAATTGTGTTTAAGCCTAATGATTTAATAGAAGAAAAAGATAATAAAATAGAAATTATAGCAACTCTTTTTCCACAATACGATTTTGCAAAACATATTGTGAAAGATAAAGCAAATGTAAAATTATTAATAAAATCAGGTATTGAAACTCATAATTTTGAGCCTACACAAAAAGATATGATTAATATAAATAATGGAGATTTATTTTTATATACAGGTGAAGATTTAGAACCATGGACAGCAGATATATCAAAATCAATAACTTCTGATTTAAAATTTATTAATATATCAAAAAATATAGATTTAATTGACATACATGAATTTGAAGAAAGTCATATAAATGAAAGTATTTTTAAAGAAAATGATGAACATGAAGAAGAACATAGTAGAGATTCACATATATGGTTAAATCCTCAAAATGCGTGTATAATGATAGATAATATTTTAGAAGAAATTATAAATTTGGATTCAGAAAATGAAGATTTTTATAGAAAAAATGCTGAAGAATATAAAAAACAAATTTTAAATATAGATAAAGAAATAGAAAATATGATAAAAAATGCAGATTTAAATGAATTAGCATTTGGTGGGGAATTCGCATATTCGTATTTTATATCAAGATATAATTTAGATTTTATAAGTGTATATACAAATTGTGGACATGGAGAAGATCCAAGTATAGCTAGAGTAAAATCTGTTATAGATTATATTAATAAAAACAATATTCCAATTGTATTTTATGAAGAACTTAGTGAAGGTACAGTTGCTAAAATGATAGCAGAAGAAACAAGTGCTAAACCACTTGTATTATATACAATACATAATGCAAATACAGAAGGAGATAATCCTGATACATATGTATCTTTAATGGAAAAGAATTTAAATAATTTAAAACAAGCTTTATATGTAGAAAAATAAAATTTATGAGGTGATATCATGACACTTTTGGAAGTGAATAAATTACAAGTATCATATTCTAATCATATTGCGATAGAAGATATTTCATTTAAAATTAATGAAGGGGAATATATATGTTTAGTAGGAGAAAATGGTTCTGGTAAAAGTACTTTAGTAAAAACAATAGTAGGCTTAAATAAACAAGATTCTGGTGATATAAAATTAAATATACCATTAGATGAAGTTTCATATCTTTCTCAAACTAATTTAAAAGATTTAGATTTTCCAGCTACTGCCAAAGAAATAATTATGTCTGGAACACAAAAACATATGAAATTTCCTTTTTATACAAAAATGGATAAAGAAAAATATAATCAAATTATAAAAGATTTAAAAATAGAAAATATTCAAAACAAAAGAATAGGAGATTTATCAGGAGGGCAAAAGCAAAGAGTTCTTATAGCTCGAGCTTTAATAAGGGAGCCTAAACTATTAATTTTAGATGAACCATCAACAGGTTTAGATTATAATATTACAAAAGAATTATATAAAATATTGGAAAAAGAAAATAAAGAAAAGAAAACAACAATTATAATGGCTACACATGATTTAGAAGAAATAAAAAATATAAAACCTAGAATAATTTATTTAGCAGGAAAAATAAAATATGATGGTGACTTAGAAGGGTGGAAAGGATTTTAAAATGAATGAAATAGTAAATTTATTATCATATTCTTTTATTCAAAGAGCAATACTTTGTGGAATAGCGATATCTTTTTCAGCAGCTCTTATGGGGGTTATATTAACTTTAAAAAATTATTCTATGATAGGACATGGATTAGGTGAAGTAGGATTTGCAGCGATATCACTTGCACTTGCACTTAATTTACCAACAGCATATGTATCTATACCTTTAGTAATTCTAGCTGCGATAATAATAATGTTTATAAGTCAAAAAAAAGGTGAGTCAGCAGATATTACTATTGCTTTAGTGGCATCAGGAGCCTTAGCTATAGGTGTAATTATAACTTCATTTACAAGTGGATTTGGAACTGACAGTTATAATTATATGTTTGGAAGTATTTTGGCTATGGATAAGAAAGATGTAATATTAAGCTTGATATTAACATTTTTAACTATAGCAACATATGTAATTTTTTATAATAGATTATTTTTAATAACATTTGACGAAAAATATGCAAAAGCATCTGGAATAAATGTTACATTATATCAATTTTTAATTGCTTTACTTACAGCTCTTGTTGTAGTTGTGGGAATGAGAATGATGGGAACATTACTTATTTCTAGTTTGATAATTTTTCCAGCAATTATTGCTAAAAAATTTACAAATAGTTTTAAAGGATTAGTAGTTTTTTCTGTTATAATTTCTATAATATGTTTTATAATAGGGTTGTTTGCTTCTTTCTTCTTAAATATGCCAACAGGAGCAGGTATTGTATTTGTTTATTTAGTATTGCTTACTATAAGTACTATTACATGTAAAATAGCAAAAATAAATTAAAGTTTAAATTAAATAAAAATAAAAAAAAGAAATGCAAAAAGATTTTGCATTTTTTTTATTTAATGATATAATATTTTTGTTAAAAATTTAGATAGGAGATAAAATGGAATTAAAAAACTTAAAGAAATTTAAATTGAATAATAGTATATTAAAAGATTTCGATTCTTTAATGTCAATGCATCTAGATCAAGTAGAAGAATTAACAGTTTCTGAAATAGATTCTAATTCTAAATTATTGAATATTATAGGTTTATGCATAAATGTAAAGACTTTAATTATTGAGGGAGACCAAAGAATAAATACAAATAATGTAATTGTAAATCTTTGTAAACCAGAAATTTTAGAGTCACTTATATTAAATAATGTAAAGTTACCAACAGGAAAAGTTATAAGTAGATTAACAGGTATAAAACTACTTTCTATTAATAACATAAGATACAATAATGTTGCTACTTTTTTACAAAATGTAGAAAATCCAGAATTATTAGAAGGATTAAATTTATTAAATGTAGATTTTGGTAAAGAATCAGTTTCTATTTTAAGTAGATTTAAAAAATTACGTTATTTAAATTTAATAAATTTAAATAATTATACTTTAGATAAACTAGATTTTTTATCTAGAAATAGAAGATTAGAAAAATTAAATATAAAAGAAGGAAAAATAGATCCTAAAGAAATAAATAAATTAATAAAAGGTGGATATGAAAAAAATATTTCTTTAGAGGTAAATACTCAAAATAAAACAAATATTGCAGATTATTTTGAAATTAAAGAAAATATTGTATCTCTTACATTAAATACAATAAATTTAGAAGAAATTATAGAAAATGTACAATTGTGTAAAATAAATAAATTAATTTTAATTATAGATAAAGTTAATAATATTTCTGAAAATTTGAAAAAAATTAAAAATGTAAGAAATAATATTTCAGTAGCAATAAAAGATGTATCATATATTTCAAAAGAAGAAGCAATATTATTTGAAGATAAACTTTGCATAAAATATATTAATTTGATAAATCCTATTGATGATTTAGATTATAAAAACAGTAAATCTTTATATAAAATTAAAGATTACATTATACTAAGAGAAGAAATTGAAAAATATGTAAATAGAGTTCAAAATATTGAAAACGAAGTTGAAAAGTTTTTAAAATTATATTCTATATTAGCAGAGGAAATAAAATTAGATAATTCAATAGAAGAGGCTACATCAGATATTAGCAATATTGAGAATGCATTAAAAGAAAAAAAATGTATGAACAATGGCTATGCTGAAATTTTACAAAATTGTTTAGCTTGTTTAAATATTGAATCTAAAATAGTAAAAGGAAAATCACAATCAATAAAAGATTCATATTTTTGGAATAAAGTCAAATTAAATAATAAATGGTACAATGTTGATTTATTATTAGATAGAAAATGTATTTCAAATAAAAGTATATTAAAAAGAAAAGCAAAATATTGTTTATTATCTGATGAAATATTTTATCTAACACATAAAGCAGAGAGTACAAGTAAACCATATTCTCAAGAGTCATATGATAAAAAAATAATAAATGTATATGTAAAAACTGGAAGATTTAATGACAAATTATTTACATCATATTTAAAAAATATAACTGATAAGATTATACAGATGTGTAAATATAATAATATAAAAGCATTACCAGCACCCAAATCAGAAAATATAGATGAAAAATAAAATTTAAAAATTATTGATAGAAAACGATTTATAGTGTAGACTTATATTAAGAAAAAATTGGAGGGGAAAATGAAAAAGAAAATATCAATAGTAATTATAGTTTTTGTTTTAATTTTAGGAATTTATGGAGTATTTCATTTTAGTAATAAAGAAGAAATAAAAGAAAATGAAAACGAAAATATACAAAGCAATGTAGAAGAGGTAAATATAGAAGAATTAATTAATAAAATTTATTCAAATGTTCAAGAAGAAACTTTACCAGAATTACAAATGGAAAAAATGGAGCTCAATGATTTAGATATTGTAGAATATGCTACAGGATTATCATCAATTGAAAATATTGAAGAAATTTATAAATCAGAACCTATGATGAGTTCACAAGCTTACTCATTAATAGTTGTAAAATTAAAGGATTCTTCAAATACAGAAAAAATTCAAACAGAAATGATGAATAATGTAAATCCAAGAAAATGGATATGTGTAACAGCAGAAAAAATATGTTCAATATCAAAAGGAAATATAGTAGCATTAGTAATGGCAAGTGACGAATGGGCAACACCAGTATTTGAATCTATGAAAAAAGAACTAAGTGGTGGTAAAGAAGAAAATGTTACTGTAGAAGATGATATTAATTTAGATATACCAGAAGCAATTGTAGAATAAAGTAAAACATCTTGTTTGATATTCAAAGAATATTAACAGGATGTTTTTTATATAATAGGAAATTTTTTATTTACATTTATATAAAACGCTATGCGTAATTAATATACAAAAATATGGAGGGAAAATGTTATTTTCAAGTATTAGTTTTATATATTATTTTTTACCAATATGTATATGTATTTATTATATAGTTCCAAATAAATTTAAAAATACAATACTATTAATATTTTCTATATTATTTTATTTTTTACGGTGAGCCTAAATATGTATTTTTAATGTTATTTACAGTAATATTATCATATATATATGGAATAATTATTGAAAAAATAAAAAGTGAAAAAATAAGAAAGATAGTTTTTATTTTTACTTTATTTATAAATATTAGTTTATTATGTTTTTTTAAATATGCAGATTTTTTAATATTAAATATTAATAAATTATTAAATACAAAATTTGATTTATTTAATATAGCACTTCCACTTGGAATATCATTTTATACATTTCAAAATATAAGTTATATATGTGATGTATATACTAAAAAGGAAAAAATACAAAAAAATATAATAAATTTGGCTACATATATTTTCTTATTCCCACAACTTATAGCAGGTCCTATAGTTAGATATAATGATATAGAAAAACAATTAGAAAACAGAGTTCATACTTTTGAAAAATTTTCAGAAGGAATTAAAAGATTTATAATAGGATTATCAAAAAAAGTTCTATTAGCTAATATTTTAGGAGAGATTTCTACAATAATTATAAAAAACTCAGAAATGACAATAATAGGGGCATATTTATATGCAATTACGTTTATGCTTCAAATTTATTTTGATTTTTCTGGATATTCAGATATGGCAATAGGACTTGGAAAAATGTTTGGATTTGAATTTTTAGAAAATTTTGATTATCCTTATATTTCCAAAAGTATAACTGAATTTTGGAGAAAATGGCATATATCCTTAAGCTCGTGGTTTAGAGATTATGTATATATTCCTTTTGGAGGAAACAGAAAAGGATTATTAAAACAAATAAGAAATATTTTAATAGTTTGGTCACTTACAGGTATATGGCATGGAGCTGGTTGGAATTTTTTAATTTGGGGATTATATTTTGGAATTATATTAATAATTGAAAAAATGTTTTTATTTAAAACATTAGAAAAATTACCTAATGTTTTAAAAAGATTATATACATTATTTATTATATTAATTGGTTTTGTAATATTTAATTCGAATAGTTTAAATCAAACTTTAGAAATATTAAATTATATGATTATTCCAATTAATAAAAAAGTTATAGATGATTATACAATTTATTATTTAAAAAGTAATATTATATTAATTTTAATTTCTTTATTTGGAGCAACACCAATTATAAAAAATATAACAATTAAATTAAAAGGAAAACGTAAATTTGAAAAATTAATCAATATATTAGAAACTGTTATATTGATAATTTTATTATTAATATGTACTTCATATTTAGTAGATAATTCTTTTAATCCATTCTTATATTTTAGATTTTAAAAATAGGAGATAATATGAAAAAAAATGTTAAAAACGTAATTCAAACTTTGACTTTTATAACCATATTAATTATTGTTTTTGTGGCTAATATAATAAAAAAAGATGATAATATTTCTATATCAGAAAGAAGAAAACTTGCAAATTTTCCAAGTATAAAAAATGGTTTCTCAAAATTTGGAGAAAATTTTGAAGAATATGCAACAGACCAATTTATAGCAAGAGATTTTTTTAGAAAAATAAAGATTGATTTTGAATTTAATGTATTGCATAAAAAAGATTATAATAACTTGTTTGTAAGTAATAACAGTATATATAAAATGGAATATCCTTTAAAAGAAAAACAAATAGAAAATGCAGCGCAAAAGTTTAATAAAATAAAAGAAAAATATTTAGAAAATATGAATTGTTATTATGCGATAATACCAGATAAAATGTATTACTTAAAAGAAAAAGATAAATATTTATATTTAGAACATGAAAAATTAATAAATATAATGAATAATAATATAAAAAATATTGAATATATAGAAATTTCAGATTGTTTTAATGAAAATTCATATTTTAGAACTGATTTGCATATTAAGCAAGAAGAATATGAAAAAGCTGTAAATAAAATTTCTACCAATATGGGAAAAGAAAAAATTGATTTTTCAAAATTTGAAAAAAAAGAGATTTCAGATTTTTTTGGATCATATTATGGGCAAATTATGAAAGAAATAGAAAAAGATGAGATTATATATTTAGTAGATGAAAATACTAAAAATTCTTTTACATATAATTATGAAAATAAAGAAGTAAAAGAAGTATATAATTTAGAAAAACTAAAAAGCAATGATTTATATGATATATTTGTTTCAGGTGCAGTTCCAATAATAGATATTTCTAATGAAAATTCAAATCAAAAAGATGAACTTATTATATTTAGAGATTCATTTTCAAGTTCATTTGCACCATTATTATTACAAAATTATAGTAAAATAACACTTGTGGATATAAGATATATATCATCAGATATCTTAAATAAATATATAACTTTTGAAAATCAAGATGTATTATTTTTGTATAATGATTTAATTTTAAATAATAGTTCTGTATTAAAATAATCTAATTATATGATAAAGTTCTAACTTTGAAAATATGAGAATAAACATAGGGTATAAGTTATTCTCTAGGAGGTTTTCAAAGTGAGAGATAAAAAGCAAATAGAAGAAAGAGCTATAGAATTAGCTAAATATATTATAGATACAAAAGATACTGTAAGAGGTACTGCAAAAAAATTTGGAATTTCTAAGTCAACAGTACATAAAGATGTAAGTAGTAGATTATTAAATATAAATAATGCATTAGCAATAGAAGTAAGGAAAGTTTTAGATGAGAATAAAGCAGAAAGACATATAAGAGGGGGAATGGCAACCAAAATAAAATATCTAAACAAAAATGAAGAAAAGAAAAAATTAAAATTATTGTTTTAAATAAAAAATAAAAGTAGTAATCTACTTTTATTTTTTTTGCTACTTTAATTTTCGTTATTATTTCTAGCCATTTTTTTTGCTTTTCTACAAGCTGGGCATCTAACAGGATCATTTGTAAATCCTTTTTCAGCATAAAATGCTTGTTCACCTTCTGTAAAAACGAATTCTGCGCCACAATCTTTGCATACTAAAGTTTTGTCAGCCATTATTTAGACCTCCTTTTTAGAATAATAATTTAATTTGCTTAGACAATACTATTCTAAAAAGAAGGGATATGTCAAATAAATTAAATTTAGATATAAAATATCTGCAACTATTATAGCAATTAAATGTAAAAAAAACAAGAGAAAATAAATAAAAAGAAAAAACTTGTAATGTAAATGATAAAAGAATGTAATAAAAATGATAAAAATAGTGGATAACTTCCAAAACCATTGAAAATACTGTAATACAAGAAATACTAAACAACAAGTGCGTTTTGACAATTTGATATTGCTGTGATATAAAATGGGCATGAAAAAAATAATAGTAGGTGATGGAATTGGGTATTTATAGATCAGAAATAGCAAACTTAAGAAAAAACATTGGAGAAAATATTGGACAAAAGATAATTATAAAAGAGTCACCAGGTAAGAGAAGCAAACCACAGGAAAAATCAGCAGTAATAGAAAATACATATCAAACTTATTTTAGAGTAAAATTTGAAGATGCTGATAGAGTGGGATCATATAACTATACAGATTTATTTACAAGAACTGTAGAAGTTAGTATGTATAATGGTGAAGAATATGCACCTTTAGTTCCACCTCAAGTTGAAATAAAAAAACATAGGGTTGATCCTATTGTAGAAAATTCCTAATTTTTAGGAATTTTTTTTTGCCTTCTTAATATATTGTAATAAATATAATGTAATTTAAGGAGGATTTTTATAGTGGATAAAGTTAAAATAAATAAGAAAGTGATAGAAAAAGAAAAGAAAGTAGAAATATATGGAGATATAATAGTACCAGATATAAAGCCAGATATAGTAAATGTAATTAATGCAAATGCAAATTCTTATATTTATAAAAAAGAAGTAAATGAAAATAAAATAAGATTAGATGGAAACATAGATGCATTTGTAATTTATTTATCAGATAATGGTGAAACTAGAAGCATACAAACAACATTAAATTTTAGTGAAACAATAGAAGATTCACAAATAATTACAACGATGAAGTCAAAAGAAAAAATAGAATTAACAAAAGTAGAAAGCAAAATTTTAAACGAAAGAAAAATTAGTATAAAAGCAGAAGCAATATTAAAAGTAGAAATGTGGGAAAGTGAAGAAATTGAAATTTTAAGCAATCTAGAAGAAAACGATATTCAAAAATTAGAAGAAAAATTTAAAATAAAATCATGTGTAGGAGAAAATAGTAATAAAGGAAGTATAAAAGAAAACTTAAAAGCAGATGAAAATAAAATTGCTGAAATATTAAAAACAAGTATAGAGATTTCTAATGCTGAAAATAAAATTAGCTATAATAAAGTTCTTGCTAAAGCAGATGCTAATATCAAAATAATATATATTTCAGAAGAAAGCAAAATATCGAAAATAGAAACAACTGTGCCAATGATGTCTTTTATAGAAATACCAGGAATAATAGACACAAATATCTGTGAAACAGAATATTATATAAGGAATATGCTTTATAAAATAGATACAAAAAGTATGAATAATATTGAAATTCAAATAGAATATGAAGTAATGTGTACAGTATATGAAAATAAAGAAGTAAGCATAATACAAGATATGTATAGTATAAAAAAAGATATAACTTTTGATAAAAAAGAAGTACAAGTGAAAATTGAGTCAGAATCAAAAAATAAAGATATAAAAATAGAAGAAAGAATTTTAGTAGAAGATATAAAATCTATAATTGATATAACTTGTATGCCAAAAATAACAAATAGGATTGTAAATAATGGCATTATAAATTATGAAGGAGAAATAAATTTAGATATATTATTTGAAGCTGATAATAAGAATGGATTAAATTTTCAAAATGTAAAAATACCGTTTGTTTTTAAAAGTGAAGTAGAAATAAAAAGTACAGATTTAAGAATAGTAAATAAAAATTTTACATTAAATAGTGAATATATAACATGTGAAATAACAATTGATATTATAAATGATTCGAATAATATGAAAAAAATAAATATTATAGAAAATATAAAAACACAAGAAATAAATGAAAATAGTGAATATAAAATGGTAGTATATTTTGTAAGAAAAGGAGATACTATTTGGAATATATCCAAAAAATTTAAAGTATATTCTGATAATTTATTAAAATTTAATAATCTAGAAGAAAATTGCAAATTAAATGTTGGTGATAGATTATATATTATGAAATAAAAATAAGATATCAAATTTAGTAATTCTAAGTTTGATATCTTTTATTGTATTTAAAAGGAGGTAAAGATAAGATTATATGGATAAAATTTATTCAAGAAATAGAATAAAAATATATAAATTATCAAAAATTAAAGTATTAATTATAGTTATTTTATTTTTAATAATTATTTTTATAATATATTATATACATATGGCATATCCAGTTATAGTGGCTAGTTGCGAGAATGCAGCATATTCAAGTGTAACCAATATTGTTACCACAGAAATAAAAAATATAATGCAAGAATATACTTATAATGATTTAATAAATGTTGAAAAAGATAATGAAGGTAAAATAGTTTTTTTAAAATCAAATGTTATTGTAATGAACGAAATTATTGCTAAAATAAATCAAAATATACAACAAAAAATAGACGAACAAGAAAGAATAAAAGTATTTATAAATATGGGAACGTTAACAGGTTTAAGCAATCTTAGATTTATAGGACCTAAATTTGAAATCGAATTTGAAGCAGCAGGAGATTGTTTTGTTTCTTTAGAGTCAAAATTCGAATCTGCTGGTATAAATCAAACTATTCATAAAATATATGTAAATACAGATTCTTTTGTAAAGATAATAACACCATTTGGTGCATTTGAAAAAGATATTAAAGCAACAGTTTTATTAACAGAAGCCATAATAGTAGGAGATGTGCCAGAAACATATTATAACTTAGAAAGTGTAGAAGAGGATGAAATATTAAAATATAAAGATTAAATAGAAATGATAAAAAAGAACCTTTTATTAGAAAATTAAGTTCTAATAGAAGGTTTTACTTTTTTAAATATTTTTAACAATTGAAATAGGCTACATGTAAAATTAAAAATTTCACTTATATATATTGAAATAATATATCCTATAACACCTAATTTCGGTACAACAAATAATATAATTAAACAACTTATTATTAAATCTAAAATATTTACTATCATAACACCAACTTGTGCATCTAATCCTCTTAAAATGCTATCTACAACAGTGTCAACATATATAAAAAAAGCGAGTGGAGAAAAAATTTTTATATAATAACTAGCTTCTAAATTGTTATATAATTGTAAACCTAGGTAATTAGATAAAATATACATCAAAACACTTATAAAGATAGAAAATAAGCCAGTTAAAAGCAATAATAGTATAGTTACTTTTTTTGCTTTTAAAAAATCCTTTTTAGCAAAATATCGTGCAAATTCAGGAATAAGCAAATTACTAAAAGATTTTATAAATATTTCTGGGAACATTATAATTGGCATTGACATACCAGTTATAATTCCATATGTAGATAATGCGTTTTTACAAGTATCTCCACTTTTTTCTAAACTAGATGGTATTATTAATTGTTTTATTGTAGATAATCCAGATCTAATATATGAAGTAATTGCAACTGGAAAAGATATTCTAAAAATTTCTTTTGTATATTTATTTTGAAATAATGAACAAAAATGATGAGAGAAATTTATATTAAAAAATTTAAATTTGGTGTTTAATTCTTTTGTTTCAAGTAAATATAAAGTATATATAAAAATAAAAGAGGAAATTTCTGAAATTAAATCACCTAAAATTAAAGCATAACATGAATAATTAATTCCTTTTGGTAAAAAGAAATCTAATAATAAAGCAGTGGCTACAATTTTTGTAATTTGTTCCCAAAATTGAGCAATAGAATTTTTGTATATTTTTCTAATACCTGCAAAATATCCATTTATGGCATTACACATAGATATTAAAGGAAGAGCTAAACAAAGCATATATATAATTTCAACAGATACTTTACTATGAAGACAATTTTCTAAAATAAAATTTCTAAATATAAAAAATAAAAAACTAGCAAAAATGCCAGATGTTAAACTAAAATACAAGCATTTTTTTGCAACTTTTTTTGTACCTTCAATATTTCCTAATGCTAATTCTTCAGATACTACACGTGTTGATGATAGATTAATACCAAAGTTTGCAAGTGTTATTCCAAATAAATACAAAGACATAATAAGTTGAAAAACTCCAAGCATTTCAGTACCAATTCTATTTGATATATATATATTAAAATAAATAGCTAAAATTCTAAGAAAAATACCACTTATCATAAGAATAATAGTATTAAAAATAAAAATTTTAATTCTTTTCAAAATAATCACCTAAAAATCAGTTTTATAGATTATATGAAAATATATGTTTTTTAGAAGTTAAAATCTATTAAATTTAAGGAAAATATGATATAATAAACCATATTTGTTTAAGAAATGGTAGATTTATGGAAAAAAAGAAATTTAGAAAAATTTATATAGAAATAACTAATATTTGTAATTTAAAGTGTTCATTTTGTCCAGATACAAAAAGAAAAAAAGAATATATGAGTATAAATAATTTTAAGTGTATAATAAAAAAAATAAAAAAATATACTGATTTAATAACTTTACATATAAAGGGAGAACCATTATTACATCCAAATTTAAGAGATATTTTTGAAATATGTGAAAATGAAAATATAAAAGTAAATATAACTACAAATGGAACTTTATTAAAAGAAAATATTGAAATATTAACTTTATATAATTCTGTAAGGCAAATAAATATATCACTTCATAGTATAAATATAAATGAAAACAATGAAAAATATAATACAAAAATATATATGAAAAATATTTTAGAAAGTGTAAAAAAAATAAAAGAAAAATCTAATATAATAATTTCATATAGATTTTGGAATTTAGAAGATATAAATTCTAGTGATAAAAATACTAATATATTAAAAATTTTAGAAGAAGAATATAATCAAGAAAATTTAATAGAAAAAATGAAAAAGCAAAAATTTCAAGAGCTTGATAAAAACATTTTTATAAATCAAGATACAGAATTTGAGTGGCCAGATTTAGAAAAAAATATTATTTCAGAAAAAGGTACTTGTATGGGTTTAAAAAATCAAATAGGAATACTTGTAAATGGAGATGTTGTTCCATGTTGTTTAGATCAAAATGGAAATATAAAATTAGGAAATATATATAATCAAGAATTAGAAGAAATATTAAATTCGAATTTAGCGCAAAAAATTGTCAAGGGATTTAATGAAAATCAAATAATACACGAATTGTGCAAAAGATGTGGATTTAGAAATATTAGATTTTAGTTGAAGGGGTAAAATGGAAAAATATATTGATATAGAAAAAGAATTAACTAAAAATTTTAGAAAGAATATTTGGAGCAAATTTGTAAAAGGAATTTGCGAATATGATATGATAAAAGAAGGAGACAAAATAGCTGTATGTATATCTGGTGGAAAGGATTCTGCATTAATGGCAAAATGTTTTCAAGAATTAAAAAAGCATAGAAAAATGAATTTTGATTTAGAATTTATTGTTATGAACCCTGGATATAATGAATTAAACAAAGAAAAAATAATTAAAAATTCTGAAATTCTTAATATTCCAATAAAAATGTTTGAAAGTAAAATTTTTGCTTCAGTTGAAAAAATCGAAGAAAATCCTTGCTATATTTGTGCTAGAATGAGAAGAGGATATTTATATGAAGAAGCAAAAAAATTAGGATGTAACAAAATAGCATTAGGACATCATTTTGATGATGTAATAGAAACGATTTTAATGGGAATGCTTTATGGAGCTCAATTCCAAACAATGATGCCCAAAGTAAATAGTACATCACATCCAGGAATGGAACTTATAAGACCAATGTATTTTATAAGAGAAGAAGATATAATAAAATGGAGAGATAAATATAATTTGGATTTTTTACAATGTGCATGTAGACTTACAGAACAAAGTAAATATGATGAAAATTTATCTAAAAGAAAAGAAGTAAAACTATTAATAAAAAAATTAAAAGAAAATTATGAAAATATAGATATTAATATTTTTAATAGTGCACAAAATGTAAACTTAAGTACAGTTATTTCATATCAAAAAGGAAATGAAAAATATCATTTTTTAGATGATTATGATGAGAGAAGAAATAAATTAATTGAAAAAGAAAATTTACAATAAATTTAAATTATGATAATATAAAAAATAATATATTTACAAAAGATAAGGAAAATGTGGAAAAATATAAAGGAAGTAAGAATGAGTAAAATATATAAACAACCAAACAAATGTGAAACAGAAACAACTGTAAATGTATTATATGGTGAAAATATAATATCAATATATACAAATAAACCAGAATTACAAAAAGAACTTTGCAAAGTTTTAGGAGAACCTAAAAAAGAGTATTTAAGAGGAAAATCTATAATAGGAAGTATGTGGGAAATACCATTAAATGAAAAAACAAAAATATCAAAAATGATTTTAAAAGCTAATATATTTGAATTTTAAAGATAAGTAAACATAATTTTTATATTTACTTATCTTGATTTTTATGTTAAAATATATAATTGCAAGTCCTTAGTATTTCATAAAAAATATTTTTTTATGGAGGAAATGAAAATTATATGAAATACTTTGATTTGTTGCGTTTTAAAAGCGAATTAGGGAGGTATGACTATGGAAAGAAAATTAGGCAGCAGACAAAAAGAAAGTAAAAAATGCAGATTATTAGATGCAATATGCATTTGTAGTGTATTGGCTATATTAATTTTAACATGTGCAAATATAATAATAGCCAAAAATACAATTGCACTTCAAGAGGAGCAAACAATTGAAGCAGGAACTGTAGAAAATGTGGATTTTGTAATTTATACAGAAATCTTTGGAAGAAAATTCGATGTGACAGATTTGTTTGAAAGAACAGACACACTTGACTGCAAAACGGTTGGAGATTATGAAATCGAATTTATATTTAATTTTTTTGGTATAAAGAAAATTACCACAACAGTTCATGTAGTAGATACTCTGAAACCGCTAATAATGCTTATTGAAAGCAAAGATATTGTGATAAATGATATCAAAGACTATGTAGAACAAGGATTTTTCGCACATGATATAGTAGATGGAGATTTAACAGAAAGAGTCGAAAAAAATATCTATAAAAAAGAAGCGAATAGATATGCTATTCAATACAAAGTAAAAGACAATTCTGGAAATGAAACAATTGCAGAAAAAGAAATAACTGTAATTTCAGGGGAAATTTGTCTTACTTTTGATGATGGTCCATCAGAAAATATTACACCGCAAATTTTAGATTTATTAAAAGAAAAAAATATAAAAGCGACTTTTTTTGTGGTAGGTTTTGATGATACTAAAAATGGAATTATTCAAAGAATAGCAGAAGAAGGGCATACACTAGCAATACACGGTATGTCACATGAATATAGTACAATATATTCTTCTCTTCAAACTCTTATGAATAATTTTGATGTATTGGAAAATAAGATTTATACTATTACAGGTAATCATTCAACATTTATACGTTTTCCTGGTGGAAGTTCTAATACAGTAAGTAGAAACTATTCTGCAGGAATAATGTCAGAAGCAGTTGAAAAAGTAGCAGAAAAAGGGTATGTATATTTTGACTGGAATGTTGATTCAAATGATGCCGGAGGTGCTAAAACATCTGATGAAATCTACAATAATATTGTGTCTGGTTTAAAAAAAGGAAGAACAAATGTAGTTTTAATGCATGATTCTGCAGGACATCAAATTACTTTTGATGCACTTGAGAAAGTTATTGAATATGGTTTAGAAAATGATTATGTTTTCAAATCAATAACAACAGAGACTCCTCAAGTAAAGCATAACGTTGCAAATTAAAGAAATCATAGTAGTGTACTACTAGCAAAAGTGGTGAGAATAAGCTCACCACTTTTTATATTATAGGAAATTCGAAGAATTTTATTATAATATAAATAATTTGTACCGAAATTTGCAGTGCAAATTTCGCACACGAACACAAAGATAAGATATTTTTTTAAGTCTGATTTTGTTCTATAAATTTAATTAGCTCACTATCGTTTTTTATAAAAATATGTTAATATATAATAAGTATCAATTTTGGGAGGAAATAAATGTCAAATATACCTGAATTTTTAAATGAAAACTTAATTAATCAATATGGAGAAGAATATACTTTTAAAATAATAGAAGGATATAAAGCAAAAAGAAATACTACATTAAGAGTAAATACTATAAAATCAAGTGTTAGTGAAATAAAAGAAAAACTTGAAAAAGAAAAAATTCAGTTTGAAGATGTTTCATGGAGTGAAGAAGCATTAATATTAAAAAATGCAAATGAACAAGATATACAAAAATTAGATATTTATGAAGATGGAAAAATATATATGCAAAGTTTATCTTCAATGTTACCTCCAATTATATTAGAACCAAAAGAAAATGAAAATATTTTAGACATGGCTGCTGCACCAGGAGGAAAAACAACACAAATTGCTGCACTTACAAAAAATGAAGCATATATAACAGCATGTGAAATGAATAAAATTCGTAGTGAAAGATTAAAATATAATGTAGAAAAGCAAGGTGCAAAAGGTGTATTAGTGATGGTTACAGATTCAAGAAAAATGGATGACTTTTTTTCATTTGACAAAATACTATTAGATGCACCGTGCAGTGGAAGTGGAACAATTAATTTAGATAATGATAATTTAGAAAGAAATTTTACAAATGCTTTAGTAAATAAATCTATATCAAGTCAATTAACAATGTTAAAAAAAGCTTTAAAAATATTAAAAAAAGGAAAAGAAATGATTTATTCAACTTGTTCTATATTAGAACAAGAAAATGAAGAAATTATAAAAAAAGCAATTCAAGGATTAAAAATAGAAATTGTTCCAATAAATTTTAAAGGAATGGAAGAAATTCCACTATTACCCACAAAAATTAAAGGAACAATTTGTGTGTGTCCTAATGAAAAATATGAAGGATTTTTTGTTGCTAAATTAAGAAAATTATAAATATTTTTTTAATGTTTCAATACTATTTTCCTGCATTGTAACAAAATCATGTAAAATATTTTTTACATCAGGCTCAGCATAAGGATTTTGATTAATTAATCTTCTTCCTTCAATTATTCCCATATTTGTTCCTTGCATTAATAATTCAGACAATTTTGAGGTTGTATCATCAGTCATAGTTTTCATTTGTATTCCATACCATGTCATAATTTTATTCATAGAATTTGTTTCATGTGGTTCTTTTGAAGTATAATTAGAATACAAATTATTTACTTTTTCTGAAATTTTTTTGTATTTTTTATATTCTGTATCTAAAACTTTTCTAAAAGAATTGTCAGAAACTTTATCAGATACAAAAGAAATAGCATCCATTCCCATGGTTGCTCCTTTATTAATTTCATCTAAAATATTTAAATTTTGATTATCCATATTAAATCTCCTTAATTTTTATTTAAAAATAGTATTTACTAAAAAAATAAAATAATACAATAATTATAAAAATATTATAAATGGTAAAATTAAATTACTTGTTTGGAAGAAATAAAAGATAAATTACAAAAATATATTTAATTGTTATATTACAATTGATGTGAAACAAAATTAAATAAAAATAGAATAAGTGAT
>CAZYST010000025.1:0-23406 GCA_964650305.1 uncultured Lachnospiraceae bacterium
CTAAAAAATAATTTTAACATCTTATGGGGTGACATTATCACAAGTTAATAACATAAACCAAGCACAATAAGTTGACATAAAAAGTAGGCTATGATATAATATTTATGCATTTTTATGTAACATAACAACGATAGGAGAGAACAAAATGAAAAAAGAACAAACATTAGCACAAGAAAAATTATCAGAAGCTCGGAAATATCTAGAAAAGCTTAAACTCACAGAAAAAGCAGATGAATTTATGGGAAGAGATGATGTAAAAGAAACAATTCATAGTTCATATGCAAGATTAGAAGAAGTTTTAAATTCTGAAATTGAAGTAATGGAAGCAAAAAAGCAAAAAATTGCTAAACGCATTTATTGTACTTTAATAGAAGAAGATGATTTTTCTTTTGCTGTAAAAGCAAATCTGTTTTGCAATGTTACAAGAGCAATCAAAATTATGGAAGAATTTGCACCAGTAGATGAGAATATGTCTCTTTTTTGGAATAATGCATTTACCAATGAAGCAGATGGAAAGCTTTTAGAGATGATAAAAATTATATGCAGAGGAATGTCAAATTCTTTAATAATGGAATTCTTAGATATGGTGGGTTTTTTAAGCAGTATTCCTAGAACTTTAGCAGAAGATGCAATGGATGAGTTCTTTGTAAAAGCACCAGCAACAGTCATAGATTTTGAAAAACATACTAAAGTATGATTGTTTAGTAACTTAAGTAACCTAATATAAAACTATAATTAAAGTTGATTTTTTAGGTTTACTAAAAATTAAGGCTCCTAAAACTATAAAGGAGTGCTTTTCAATGAATTTATTCTTGAAAGTACTCCTTTAGTTTATAATAAAATATCTAATGTTGAAAAAAACGTAGTTTTATGGTATAAAGTTAATATAATGTGAAAAGTAAAAATAAAGAAAATATATAAAATATATAAAATTTAATAAATGAGGTGAAAAATGGAAATAGCAAAAGAATGGAAAGATTATGAAATTTTAGATATGGCAGATGGAGAAAAACTTGAAAGATGGAATAATGTTATTTTAATAAGACCAGATCCGCAAATAATATGGAAAGAAAAAACATTTAAAGAAAAATGGAAAACTGCCAATGCTAGATATAATAGAAGTAATACTGGTGGTGGTGCATGGCAATACAATAAAAAAATACCAGAAAAATGGCAAGTAAAATATAAAGATTTAACATTTAATATAAAACCAATGGGATTCAAACATACAGGCTTATTTCCAGAGCAAGCAGTTAATTGGGATTGGATGATAAATAAAATAAAATCAGAAAAAAGAGAAATAAAAGTTTTAAATTTATTTGCATATACAGGTGGAGCAACAGTTGCTTGTAGTTATGCAGGAGCACAAGTTTGTCATGTAGATAGTTCAAAAGGAATGGTAGCATGGGCAAAAGAAAATATTGCATCATCTGGTTTAGCAGATAGACCAGTTAGATTTATAATAGATGATGTAACCAAATTTGTTCAAAGAGAAATCAGAAGAGGAAATAGATATGATGCAATAATAATGGATCCACCATCATATGGAAGAGGAAAAAATGGAGAAGTGTGGCAATTTGAAAATAATATAGCAGATTTAGTAGAATTGTGTGCACAAGTTTTATCTGATAATCCATTATTCTTTTTAATAAATTCATATACTACAGGTACTTCTTCAAAAGTTTTAGAAAATATTTTGAGTATAAAAATAAAAAGATTTAAAGGAAAATTATCATCAGGAGAAATAGGACTTCCAATGACAAATTCAAATTTAATATTACCTTGTGGAATTTATGGACGTTGGGAATCTAAATAATAAAGGAAAATATATGGAAAATTTAAATATTTTGTATGAAGATAATCACATAATTGTAGTTGTGAAACCTGTAAATATTCCGTCACAAGGAGATAAAACAGGTGATGTAGATATGCTAACAATTATAAAAAAATATATAAAAGAAAAATATAACAAACCAGGAGAAGTTTATTTAGGATTAGTACATAGATTAGATAGACCAACAGGTGGTGTTATGGTATTTGCTAAAACTTCAAAAGCTGCATCAAGACTTAGTGAACAAGTAAGAGATAAAAAAATGCATAAAAAATATTTATGTATCGTAGATGGAAAATTGGAAAATTCTTCTGGCACAATGAAAGATTATTTGTTAAAAAATGAAAAAACAAATGCAAGTAAAGTAGTAAAAGAAGGAACTAAAAATTCAAAAGAAGCAATATTAGACTATGAAGTAATAAAATATAATGAAGAAATAAATATGTCTGTTGTAAAAGTTGATTTACATACAGGTAGACATCATCAAATAAGAGTTCAATTTGCTTCAAGAGGTCATAGTTTGTCTGGAGATCAAAAATATGGAACAAGAGGCAGAGGAAAACAACTTGCACTTTGGGCATATAGTTTAAGCTTTGATCATCCAACCAAAAAAGAAAAAATGAATTTTGAAAGTTATCCAGAAATATCTGGAAGTTGGAAAATATTAGAAAATTAAAAATATAAAAAATAAAATACTCAAACATGATAAAATGTTTTTAATAAAAAGCAAAATCATATTTGAGTATTTTTTATTAGTAAATTTATAATATAAAAAAGTATTATTTAAACAATTCTGAATATTATTTAATAAAAAATAATTGGAGGATTTTATGAAAGATAAAATTTTTAGAATTTGTTTTGTAATTGGTTTACTTGTTTTTAGTATTTTTCAATTTTCGCTATATTCGCAAGCAAATAATTTAAACAATAAGTTGCTAGCTTGGGGATTTAGAAGAGGAGAAAATGGAAATCAACCAGTTTTAGATATTGAAAGCAAAAAAGTTGTGGATAGTTATAATGGATATTCAATTGGTAATGCAGAAGAAAAAATAATATATTTAACTTTTGATTGTGGATATGAAACAGGATATACAAATCAGATATTAGATGTATTAAAAGAAAATAATGTGAAAGCTTCGTTTTTTATAACAGGACATTATTTTAATTCTGCAAATGACATAGTAAAAAGAATGATAGAAGAAGGGCATATAGTAGGAAATCATACAGTAAATCATAAATGTTTGCCAAATATAACTGATGAACAAATAAAAGATGAAATTATGAAATTGCATAATAGTGTTTATGAACAATTTGAATATGAAATGTGTTTTTTTAGACCTCCAAAAGGAGAATTTAGTGAAAGAGTTTTGAATATTGCAAATTCATTAGGATATACAACTGTTATGTGGTCATCAGCATATGATGATTGGGATAATGAAAAACAAAATAGAGAAGAATATGGAAAAAAGAAAATATTAGAAAATTTGCATAATGGTTGTTTAATGTTATTACATGCTACTTCAAAAGATAATAGTCAAATATTAGATAGTGTTATAAAAGAAGCAAAAAATAAAGGATATGAATTTAAAAATTTAGATGAATTTTTTAAATGATTTTGCACATAAATGTATTAAATTATATTTTTATATAATTTAATACTTAAAATTAAATCCTCTAAATATGTGAAATATTATATATTGAAAATGCTAATAATATATGGTAAAATAATCCATATTAAACAAAAAGGGGATTAATATGAAAATACTAGATATAGAAATAGATGAAGCAATTTTTAAAAAGCTTATAATAGCTTCATTGATTTTGATTTTTATTTATGGAGCTTTAACAGTAGTATCATATGCAATGCTAGAGCCATATACTTTAGAAACAGAAACAACGGTAAATGATGATGAAATTAGAACAGGAATAAGTGTTTTAAATCAAGGCACAAAAAAATTAAAAATTGAAGGTTGGGCTTATAAAACGGGTCAATCAATAGAAAAATTTAATAGTTCATTTATTTTAAAAAATAAAGAAACTGGAAAAATGTATCTTATAAAAACTGCAATGCAAACTGTAGAGGAGCTAAGAACAGTAGATGGAATTTATGATTGCTCAAAAGCAGGAATGAGTGCAGAATGTATAATAGCTGGATTAGATACAGGAATTTATGATATTTGTATATTATATAAAAATGATAATGAAAATGTATTTGCAGAAACAGCTATAACACTACAAGTACAGTAGATTGCGAGGAATATAAGATGAAAGAAAAAATAAATAATTTTTTAAAAGATGGAAGAAATATAATAGTATTATTATTAATACTTGAACTTGCATTAAATATATTTATCACTCCAAGTAGATATGATGATGAATTTTATATAAGAAAAATCACAGAAATGCCTATTACAGAATTTGTAAATTTAAGATATCATGAATGGACATCAAGAGTTTTAATAGAATTTACATTATGCAGTGTTTTAAAAATTTCTAAATATGCTTGGATATTAGGTCAAACATTAATGATGACTTTATTAGGATATTCAATAACAAAATTATTTGTAAAAGATAATAAACAAGAAACAAAATGGATGGCTATATTACTTCTTTTAATATATCCAATGTCTAAAATGTCAAGTGCAGGTTGGGGAGCCACAACAGTAAATTATATATGGCCATTTGCAGCTGCAATGTTTAGTTTGATACCAATAAGAAAAATATTTGATAAAGAAAAAATAAAATGGTATATGTATCCTTTATACACATTAGCATTAATATTTGCTTGTAATCAAGAACAAACAGCGGCAATTGTTTTTGGAGCATATTTAACATATACGACTTTATTGATAATAAGAGATAAGAAAAAAACAAATTTGTTTATGGTAGTGCAACTTATAGTTAGTATTTTATCCTTAATATTTATATTAACATGCCCTGGAAATGAAGTTAGAAAAATAGATGAAATAGGAAATAGTTATCCAGATTTTGAAACATTATCGTTTTTAGATAAAATTTCACTAGGTATTACATCAACATTTTCAGAAATGTTATTAAATACTAATATTTCATTTTTAATATTAAGTTTGATGATAGTTATATATATTTTTAATAACTATAAAGATAAAACAATTAGAACAGTATCATGCATACCATTAGTATCAATATTAGCATTAGGTCTTTTTAAAGATGAAGCTTGCAAAATGTTTCCATACTTAGATATGTATAAAAATATTATTGTACAAGAAAAAACAATGGTTACAGCAAGTAATTATACGAATTTAATAAATTTTGTACCACTTATAATGTCATTTGTAATAATATTTTCGTTTATATTATCAATACTTGTGATATTTAAAACATTAAGAAACAATACAGCAGTAATAGTATTCTTAATAGGACTTGGTTCTAGAATAATGATGGCTTTATCTCCAACAATATTTAGTTCAACAAATAGAACTTTTGTATTTTTTGAATTTGCAATGCTAATAGTAGCATTATTGATTTGGCAAGAAATGGCTAAAAAAGAAGAAAAGAATGATAAAAAACTTCAAAACAAAGTATTTGGAATAATAAAAATTGGTGCTGTAATGCAATATATAAATACAATGTTATTTATTTTAATAACACAATTATAAAATTTAAAAAGCTCATAAAATATTATAAAAAAATAATATTTTAAAGAGCTTTTTTTTTGACTTTTTTTCTCTTAATATATATAATTAGTTAAGAAAAAATAAAAAAGAGGTAAAATATGGATATTTCAAATTTTTCAGAAAAATCAAAACAACTTATAACATCAGCAAGCAATATTACAGTAAGAAATAGAAATGCAGAAATTACAGAATTTCATATGATGTTTGCTTTTTTAGAAGATACAGAAGGAATAATTTGTATGCTTCTTAAAAAAATGGATGTAGATATAGAAAATTTAAAAAATTTAGTTCAAAACGAAATTGATGATATACCAAAAGTAAATGGAGAAATTGCTTTAAAATTTTCTGTAGAAGTTGAAAAAGCTTTAGATGAAGCAGATAGGCAAAGAAAAGCATTAAAAGATTCTACAATATCTGCAGAACATTTAATGCTCGGGATATTAGAAAGATCTTCTGATGAATTAAAGAAAATATTAAAATTACATAAAGTTGATAAACGTAGATTTTTTAATGAATTAAAATTAATAAAAACAAATGATATAAATGTATTAGAAGAAAATGAAGCTTCATATGAAGCACTAGAAAAATTTGGAAGAGATTTGACAGAAGCTGCAAGAGAAAATAAATTAGACACAGTAATTGGTAGAGATGATGAAATAAGAAATGTTATAAGAATTCTCACAAGAAAAACGAAAAATAATCCAGTGTTAATAGGTGAACCAGGTGTTGGTAAAAC
The DNA here is from genome assembly GCA_964650305.1 of uncultured Lachnospiraceae bacterium. Taxonomy (GTDB): domain Bacteria; phylum Bacillota; class Clostridia; order TANB77; family CAG-508; genus Scatovivens. The sequence continues at coordinate 6,224 of CAZYST010000025.1, forward strand.
AGCTATAGTCGAAGGATTGGCTTTAAGGATTGTAAGAGGAGATGTACCAACAAGCTTAAAAAATAAAACGATTTTTTCTTTAGATTTAGGAACATTAATAGCTGGTGCAAAATTTAGAGGTGAATTTGAAGAAAGATTAAAATCAATATTAGATGAATTAGATGAAAGTAATGGTCAAATATTATTATTTATAGATGAAATTCATAATATAGTTGGAGCAGGTGCTGGTGGAGAAGGAGCAATGGATGCTAGTAATTTATTAAAGCCCAAACTTGCAAGAGGAGAGCTTCATTGTATGGGAGCTACTACTTTAGATGAATATAGAGAATATATAGAAAAAGATCCAGCCTTAGCAAGAAGATTTCAACCAGTAGTAGTAAATGAACCTACAGTAGAAGATGCAATAACAATTTTAAGAGGCATAAAAGAAAAATTTGAAATATTTCATGGTGTAAAAATTCAAGATCAAGCTTTAATTGCAGCAGCAAGTTTATCACATAGATATATTACAGATAGACATTTGCCAGATAAAGCAATAGATCTTATAGATGAAGCTTGTGCTATGATTAGAAGTGAAGTAGAATCAATGCCTATAGAATTAGATCAAATTTCAAGAAAAATTATGGCATTAGAAATAGAAGAGGCTGCATTAAAAAAAGAAGATGACGAATCATCAGAAAAGAAACTTGAAAAAATAAGAAATGAACTTACAAAATTAAGAGATGAATTTCAGTCAATGAAATTGAAATGGGAAAATGAAAAAAAGAGTATTGCAAGAGTTAAAAAATTGAAAGCAAAAATAGATGAAGTAAATGCTCAAATAGAACAAGCAGAAAGAGGATATGACTTAAATAAAGCAGCAGAATTAAGATATTCTACATTGCCTAATTTACAAACAGTATTAAATCAAGAAGAAAAAGAAGTTGAAAAAACAATAGGAAAGAATTCACTTTTAAGAAATAAAGTAACAGAAGATGAAATAGCAAAAATTGTTTCAAAATGGACAGGAATACCAGTATCTAAATTAGCAGAAGGTGAAAGAGAAAAATTATTAAATTTAGAAAAAATATTACATCAAAGAGTTGTAGGTCAAGATGAAGCTGTAAAAAAAGTAAGTGAAGCTATTTTAAGAGCAAGAGCTGGAATTGCAAATCCAAATAGACCAATAGGTTCATTCTTATTTTTAGGTCCAACTGGTGTTGGAAAAACAGAACTTGGAAAAACATTAGCGCAAACATTATTTGATGATGAAAAAAATATGATTAGATTCGATATGTCAGAATATATGGAAAAATTCAGTGTAACAAGACTTTTAGGTGCTCCTCCAGGATATGTTGGATATGATGAAGGTGGACAATTAACAGAAGCTGTTAGAAGAAGACCATATTCAGTATTGTTATTTGATGAAGTTGAAAAAGCTCATCCAGATGTATTTAATATATTTTTACAATTATTAGATGATGGTAGACTTACAGATTCACAAGGAAGAACAGTAGATTTTAAAAATACAATAATTATTTTAACTTCAAATATGGGTTCACAATATATATTAGATAGTATAGAAAAAGATGGAAAAATAACAGAAGAAGCAAGAGAAAATATAAATCAAATACTAAAAGAATATTTTAGGCCAGAATTTTTAAATAGGCTAGATGAAATAATATGTTTTAAAGCATTAGAAAAAGATGTAGTATATGGAATTGTAGAATTACTTTTAAAATCATTAGCAAAAAGAGTAAGAGAAAATGGAATAACACTTGCAGTTTCAAGAGAGGCAATTAAATTCTTAATAGATGAAGGATATGATATAAATTTTGGAGCAAGACCTTTAAAAAGAATAATCCAAAGTGAAATAGAAACACTAATTGCAAAGAAAATGATTTCAAAAGATATCGTTCCAGGAAATAAAATTGAGATATATTTAAATAAAGAAAAAAATGAATTAGAAATTAGAAAAGTTGAAATTCAAAAAAAGAATTCTTAGGAAAATAAAAACATTGATTATAAAATAAAAATATAATCAATGTTTTTTTGATAATTGTAAAAAAATGTGATAAAATACATAAAACATAATTTTTGGAGTGGTATATGGAAAAAAATAAAAAAGTTTTATTGGGAATGAGTGGTGGAGTAGATAGTAGTGTATCTGCTATTTTATTAAAAGAACAAGGATATGAAGTAATTGGAATTACAATGAATTTTTTACCTAAAAATAATGAAAATGCAGAACAAGATGCAAAAAAAGTATGTGACTATTTAGGTATAAAACATTATATAGTGGATTTAAAAGATGAATTTTATAATAATGTAATAAAAAAATTTATATGTGAATATTCAAATTGTAGAACACCAAATCCATGTATAGAATGTAACAGGTATTTGAAATTTGGAGCAATGTATCAAAAAGCAAAAGAGCTTGGAGCAGATTATATTGCTACTGGTCATTATGCTAAAATAGAATTTAGTGAAAAATATAATAAATACGTTTTAAAAAAATCTAATTCATTAAAAAAAGATCAAAGTTATGTGTTATATAATATTCAAAAAGATATATTAGATAAAGTTTTGTTTCCACTTGCTGGTTTTGAAAATAAAGATGAAATTAGAAATATAGCAAGAGAACATGGATTATTTGTTGCTTCAAAATCAGATAGTGAAGACATATGTTTTATACCAGATGGAAATTATAAGGAATACTTAGAAAAGAATTCAAATATAAAGAAAAATCCAGGAAATATAGTAGATAAAAATGGAAAAATATTAGGAAAACACAATGGTTTATATTATTATACAATTGGTCAAAGAAGAGGTTTAGGAATAGCAAATAGCGTACCTTTATATGTATTAGGATTTAATAAAATAAAAAATGAAGTGATAGTAGGTCCGCTAGAAGAATTATTTTCAAAAGAAATAATAGTAAAAAATCTTAATTGGTTATTAATAGATAAATTAGAAGACAGTATTAAAGTAAAAACTAAAATAAGATATGCTGCAAAAGAAGCTGAAAGTGTAATTGAAAGAATTGATGAAGATACAGTAAAAGTTATTTTTGAAGAACCACAAAGGGGTGTTACTCCAGGTCAATCGGCTGTTTTTTATGTTGATGATATTGTAATTGGTGGAGGAAAAATAGATGGATAAATCTGATGATATAATAGCAGAAGCAAAAGAAAATTCTGAAAATAAGGAATATTATTTAGAAAAAGTAAAAACAGCACCAATGCTATTAGAATGGGCGAGTGAAGAAATAAAAGATGATTATGAAGTTGTATTAGAAGCTGTAAAAGCAGACCCAGGAGCATTAGAATTTTCTAGTAAAAATTTAAAAGATAATAAAGATATTGCACTTGCAGCTGTATCTGTATCAGGTTGGACAAGTTGCTATTTAAGTGAAAGACTAAAAGATGATAAAGATGTTATAATATCAGCTGCTAAAAATGATGGACAAGTTTTATATTTTGCAAGTCAAAAATTAAGAGATGATAAAGAAGTAGTTTTAGAAGCAGTAAAAAATAAGCCAATAATTTTAAAATATGCAAGCTTAAGATTAAGAGGAGATAAAGAAATTGCAATAGCAGCAGTAAGTAAAGGAAAGAAAAAAGCAGTAGAATATATAACAGATGAATTAAAAAAAGATGAAGAGATTTTAAAAATTTTAGAAGAATAGTAAGAATAACATTTCTTTTTTAGAATATATTTTAAAAAAAGAGGTGTTTTTTTATGATAAATGTAAATAAAATAAATCAATTATTAGAAATTCCAAAAGAAGTTTCTGGTAATATTCCTAAAATAACCATAATTGGATTTGAAGAAATATTAATTGAAAATTTTAAAGGAATTATAGAATACGAAGATTTTTTTGCAAGGATTAGTACTCATATAGGAATTATAAATATAAATGGATTTAATTTAAAATTAAGTCAAATGACAGAAGATGATATATTAGTAAAAGGAAAAATAGATAATATAGATTTTGAAACTAATTTGACAGGAGAATAAAATGATTAAAAAAATTTATATGATACTTATGGGATATGTTTGTATAAAAGTAGAAGGTTTTTTTATAGAAAGATTTATAAATATATGTATGAGCAAAAAAATAATTCTTTTAGATTTGCAAAGAGAAAACAGCACAATTATAAAAGTTAAAATATTGAAGTCTGAATTTAAAAAAATAAAAAGTATTGCTAAAAAAACAAAATGTAAAGTAAAAATAGAAAAAAAGCAAGGTTTACCTTTTCTAATAAATAGATATAAAAAAAGAAAAATTTTTGCAATTACAGCTGTAGTAATTGCAATTTTTATTTTATGTTTATCAAATTTTGTTTGGAATATAGATGTACAAGGAAATGCTTCAATATCAGAAGAGGAAATTATAAGTATGCTTAATAAAAATGGATTAAATATAGGAACATTAAAATATAAGATAAATAAAGAAAAAATAATTAATCAAATAAGACTTGAAAATTCAAAAATATCTTGGATAGGAATAAATATAGATGGAACAAATGCAATTATAAAAGTAGTAGAATCTACGGAAAAACCAGAAATTGTAAATAAAGATGAAATTTGCAATATTGTTGCAAATAAATCTGGAATTGTATCAAAAATAATAGTTCAAAATGGAACTGCAAGAGTAAATGTGGGAGATACTGTAAGCGAAGGAGATTTATTAGTTGAAGGGATAATGCAAGGTAAATATACAGGAGATAGATTAGTACATTCAGAAGCAGATATATATGTAAAAAATTATTATGAAAAAGAAAGAAGAGAAGACTTTGTGCAAAATTATGAAGAAGAAACTGGAAATAAGGAATTTAAAGCAGAAATTTATATAAATAATTTTAAAATAAATTTTAATAAAGGGGTTTCAAAATTTAAAAATTATGATACAATAAAGGCAAGTAAAAAAATAAAACTTTTTTCTAATTTTTATATTCCTGTAGAGTTTGTAAAAATAACTAATTATGAAAAAGAAATTATACAAAAAAAATATAAAAAAGAAGAATTAATAGAAAAAATTACGCGGTGAATTAGAAAAAGAAATTATAAATGAAAATAATATTCTAAACACTACGGATACTGAAAAAAATGTTACTACAGAAATAGATGAAAATGGAATAAATGTTAAACTAATATATATTGTTCAGGAAAAAATAGGCACTAAAGAGAAAAGATAAAATTGAAAGGGTGATTATATGGAAGAAAGAAGTTTAAAGGTCCTTGCAAATGATACAACTTTTTTTGATAAACTATCAAATACATTAACAAAAATATTAATACCAACAAAAGTTGGTTTTAATGGAATGATGATAAATATAAAAAGAAATACTACATTAAAAACGTTTGAAAATTATAAATCTTTAGAAAAAAGCAATGATGTAGATAAAAAAGAACAAGCAAAAAACAGATATGAAGAAAGCTATACTCTTTATTTAGAATCAATAGATAGATATATAATGGATTCTATATATAAAAAAGTAAAAAACGATACAGCATCTGTATTTGAAAAAAATGCATTATCAAATTATTATACAATAGTTCACTTAAAAGAAAATGAATTTTTAGAATATAAATATAGAAAACAAAAATTCTTACTAGAATTGGATTATGAAAATATAGTATCATCAGAAAAATCAAAATTAATAAATAGATATAAAGAACTTTATATTGAAAAAATGGATGTATTGTATAAAGGAATATTAAAAAATTATTCTGTAAAATTAGCAGATGGAATAAGAGCTAAAAAAACAAATCAATTAGAAATTTATAAAAAAATATTTAGTACATTAGAAGAATATATAAAAAATATATTACCACTAAAATTGCAAAATGATAGTGAAAATCAATATGCAAAAATAGTAAATGAATATGAAGAATATGAAAAATTTACTGTAGGTAAACTAGATGAAAAAGATTTCTTAGAAAAAAATATGATTTTATTAGGTTTAAGTAGAGTTCTATTTACACATAGTTTACCATTAGTAGCAGCGGAACAATGCTATAATAAGCTATTAAGAGATACTAGAAACTTAATAATGGAAACCAAAAATAAAGAAAAAAGAGAAGAAGTATATCAAATATTATTAAGATTAATAGAAGATTATAATGTAAAACTTTTATCAACAAAAATATATTGGGATAAGCCATCAGATAGAGAAGATTATAAAAAATTCTGGGATGCATATAGTAAAAGTAAAGGCTCAGAAGAAAAAGAAATATTGTCATTAAAAAGAGAATTACATGATACTAGTGAAAATGAAGAAAAATATCAAAAAATTAGAAGTTTTTATAAATCTAAATTAGTAGAATTAGGTGCAATGAAAAAACTTAGAAATGAATATAAAAAATTAGATGAAGAAAGATTTGTAAAAATAAAATAAAGAGGAAATTATGGAAAAAGTTCAGATAGAATATTTACAAATAGAAGAAAATGAAGAATATAATAAACTTATTGAAAAAGTAATAGAAGAGTGTTTTAAAACAGAAAAAATGGAAAACTCAAAACTATATATAAGTGTTACTTTAACTAATCCAGAAAATATAAGAAAACTCAATAACGAATACAGAAATGTAGATAAAGAAACAGATGTATTATCATTTCCAATATTTGAGAAAAATGAAATAGAAGAAACTAAAATGATTGAATATGAAGAAGTTTTGGGAGATATAGTAATATCAATTGAAAGAGTAAAAGAACAAGCTTTAGAGTATGGACATAGTTTTGAAAGAGAACTGGCATATATGATAGTGCATGGATTTTATCATTTAATGGGTGAAGATCATATAGAAGAAAATGACAAAATTATAATGAGACAAAAAGAAGAAATTGTTTTAAATAATTTAAATATAGTAAGGAAATAAATATGGCAGAATGGAAAAAACAACCTTTTTATAAAGCATTAAAAAATTCAATAAATGGAATATTTTATACTTTAAAAAAAGAAAGAAATATAAAAATACAATTAATAATTGCAGTATTAGCTATAATATTGGGGATATTTTTAAAAATTAATTTAATAGAATGGGTAATTTTAACGATAACAATATTTATAGTAATTATTTCAGAACTTATAAATACAGCAATAGAAAATGCAGTGGATTTAATAACAAAAGAATATAATGAAACTGCAAAAATTGCAAAAGATGTTGCAGCAGGAGCTGTGCTAGTATCTGCGATAAATTCTTTAATTGTAGGAATTTTAATTTTTGGAACAAAAATAATTTATTACATAAGATAAATTAAATAAAAAGGAGAATTAACCATGAAAAAACAAAATAAAATAGCAATAATAGCTGTAATATTAATTATTATAATTGCTTTAGCAATAGTAGTGGCTGTTAAATTTAATTCATCACAAGAAGTAGCTACAAATCCATATGGAATGGAAGAAGAAAAAGAAGAAAGAAATGTAGAAAAAGAAGAAAAAACTAAAAATATAAAAATATTTGATCTTTCGTCAAAAGAAAGACCAATAGCTTTTATGATAGACAACAATGTTAATGCACAACCTCAATCATCAATAAATAAAGCTTTTGCAGTATATGAAATTATTGTTGAAGGTAATGAAACAAGATTAATGGCATTATTTAAAGGTGTTGATGCAGATGTTGTAGGACCAATAAGAAGTTCAAGACATTATTTTTTAGATTATGCAATGGAATATGATGCAATATATGCTCACTTAGGATTAAGTCCACAAGCAGAAGCAGATATGGGATTATATAGAACAAATAATATAAATGGACAACTTTATGATACAGGTAAAGCTAGAACATCAAGTTCTAAATATTGGAGAGATAAATCTAGAAAAGCTCCACATAATGCTTATACAAATATTGAAAAAATATTAGAAATATCAAAAGATAAAGGATATAAAACAACAACAGATAAAGGAACACCATTTAATTATTCAGAAGAAGAAATTAATTTAGAAAAAAATTACATATCTGCAACAGATGTTAAAATACCATATGCTTCAAAGCATATGGTTGAATATAAATATGATGAAGAAACAGGAAGATATACAAGATATTCAAAAGGTAAAAAACAAACAGATGCAACAGATGGAAAAGATATTACAACAAAAAATATAATTATAACATTTGCAAAAAATCATGACTTAGAAGATTCAGAAAATAAAGGTAGACAACAAGTTGTAACATGGGGAACTTTAGATGGATATTACATAACAAATGGTAAAGCAATAAAAATTAAATGTCAAAAAAATGTTAGAGAAGAACAAACAAAATATATAGATTTAGAGGGAAATGAAATATCAATAAATGATGGAAATACATTTATTAATATTTGCCCAATAGATGCTAATGTAACAATAGAATAGAAGGACAAAATATATGGAAGATTTTAAATCAGGTTTTGTGTCTTTAGTTGGTAGAACTAATGTAGGAAAATCAACATTATTAAATGCCTTAGTAAAAGAAAAGGTTGCAATAACAGCAAATAAAACACAAACAACTAGAACTGCGATAAAAGCAATAATAAATGATGAAAAATATCAAATAATAATTACAGATACTCCAGGTATTCATAAACCAAAAACTAAACTTGGAGAAACAATGGTATCAACAGCATTTACAATGTTTTCAGAAGTTGATGTAATATTATTTTTAATAGAAGCTACTTCTGAGGATATAGGAAAAGGCGATAGGATAATATTAGAAAAAATCAAAGAAAGCAAGAAACCTTGTATATTAGTTATAAACAAAATAGATTTAGTAAAAAGAGAAAAATTATTAGCTTTAATGGAACTTTATAGTAAAGAATATAATTTTTCTGCAATAATACCAATATCAGCATTTAAAGAAGATGGAACACAAATTGTAATTGATGAAATTTTAAAAATTATACCAAATGGACCTAAATATTATGATTCTGAAGAATATACAGATCAAACAGCTAGACAATTGGTAGAAGAATTAATAAGAGAAAAAGCTTTAAAATTTTTAAATGATGAAGTACCACATGGAATTTTTGTGGAAACAGAAAAATTTTCATATAGGCAAACTTTAAAAGGTCAAGATATATATGACGTTGATGCAACAATATACTGTTTAAGAGAATCACATAAAGGAATTATAATTGGAAAAGGTGGAAACCTTTTGAAAAAAATAGCAACATATGCAAGGCAAGATGCAGAGAGAATGCTAGGTACAAAAGTTAATTTAAAAGTATGGGTAAAAGTAAAAGAAGATTGGCAAGAAAAAGATAATATAGTAAACAAATTTAAATTGAAATAAATCCAGTATAAATCTTCTAAAAATGCAAAAGATAAATTCAGGAGATGATAAAATGAAAAATATTGCTTGGGATAAATTTAAACAAACTGGAGATATAAATGCATATCTAGAATTTAAAGAAATAAAAAATATAGAAGAAAATATAAAGGTAAACATGGATGAAACAATTAAAGGTAAATGGGATAATAATAGCTGAAAATAATATGGGTGATTTTGATAAGATGCTTACAATCTTAACACCAAACTTAGGAAAAATTGGGTGTAGTGCTAGAGGTGCGAGAAGACCAAAAAGTCTTCTTCTTAGCGGCACTCAATTTTTGTGTTTTGGAGAATATATGTTGTTTAAAGGTGGAGATACATATACATTAAATTCATGTGAAACAATAGAACTTTTTTACAACATACGTACAGATTTAGATAAACTTACATATGCTTCATACATAACTAAAATAATATCTGATGTTACAACAGAAAATCAAAATTCGTATAACACATTAAAATTGTTTTTAAATACATTATATACAATTTCTGAAACTGATAAAGATTTTGAATTTGTAACATCTGTATTTAAACTTAGAATTTTAAAAATATTAGGTTTTTTACCAAATGTAAATTGTTGTACAACTTGTGGTACAAAAGAAAATATAACTCATTTTAGTATAATAGATAATGGTATAAAATGTGAAGCATGCAGTAAACAAGATACAGGTGCAATAAAAATAAGTGAACCAACTTTAAATGCATTAAAGTACATAATGAAAGCGGATCCTAAAAAAATATTCTCATTTATGTTGTCAGAAAACTGCTTAAAAGAATTAGAATTGGTCTCTAGAATATATTTAAACGAAAAATTAGAAAAAGAATATAAATTAGAAAAATTATTTTAAAGGAGGAATTAATATATGAAATGGCTTACAGAAAATTTTATGATAATTGTTTTATATGTATTTATAATATATATGTTTTTAAAAATGATTTTTCAAATATATAAAACCTTAAAAAAAGAGGAAGAAAAAAATATAACAAACAATATACCAGAGTGTGAACCATTATTAGTTCCATGTTTTATTGATTATAATTCTATTAATAATAGTGTAATAAAAGCAACTTTTATTGATTTATGTAAAAAAGGTTATATAGAATTATTGCCAATAATAAATGATAATGATGAAATAAAAGATTATGAATTAATGAAAAAAGGTGTTCCAAATTTTAATGAAAAAGAATATGAAGATAATTTGTATAATGAAGATTTTAAAAGTAGTGATATATCACTAAGTTATATATACATATTAAATAAATATATATTTAAAGGAAAATCAAAAATTTTATATACAGATTTTGAAAAAGAAGTAAAAAATATTAATTTAAACGAAGATCAATTATATAAGAAAATAACTACTATTGAACTAAATTATTTAGAAGAAAAATTAGAAGGAAATGATTCAAACGAAAAAGAGAGAAAGTTAGTTCAAAATATAAATGGTTTTAGAACATTTTTGAAAAAATATGATTTTATAAAAAAATCTGAAGATGAAGATATTAATATATGGGGAAAATATTATACATATGCAATTGTATATAATCTTGAAGATTTATCAATAGAACAGATTAATTATTTGATTGTAATGGATTATTTTAATAAAAAATAAAATCTACTTGCCAAATTAGAAAAAAATCTATATAATATCTTTACAAAATAAGTTATTGTCTATAAATCAAAAAAATATATTGAAAAGGAGCGATGAAATATGAATATAACAATAACAGGAAAAGAAATTAAAGCTACAGAAGCTATTAAAGATTATGTTGAAAAAAAATTAACAAGAATAGAAAAATATTTTGGAGAAGAAACATTAGATGTAAATGTAACAATTAAAACAGAAAAAACAGCTCAAATTGCTGAAATGTATGTTACTGTTAAAGGAATGTCATATAAAGCTGTTACAGAAGATAAAGATTTATATGCATCAATTGATAAAGATATTGATATATTAGAAGGTCAAATAAGAAAAGCAAAAACAAGAAGAGAAAAAATGCAAAAAGATTCTTCATTAAAACAAATTACTATAAATGGTGAAGAAGCAAAAACAGTAGAAGATGAAGTTATAAAAACTGTTTATTATGAAATAAGACCAATGTCAATTGAAGATGCTAAAATGAAATTAAAAGAAAAATCAAATAATATATTTTTAACATTTATAAATGTTGATACAGGAAAAGTAAATGTAATCTTTAAATTAAAAGATTCAACAAATTTTGGAATAGTAGAACCAGAAGCATAAATTTATAAAAAATATATCGATTTTATTATTATAAAATTTAAAATTAAATTAGAAATATTTTTTATAATAAAGTATTTTAATCTTTTTTATGAAAAACATAAAATTACTTAAAATTTCCAGTTTAAAAATTTTAAAAAAGCGCATTATATATATTGAAATACATTAGATAATATTTTTGAAAATTTGAAAATATTAATACAATGTATTTTCAAAAAAACGGAGGTGAATATAATGACAAGTAGTAACAAGAAAGTAGTTCCTGAAGCAATGGATTCATTAGAAAGATTTAAATACGAAGTAGCAAATGAAGTTGGTGTAAACTTAAAAAATGGATATAACGGAAATATTTCAGCAAAAGATGCTGGTAAAATAGGTGGAAATATGGTAAGAAAAATGATACAACAAGCTGAAAACCAAATGATTAATAAATAAGTATTTTTATTTCAAATACAAAAAGGCAGTGGATATAAAATCTACTGCTTTTTTTATGAGTAAAAATTGTAAAAAAAAGAAAAATATGAAATAAAAGATATTGTAAAAAATAAAGTATATATATATAATGATGAATGTAAAGGGAGGCGAAAATTAAATGTACAAATTATTAACAATTGATTTAGATGGTACATTATTAAATTCATATGGAGAAGTTTCTGAAAATACAAAAGATGCGTTAAAAAAAGTCGTAAATCAAGGAACTGAAGTAGTACTTGCTTCTGGTAGACCAATTAATTCAACAAAAACACTGGCTTTAGAACTTGGAGTAGATAATTATTTAATATCTGGAAACGGAGCTATTGTTTATGATATAAAAAATGATGAAATTATATATGATAGATTTTTAAACAAAGAACAAGTATTAAAAATTGCTAGAATATGTGAAGAAAATAGTATTTTTTATAATATTTATACAGAAGATGAAGTAATAACAAAATCTTTAAACTATAATGTTTTATTTTATCATAAAGAAAATTTGAAAAAAATTGAAGAAAAGAGAACACATATAAATATTGTTCAAGATATAGTAAAATACATAGAAGAACATGAAAATAATAGATTTTTAAAAGTAACAGTTTGTGATGAATCAAAAATGATTTTCAATAGTATAATAAGAAAATTAAAAGATTTTGAAGATATAGATATATTAGAAGTAGAACATATGTCTAAAAAGAAAATAAAATCAGGAACAGAAGATATTTCAATAGAATATCACTATACAGAAATTACAAACAAAAATGTAAATAAATGGACTGCTATAGAATTTTTATTAGAAAAATTAGACATAAAAAGTGAAGAGGTTGTTGCAATAGGTGACAATGTAAATGATAAAGAAATGCTTATAAATGCAGGATTGGGTATAGTTATGGGAAATAGTAATCCAAAAATAAAAGAAATAGGGGATAAAATTGTAGCTGATAATAATTCAGAAGGAGTATTAGAGGCAATTAATAATTTTATACTTATATAACAGTTTTATTACAAACAATTTAAGTTTTAATTACAAAGTCCCAATTTGTTGATTTTGATAGTTAATTGTTGTAAAATTAACTAAAATGATAGTTTGAGAGACTAAGCCAAAATTATCTAAAATATATTTTTTAAAGTACGAGGAGGAATTTATTATGCCAATGAATCCAATGCAAAGAAGAGCAAGAAACTCATTTCTATTAGGTTTTTTATTAGCTCTAGTTATAATGGCAATAGTAGTTATAATTTTATTACAAAGAATTAAAAGTTTAAATGATGCAAAAGAAGCGTTAGAAGCATTACAAAAAGATGTTTTTGTAGCAACAGAAGACATGGAGTCTGGTCAAGTTATAAATGGAGAATCTTTTTATGAATTATTTAAAAAAGAAAAAGTTCAAACAACAATGGATATAACACAAGTAATTTCAGAAGAAGATTTTGAATATGTTGATGAACAAACAGGTGAAACTATTATAAAATTAAATGAAGATGGATCAGAAAAAAAGAAAAATTTAATTTTAAAATTTAATGTTCCAGCTGGAACAATGGTAACTAAAGATATGTTTTATGAAGAAGGAAAAGAAATAACAAATGATACAAGACTTCAAGAATTTAATATGATTTTATTACCTTCTCAATTAAAAAATGGTGATTATGTAGATGTAAGATATAGTTTACCAACAGGAGAAAATTATATTGTTCTTGCTAAAAAACAAGTAGTTTACACAACACAAACAGGTATATGGATTGAACTTACAGAAGATGAATTATTAACAATAGAAAATGCTATTGTTGAATCATATAGTATATCAGGCTCAAAAATTTATGCTTTAAAATATGTTGAACCAGGAATGCAAGAAGAAGCAACACCAACATATCCAGTAAATAACAATACATTACAAATGATTCAAAATAGCCCTGATGTTGTTCAAGATGCAAAAGATGCATTATTTGCTAGATATAATGATCAAGGACAAGTTGAACAAAGAGTATCTCATATTGATGTTTTATTACCAGATAGAGAAACAATTCAATCAAATGTTCAATCTGGACATAAATCAGAACAATCTACAATTCAATCTGATAGAGAAGAATTTGTAAAATCTTTAGAAGGTACAGAAAAAATAGGTGTATCTTCAAATTAATAAAATGTGGAGGAAATAATGAAGAAGTGTGCTTTCGTAGGTAGTTTCGATAAATTAGATTTAATATTACAAGTTGCAAAAGCTCTAACTGTTTTAGGCAATAAAACTTTAGTAATAGATGCAACTGCTTTACAAAAATCTAGATATATAGTTCCTACAATGACTCCTACACAGAAATATATAACAACTTTTGAAAATATAGATGTAGCAGTTGGTTTTGAAAACCTAGATGTTCTTAAGGAACATCTAGGTTTAGAACCAAACAAAGAATTAGAATATGATTATGTTTTATTAGATATAGATTCACCAAGAGGATATTTAGGATTTAAAATAACACCTGAAGACAAACATTATTTTATTACTTCTTTTGATGTATATTCATTAAAAAGAGGCTTGCAGACATTTTTATATTTAAAAGAACCAACAGTTGTTACAAAAATACTTTTTACAAAAGATATGCTTACAGAAGAAAATGATTATTTAGATTATTTATCAAGAAAATTAAAAGTAAAATGGAGTAATGAAATAATATTTTTTCCATTTGAAATAGGTGATCAAAGTGTAATCTATGCAAATCAGAGAACTTCGAGAATTAGAATAAAAGGACTTAGCACACAATATATAGATAATATGGCTTTTATAGTAGAAGATATATCAAATTTAAAATTAGCTGAAGTAAAAAAAGCTATACGAATAATGGAAAAAAACTAAACTGGAGGAATAGTAATGGCAATAATCAGTTTTTGGAGCGGAGAGAATAAAAGCTCAGCACAAACATTGTCAGCAGTAGCAGTAGCTACATATATGTCAATTATGCATAATTATAAAGTATTACTTATAGATGCACAGTTTGATGATAATACAATAGAAAGATGCTTTTGGAATACTAAAAATAAAAAAAGTATAGCTCAAACTTTAAATAAAGGAAAAATAGATTTAGCATCTGGAGCAGAAGGATTGGTAAGTGCTGTAGCAAGTAATAAAACGACACCTGAAATTGTAAAAAACTATACTAAAGTTGTGTATAAAAATAGATATGATATATTACTTGGATTAAAAACAAAAATTTTTGAAGATTATGAAAAATCTTTAATGCTATACAAAGACTTAATAAATACTGCAAATAAATATTATGATTTAGTATTTGTAGACTTGCCTAAAACTGTTAAAAGAGACTATACAAGAGCAATTTTAGATATGTCATCTGTTATAGTATACACAATGCCACAAAATTTAAAATTGATTGATGAATATATTGCAAATGTTCAATCACAAACAACTTTAAAAAAAGGTAATGTTATACCTGTACTTACAAATATAAATGATGATTCAAAATATAATATAAAAAATACTACAAGATATATTGGAGAAAGAAATGATATAGCTGGTATCCAATATAATTCAAATTTTATGGAAGCTGCATCAGAAGCGGGAGTCGGAAATTTCTTTTTAAAAACAAGATTATCTAAAGCACCTATGGATAAAAATGGAATGTTTGTAAATTCTGTAGACAGTGTTTCAAAAAAAATATTACAAAAATTACAAGAATTAAAATATCAAGTTTAAAATTAAAGGGAGGGAACTTTAGTCATGCCAATTACAAATATCGCTTTAATATTTGTAGTATTAGTAATAGCAATTACATTAGTAGTACATATATTAAAAAAGAACAAAAATGAAATAGTTGAGGATAAAGTAGATGTTGACGATAAAACATATACTTTAGATGTAATGATTAAGTTCGTAAAAAAGAGATTAGATGAAATTACAAAAGTAAACCTTTACGATATAGGTTTATCAGAAGAAGAATTGAAAAGAAGAAAAAACAAAAAGTACGAATTAAAGAAAGCTTTAAAGGGTTGTACTTATGGGGATGTTAATGATAAGAAATATGTTAAAGAATTGATATATGACTTATTGTCAAAAGAATATGGAGTTGATGAAACTAATATATCTAAAGCAATTCCTTTTGATATACCATCATTATTAACAGCGCAAGATAAATTTGATATTCTAATACACGAATATAAAAAGACTTTTTCATATGAAGCTTTAACAGAACTTATAAAGAAATATAATTTAGCTACATTAAAATATATAGCTGGTGATTCAAAACCTTGTTATGTAATAACAGATGAAGAAATATCAGATATATATGAAAAAGAAAATTTTGAACTTGCTTTTGCAGATAAATTGGAAGTAGTTGTACAAAGAATTTATCAACAATACAAAGGATATAGTAGTATTGATGAAGTAAGAGATATGAATATAGATGGTGTATCTGGTGGTGTATCTGGTTTACCAGAATCATTCTTAAGCCAAGTTGCACAAACAGATGGAGATTATTTAAAACAAGCATTAGAAGCAAAAGTACCAAGAGCTTGTGATTCAATATGGATATTCTTCCAAGGTAAATCTATACGTTTAGCATTTTTATCATTTGGTACAGAAGCAGAACTAAAAAGAGTATGTCAAAACATATATAAATATAATAATCCAGGTCAGTTATCTGACACAAATGGTTACAAAATTAATGAAATGAAAGACGGTTCTCGTGTCGTTGTTGTTAGACCAAGTATGTCTGAAACATGGGCTTTCTTCGTAAGAAAGTTCGACGTAAAGCGTGCTACACTTGAACAAATAGTTAAATTTGATGGAAAAGAAGAAACAATTGAACTTTTAAAATTCTTAGTTAAAGGTGCTAGAATTATAGCTCTTACAGGAGAGCAAGGTTGTGGTAAAACAACAATGCTTATGGCTATGATAGAAAATATATATGAAACAATGAACCTTCGTATTACAGAAACTGCATTCGAGCTTCACTTAAGAAAAATTTATCCTACAAGAAATATATTGTCAATGCGTGAAACTGAAACAATTTCAGGACAAGAGTGTTTGGACGTTCAAAAGAAAACTGACGGTTCTGTTAATATCATCGGTGAGGTTGCAACTGACCCCGTAGCATCTTGGATGATTCAATCTGCACAGGTTGCATCTAAATTTACATTATTTACTCACCACGCCAAAA
>CAZYST010000026.1:0-23366 GCA_964650305.1 uncultured Lachnospiraceae bacterium
AAAAGGCTACAAAGAAAAGGGTTTTAATAGATGAAGCATGGATGTTACTTCCATATCCAGAAGCAGTAGACTTTTTAAATACAATGGCAAGACGTGCCAGAAAAAGAAATGTATCTTTAGCAGTTATTTCACAAAAATTCCAAGATTTTTATGAAAAACAAGAAGTTCAAGCTGTTTTAACTTCATCAGAAACAAAATTGTTTTTAGCACAAGATAAATCAGAAATAGAATATTTAAGAGAAGTATTTAAATTAAGCGAAGGTGAAGCTGGATTCTTAATTACTTGTGGTAGAGGTGAAGGTTTATTAAAAGTTGGTGGAGATTCAGCAATTTTGGCTATTCAACCAACAAAGAAAGAATTTGAATTCGTTGAAACAAACTTAAGTAAACAAGCCGCTATGGAAAAAGCTAGAAAACAAGCAGAACAATAATAAAAATAAAGGGGAAAAAATGAAAAAAACATTATGTAGTTTGCTAATAATAGCAATTATAATGAATTTCATAATGTGCAATATATGTTATGCAGAAAAAGTTAGTTCGGAAAGTGGAATATTACAAGATGTGCTTCTAGGTGATGGAACGGAAAATACATCTGCAACACCAAGCAATACAGCAGTACCATCTATAATGGAAGATGGATTAACATCTCAAAAAAATGGAGAAGAAGCTACAATACATACAAATAGTACATCTGCTGGTGTATCAATGATAGGTGTTATTATGGGATATATAGCTTTGGTAATAGATGCAATACCTTTGCAATTTCAGATAGTTTTTTCTGCTATGACTATAACTGAAAGTGATGACAAACTAAGTGACAATTTTTTTCTTACAATAGAAAAAATCGTTTTTAATAAAGTTGCTTTATTTAATGCTAATTATTTTGATACAGGAGATGATTATACAGTAGGAACAGGTGATCATGCTGTAACAATAACACATGCTGAATCAAATTTGAAAATAAAGTCTAGTGTATCACAAATGTTTATTGTATGTAGACTTTTAGCAGTTGCAATAGGACTTTTGGTATTAATATATATAGGTATTAGAATGGCGATATCAACAGTAGCATCAGAAGAAGCAAAATATAAAAAAATGCTAATATCATGGGGAGAAAGTATTATTTTAATATTTATTCTTGTATATATAATGATATTTATAATGAGCTTTGGAGAAACACTTGTAAGCTTATTTTATAATATGAGATGTCAAATAATAGAAAATGGAAAAACAGAAGATCCTGTAACTAAAGCTATATTGTCACCAGAAAGTTTTGAAGACACGATTGTTTCATCAATTTTAAATGGTGTACTTACAGCTTCTGGTTTAAGACTTGCAATGTATTCTTTAATGTATTGGGTTTTAGTATTTTCACAATTTAAATTTATGTTTTTATATATGAAAAGACTATTAGTTATTGGATTTTTAATTATGATATCTCCACTTATAACTATTACATATTCTATAGATAAAGCAGGAGATGGCAAAGCGCAAGCTTTTAATACATGGTTTAAAGAATTTATAATCAATGTTTTAATTCAACCACTACATGCTTTAATATATTTAGTATTTATGTTTACAGCAGGTGAAATTGCTAAATATGCTCCTATTGTAGGTTTAGCATTTATGCTTGCAATGGGAACTGTTGAAAAAATGGTTAAAGTTATATTTGATATGGGTGGTATGGTATCACTAAAAGGTGTAGATGATTTTAGAAAGAAAGGATAGTTTTGAATGAAAAACAAAAATAACAAAAAAACTATCATAATAAAAATATTAATTATAATATTTTTTATATTACTTATTTTGTGTGAAATATTATTAAAAAAAGCAAATAATGATGTTAAAGAAAAAAATATACAAAGTACAGAAAATATTATAGCTACTGAGAAACCTAAGACTATAAAAAATATAATTGAAAAATATAATTCTAATTATGTATCAAGAAATTCAGATAAAATATATGTAGAATTTGAAAAAGATTTATATGATGATAATGCAAATAGCAATAAAGAATATTTTGAAAATTTAATAAAAGAGCTTTCTGAAATAAAAGAATTAAAAGAAAAAAGTTACTATTTAATTGATAAAGATAAAGACATAAAAATACATATAAAACAAGATGGAGAAACATATGACATTAAATATAATGATAAAGAAGATTTTTATAATGAAATAGATGGAAAAGAATATTCTGGAATAGAAAAAGTTGAAATAGTAGAACAAAGAGAAATAACAGTATTAGCAGAAGAACTAAGAGACCTAACAAGTGGAAATATGTTTTTTAGAAAAATTAAAGATAAAGTAGGAACAGGAATAGAATTAGAAAATGGATATACTTCATTTTATGATGGTGCATTAATATTAAAAATATTAAATAGCAAAGTTAGAAATGCTGTTTTTACAAAAAAATACACAGATGAAATAGTAACAAGAGTTACTGTAGGAATGACTATAGATGAAATAAAGGAAAAATTAAAAACAGTACCTTCAAAAGAAGACACAAAATATGGGTATATATTATATAGAACTTCAGAATTATATATTTTCTTTTATGAAGATGAAGTTTCAGCGTATGGATATACTTATGATGAAAACACATTTTTTGAAAATTATTTAGAACAATATTTAGAAGATAAAGATTTTAATTCATTTATTCAAAAAGTAACAGGAAAATATACTATGTATAACAAAAATGAATATGATCTAGAAAATAAATACGCACATATTACATATCCTTCTTTAGGAATAGAAATTAATATAGAAAATAATAATCCGAAAGGAATCACATTATATAACAATTACTATTTCACAGAAAAAACAAAAGAATTTGTAAAAGATGGAAAAATAAGTGTTAATACAGATGAAGATTTATTAGAGCTAATGGAGAAAACTAGAAGAAGCGAATTTTAGAGGTAAAATATGTATAAAATAAAGATTCAAGATTATAAAAAAAAGAAAACTTTTAGATTGATATTACTTTTTCTTTTCATAATACTTATGATAGCTTTAATACTGCTAAGATTTCTAAATTTAGAAGTAGAAAAAAAGAATGTTACATATGCTAATATAAATACAGTAGAAGATGTATTAAACTATTATAAATGTACATATATTTCAGAGAAAAAAAGTTTGGCTGATAATATAGATACAGATATAAATTTAAAATTTAGATATAATTTATATGATGATGAAAATAGTAATGAAACTTTTTTTACAAATGTAATAAATAATATTGCAAGAGTTTTATATTATACTAATTTTAGAATGATAGATGAAGAAAAAGAAATAGAAATAAAAGTAATTTGCGAAAATGAAAAAATAACACAGATTTTAATAAATGATATTGAAGATTATTTTATATATATGGATTCACTAATTGATGTTAGTAAATACGAAGAAATACAGATTACAGAATTTCAAGTTCAATCAGAAGAATTACAAAATTTGATTTCTAATGGTTGGGATGGTAATACATATTTTGGAACAAAAGATAGCATTTTTGAAAATTATAATATATTTTTTGACGAAGGAATAAAAGAAAGAAATATAGATGGAAAAGTATACAATATAATATTTACAAATAAATATCAAAAAAATGTGGTAAATGATTTTTACCCAGGAATAGAAAATGATTTAGTAGAAGCAAGATTAGGTACACCATCATTTAAAGATTCAGAACTTGGAATTATTGGATACAAAGGAAAAGATATATATGTATTTTTTGGAAAAAATGAAATTTCAGTATATAGAAATTTACCAGAAAACATAGATAATTTTTTTGAATTAGTAGATTCATTTTTAAACGATAAAATGGATTTGCTAGAATTTATGAATGAACTTACATATATATGGCCTGATTATAGTGAATATGATTATGATTCAAATCATGTGTTTATATCATATCCATTAAAAGGAATTGATATAAAAATAGGATATGATGAAACAGATGGTATATTTTTATATAATAACATAAATGAAAATATTAATACTTTAAAAAAATATTTAAATAATACAGAATTAATTTCAAAAATGAAAATAGATAATGTGTTCGAAGCAGAGAAAAGAAGAATTAATAATAAAAATGACTTGTTAAATAAATGTGAAGAATACACAAAGGACCAAGATGAAAACGAAAAAACGCTAGGAAAAAGTAGCTTATATGACATATATGCAGAAACAGATGATAATAAAAATATAATGAGTATGAAATTTATTTCAAAGGATTCAAATTATCCAGATAGAGAATTAAATGATGCAATATCAAGTTATATTTGGATAAGAGATGATATTTTATTATATAGTCAACGAAAAAAAGGAATATATTATATTGACTTAACAACAGGACAAAGACAATTATTATTAGAAGGAAAAGAAGAATTTAAATTTAATAATTTTGAAAACGGAGTATTAAAATATGACAATACAGAAATAACAATTCAGTTTTAGAAAGGAAAAATATGCTACTATTAAAAAATAATTTTTTTAAAAGAATAATTGTGTCATTATCAATAGTAATTTTATTGGTATTTTTCTGCATGTCTCCAATTTCCAATGCTAGCAAAATAAAAATGGAAGATGGAGAATTTTATTATTCTGGAACAACTAAAGGTGCATATGTAGTATCAGAAGGTGTATTTTCATGGCTACTATCAAAAATAGGTGATATAGCAGATTTTCTTTTAGGTATTATGACAATGGGTGGAAGAATGGTCTTTGTAGGTTGGACCGCACTTTTTGAAAAATTATTAACTTGGGCACTAGAAGCTACTACAGGTGTGGAAATGGATATAACGGAAATTAATGCTACTAGTGTAGAAGATACAACAAATTCATCAGATAATGTTACAGTAGAAGCAATTATATATAATCAAGTTCCAATATTTGATATAAATTTCTTTAGAGAGCAAACTGTTAATAGATGTGTATCAGGAACTGGTAGATTTACTGTAGAATGTGAAGAATGTGCAAAAGAAAATGATAAAAATGATAAAAGTGGATTATGCAGAATGAGAAAATGTGACTGCGAAAATTGTAAAAAGATATTAGATGAAAAATATAACAATAATGTTATATCTGTAGTAAGAGAAAATGTTATAGAATGGTATTATGTAATTAGATATACAGCTATAATTGCTATGCTATGTTTATTAATAGTAATAGGTATTAAAATGGCTATAACATCTGCAGCTTCAGAAAAAGCAGTTTATAAAAAAATGTTAGTAGACTGGTTAGTAGGTATGATATTATTATTTTCTATACATTATATAATGGTTGTGATTGTAAACTTTAATGAAGTTATGGTAGATATAATAAAAGAAGCACAAACAGGTGTTGAAGAAGTAACAAAAAAAGAATTACACTATAATGAAACTAAAACAGATGATGACTTAGAAATAAGTATTTATGAAGCTGTTAGAACAAGAGCATATGATCCAAAACTTATAAATGGTACAACAGGTATGATAATGTATATAACACTTGTATTTTTCGCTGTTAGATTTTCATTTGTATATTTTAAAAGATATTTAACTATGATAGCACTTACACTTATGGCTCCAGGAGTAGGTTTAGCATATGCTTTTCAAAAAGTAATGTCAGGAAAAAGTAAATCGTTTAGTAAATGGTTACATGAATATTTTGTAAATGCTATTATTCAAACAATACATGCTTTAATATATACTTCATTTGTAACTACTGCATTAGTAATTTCACTAAATTCAGTTTCTGGAATGATTTTTGCATTAGTACTTATGAATTTTATGTTAAAAGCAGATAAAATATTTAGAAAAGTGTTTAAATTATCAGAAGGTGGAAGTTTAGCAGAAAGCACATTAGAAAAATCAGATCCAAAACAATTAATGAAAAATGCAAAATCAGCAGCAACATTTATGGCTGGTGGAAAAATAATGCAAAAAACACCAATTAGCAAAGCAGTAAAAGCACCATTAAGAATGGCAAAAACTGGACTTGTAGATGCTGCTATAAATATAAATGAAAAATATAATGAAAAACATGAATTATCAGACGAAGAAAAAATAAACAAGCAAATAAAGAAAAGCGAAAACTTATACAAAATAGCAGATGAAGCTAGCAAACAAAGAAAAAAACTTGGTACAGATGCAACAAAAGAATATACTGATGCTATGGGTGATTTTGATAATGAAGCAGATATTATAGGTTTAGATAGAGAAGATGCCATTGAAACAGAATTAGATTCATTAGAACAAGAAGCTTATGCTAGAATGACAAACGAAGAATTAAATGAAGATGAAAGAAAAGAAGCTCAAGAAATATATAAAAATGTGCAAAATTTAAAAGTAAAATTTGATAATGAAACTAATATTACCACAGGAGAAGTGTTTAGAGCACATTTAAATAAAATATTAGATAGAAATAATTATTATGATTATGATGCAACAAAACCAGAAGGAAAACAATACACAAGGGGCAAAAAAGTATATGATCCTGTAAAAAATAAAATGGTTAAACGTAAAATGGCAGATTTAATAAATGAACAAATTACATTAAAAAATATGCTTGGAATGACAAAAGAAGACGAAAAATTATTTAAAGAAACAACCGATCTTATGAAAGGAACATTATTAGGAATGGGTTCTATGTTTGTTGGATTGGGTACAGTAGTTTCAAACCCATTAGTAGGAATGGGACTTTTAGCAAATGGAGTTGCCTCAAGACATAAATATTTAGAGGTACGTGGATATTATGACAATACTAGTGATGACATAAGAGTAGTTTCAGACAAAAATAAAAGATATTCTTTTAATAGATTTGGAAAGGGTTCTAAACAAACAATTACAAGAGTTATAAGAGCTCAAGCAGAAGGTGAAAAAGATAGAGTTGTAGTAGAAAATGTAAAAAGAAAACATACTAAATTATATAAAGCTTTAAAATTGGATGGTATGGGAATAAAAGTTGCTGGCACTGTAGGAGCAGTAGGATTAATGACAGGAGCTGCACCAGTAGTTTCAACATCTGCTGTAGCACTTGGTGTAGCAAGTTCTTTAAGTAAAAGAGCTGATAAGTATAGTATGCATAGTCAAAATGCTCTAATAGGTAGAATAGAAAAAAATCACTTTAAACAATATAAATCTTTAAGAAAGAAATTAAATGAAGATGAAATAAAAATATTGTCAACAGATGAAAAGAAAGAATATAAAGATAATTATAAAAAATTAATTGATTTAGTATTTGCTACAAATGAAGCTGAAAAGAAAAATGAAGAAATTAATAGATTACAACAAGAATTAAACGAAGAAGCAGGAAATATTGTAAAAACTAAAGATGGTCAAAAAATTGAATTACCAACATTAACTAATACAGTAAAAACAGAAGGAGCCATTATAGAACAAGCTACTGCAGAGGTGTTAGTTTCTAAGGCAACAGAAGGTAATTTAGATGAAACAATAATTAATTCTGAAAAAACATTAGGCGAAATAAAAAAATCAATAGAATTAAAATTAAAAGCTCAAGGAATCCTTCAAGATGGTGGAGAATTAGATAAAAACATCAATGATAAAATAAAAAAAAGTGCAGATAAATTAATAAAAGAAATTAATGGTGAAAAACCAACAGATGAAAATGGAAATGAAACCTTAGGATTATTAGATAATGAATTAATAAGACAATCACTTACAGAACAAGTACAATTAAGTGAATTAAAAGATATAGGAAAAATAGATTCTGAATCAATAAAAGAATTAGTAGAAGAAAAGAAAAGAGCAATAATGTCAAAACAATCTACTAATAATGTTACAGAAGAAATTCAAAATTTAAAGAAACTTATACAAAATAGAGAAGCTATTCTTCCAGGTATTGATATAGAAAAAACTTTCAAAATGAGAGAACAGCTAGAAAATTGGAAAAATGAGTTAGCGCAAGCACAAGAAAGACAAGGAGTAACTTTTAAAGAAAAATCACAAGTTTCAAAAGAAGCTAAAAATGCAATTCAAAATGCAATAATTCAAATAAATCAACCAGTAGCTGTGGTATCTGATCCAGAAAGAAATAAAAAACAATCAAAACATCAAGAAGATATGTTAAAATCTTTACTAGGAAGTGTTGCTACAGGGGAAACAACAACTACTGTTAGTGGAGAAACAAAATCAGTAGATGAAGTTATTCAACAATTATTTAAAACTACAGAGCAACAAAGTACGGCATATGAACTTGTGGGTAATGTTACTAGAATGAGAAGTTTGAATAAACGTGGCAATAATGTAAAAATGAAGTCAAAAAATAATAGAGTTTATGATGAGAAAAAAGAAAATAAAGAAGAAAATCTAGAAACTTATGGTCCAGTTACAAATATTGTAGATTTAATAAAAAAGACTAATAGAACTAGTAAAAGAAACGAACATTAAGGAAGGAGAAAAAAATGAATAAAACGTTAAAAAAGCTTATATCAACAATATTAATAGTTTTATGTGTATTTAACTTTCTGTATAGTAACTATACACCAGTATATGCATCAACAATAGGAACGATTTCAACTGGAGGATTAAAAACAATAGTAAATACTATGACTAATTTGTTAGGTGGAGTAGCTGGAATATTAACTTTAATTCCGAGAATAATAGCTATGGGAATAGGTCTAGGAATTAATATACTTACAGCTCAAGTTGCTTATATGGATGGAACAACTAAAGGAGCTGATGTTGATATACTTGAAAATATAGTAATAACACCATTTGAAATCTTTTTTAATAAGATTCAAATATTAGATGTAAATTTTTTGGATCTTAGTATAAAAGATGGAACAACTAAAGTGTTTAGAACTGCTGTTGCAGAATGGTATTACATAATGAGATTAATATCTGTTTCTATTTTACTTTTAATATTAATATATGTTGGTATCAGAATGGCAATATCAACTGTTGCATCTGAAAAAGCTATGTATAAAAAGACACTTGTAGATTGGTTCACAAGTTTGGCTCTAGTATTTTTACTACAATATATAATAATGTTTACAGTTCATGCAAATTCAGCTATTATTGCAGCATTAGAAAAAGTGGTTAAAGCAACAGATATAGAAGAAAAAATATTTGGAATAGCATTATTGTCACTTGGTATAAGTTTAGAATCTATGGCGTCAACAGTTGTATATGTAATATTTGTTATACAAGTATTGCTATTTCTTTTAAAATATGTAAAACGTATGCTTACAGTTGCATTTTTAATAATAATTTCGCCATTAATATCTATTACATATTCAATAGATAAAATGGGTGATGGTAAAGCACAAGCTTTAAATACATGGTTAAAAGAATTTGTTTATAATATATTAATACAACCATTTCATTGTATAATATATATGGCTTTTATAGGAACAGCATTTAATTTACTTTCAGGTGGAGGAGATAGTGTATTAAAAGGAATAGCACAATTAATTCCGGGATTTGGAACATCAGATTTAGCTAATGCTGTTTTAGCGATAATGTGTATGATGTTTGTTGATGATGCAGAAAAAATTGTTAAGAAAATATTTGGATTTGATGCAGCTTCATCATTAGGATCAACTTTATCAACTCTAGCTGTAGCAGGAGCTATAGGAAAAGGTGGACAAACAGCTGTTAATGCAGCTAAAGGATTGAGACAAACTATAAATACAGCTAAAAATAAAGGAGTATTTGCAGCAGTAAGAAAAGATATGATTAACTTTAAAGATCGTAAAGAGATAGCAAAAGAAGCTAAAAAATATGAAACAGATGGAATGGAACCTAAAGCTGCTAAGCAAAAGGCACAAGATGAACGTTTTGAAAGATATTCTGGACCAAATGCAAGAAAACTAAGAAAAGAAATGAATAAAAAATATGGTAGAAAAAATGTTAAAAAAATGAGTAATGAAGACTTTAAAAATATAAGAAATGAGATTCAGAAAGAAGAGAATAACAAAACAGAAAATAAGCAAAAAAATAAGAAGCAAGGAAAAATAAGTAGATGTGTAGGAAGTATCAAAAATTCAAATGTAGGAAAATATTATAGAAATAATGGTGCAGCATTAGGATTAGCTACATTTGCTGGAATAGCAGGAGGAATGGCTAATCCACTTGCTGGTGTAACTGCAGCAACAACAATGTATAAAGGTTCATCTGAATTCTTTAAGAGCAGTAAGCGATATTTGATAAATGATGCAAAAAAACATTCAGATGGAGATACAAATGTCTCAGAAATAGAGCAAAATAAGAGAAATGGCGACTATGAAGAAGGATCAAAGAAAATGGAAAACTTGCTAAATGAGATAAAAGATGCACTAAGAAATACTGGTAAGATAGAAAATAAAGATATTTCAAAAAAAGCAGCAGAAATAAAACTTAATATAGAGAGAGAAGAAAAAATGAATCCAGATACATTTGATATGAATAAAATATTAAGAGAATCTCTAGGAGATGAATTAGCAGGAGATGAAAATATTAGAAAAAGTGCCATAAATTATAGAAGTTTTGAAAGAGAAAGGGAAGTTGCAGAAATTATAAGTAAAGGTACAGAATTAGGAATGAGTATTTCTGATTTTAGTGGAGGTTTACAGTCTACTATTATTGAAAAACGTACAGTTACAACAGAGAATATAATAACACATTTAAATTCAAATGAAGATGTAACAGAGATAATTAATAAAGTAGATGACAAAAATGTAGAAGATGTATGTGATAGAATAAAGGAAGTAGTTGCTCAAGCTCAAAAACCAAATTCAAATATATATCAATCACAAATAGATAAATATAATGAAGCTATTACGAAATTACAAAGCAGAATATAATTATTGGAGGAATAATTGATGAAGAAAGAAAATGCTAAAATAGTAAAAATTGCAATTTTATGTATGATAATTATTTTAATTATACTTTCAATTGTAGTTGCTGTTCTAACAAAAAAACAAGAAGAAAATGAAGTAAAAGCACAAAATGCGGAAATACAAATTAATAATTCAAAGCAAATAGAAAACACAGTTGTAATGAACAAGTTAGCAGAAATGGAAGAAAGAGATAGAATGGAATATTATTTTTCTAGATTCTTAAATGCAGTAGAATCAAAAGAATATGAAAAAGCATATGAAATGCTATATACAGAATTTAAAGAAAATTATTTTCCAGATTTAGAGAGCTTTGAATCATATATTAAAAAAACATTTCCAAAACTTTCTTCAGTAGAACATACTAATATTGAAAGAAGCGGAAAAAATTATATTTTATATATTACAATAACAGATTCTCTATCAGCAAATACAGAAAAAAAAGAGATGACATTTGTTATACAAGAAAATGATCTTAATGATTTTGTAATGTCATTTAGTGTAATATAGGAAGGAAAAGTAAATGAAAGTTACAGATTTTAGATTAAAAATAAGGCATTTTTTTAGAAAATATAAGAAATTAATTTTTGTTGTGGTTGCAATATGGGGGCTAATATTTTTAGTAAATTATTTATTAAGAAATAAAACAATAAAATTAGAACCATCTACTACATATGAACCACATGTTTCTATCATGGATAGTTCATCTTCAACACCTTCAAGTTTACAAAAACCAATTGAAACAATGTTAGAAGAATATATAGAGACATGTAATGATGGAAATTATCAAAAAGCATTCGATATGTTATCAGAAGAATGTAAAAAAATTGAATTTGATAATGATGTAGAAAAATTTATGAAACATGTATTAGTAAAAATGCCAACTCCTAAAGAATATACAATACAAAATTATTCTAATGTAACTGTACCTTTAGGAAAATTATACATATACGAAGTAAAATACACTGATGATGTTTTAGCTACAGGATTAACAAATGCACAATATTCATATACAAGTGAAAAAATAGCATTTTATTTAGATAAAGATAATAATGTTAAAATGTCTGTTGGAAATTATATATATCATTCAGACATTCAAAGCATTGCAGAAAATGAATATTTAAAAATTGATGTAGTTGATAAAAAAGTAAATTATAGTACAGAAACATATGAAATTAAATTTACAAATAGATCAGAATACACAATAGTAATAGCCGATGGATATGGTGAAAATGAAGTCACATTAGAATTACCACAAGAAACAAGAAAAAGAGATGATACATCAAGTATTGTATTGGAAAAAGGAGAAAGTCAAACTTTAAATATAAGTTTTCCTAAATTCGTAGATGATGGTGATACTTCTCAAAGTATATCTTTTGGTTCAATAAGAGTAATGGAAAATTATTCAGGAACAGAAGTGGAAGAAGAAATAATAAAAAATGAAATAACAAATGCGTTAGCAAAATTTAGTATGAATATCTCTGTTAAAATAAACAAAGAGAGGAGGTAAAACCTTATGGATGGACAAGAAAATGAGGAAAGAAGACAGAACAATAGTATAGTTACAAATAAGGTAAAAGAAGAAGCTAGAAAGAAAATTGCAAAAAAAGTATCTGAAACATCAGCAAAGCTAGCAAGTAAAGGAAGTATATTTGCAGCACTAGGCCCAATATTATTTTGGGTTTTAATTATAATTGTTGCAATAATAATAGCAGTTGGAATAATAATGTTTTTTATGACAGTTCCAGGAATGGTAATGGAACAATTAAAAAGTTTTGCTTCTGATTTTGCAGATGCAGTATGTTCGTGGTTTGGAGCGGATTCAGCAAAGCAAATAGAAGAACAACAAACATATGATGTATTAAATTATTTAGAACAAATGGGATATGACATAAAAGGATATGGATTTATAAGCGAAAATGCAGATGAAAATGATGCAAATTATGATGAAAAAACAGGTGTAATAAGAGATCCAGATACAGGAACAATTAAAGATTTAGATTCAGGAAAATGGATAGGAGGAAAGAGAGAAGCGTATAGTGACATTATAAATTTATATATAATGTCAGACAATTATGTTTATACAATAAGAAACTTTAACAATGTATCAACATGGTGGAAAGGATTTAAATGGTTGCAAGCAATAGGAGAACATATAGTAGGACTTTTTGGAGCAGATACTACCAAATGGGGAAAAGGACTTATTTCATTGTACAAAGAAGGTGGAGGCAACATAGGAGAACAAGGAGGAGCGTATAAAAATGGAATATTTAGTTGGAATGATATATCAGTAGACGCATCATCAAAAACAATGACTATAAGAAAAGGATGGGGAAATAAATCCTTTGAATATAACTTAGAGGGATGGACAGGAAGATATGGAATGCCACTTGAATTTTTATTATCTTTACATATAGCAACAATGAAGCCAGATTTAACATACGAAATGGTAACGAATTTTGATACAGAAGTAAAAATATTATTAAGAACAATAAGTAAAGGATCAATTGCAGCAGCATATAAAAATAGCTCTGGAAGATATGTAACATACGAAGAAGTAGATACAGCAATACATAATTCAAAATCAGATGATGTATTTAATAATATAATAAATTGGTTTGATGATAACTGGGGAGGACTTAATAAAGAAGAAATGGAAGTTCTTTCAGGAATGGGATTTGGAGATGATAAAGATACAATAAAAGAAATATTAGATGAATTAGATTTAACACATGCATATGATTTTGAAACATTTGTGCCATATATATCAAGAGTATCAAATCATTGGTTTAGAGATGTATATTTTATATTATCAGAAAATGAAGTAAACAGTACATTATTAACAAGAACAGATATAGATTATGAAAAATTAACAAATGAGAGATGGACATTATATGAAACATATACAGAGGGAGATAGAAAAGGCGAATATAAATTATATGAATATGATGAAACTAAAGAATATGGTATAGGAAAACTATTTGAAGGAACACAAGAAGATGCAAATCAAAAAGGAGTAAAAGTAGTAAAGAAACCTATAAAAACAACAGCCAGTGACTTAGCTTCTGAAAAAAATGGAGCAGTAATAACATTAAAATCAGATGGTGGATGGAGTGCATATGAAGAAAAAGATACAGAATCATCAGAATATGAAAGAGTATATCCAGATGAAGATGAATCAACAATAAAAGGAAAAATATATTATAAAGTAAAATTAGCAAATAATGCAGTACAAACACAAGATGGATTAAGAGGAATAACAAACAAAGATATAAAAGATATGTTTTTAAACAGATATTATTTCAGTTATGATGGATCAGGAGAAACAGCAGACATAATAAAACTTGCAAGAGAACAATTAAATATGGGATATGGCTCAATAGATGAAAGTAAATTAGATACAGAAATTTCAGGAACAACAAATCCAGAAGATGATGAACCATATCAAGTAAAAGATTTAGTAAGTAATGTATCAATAACACAAGATTCATTAGGAGCATTTAGTATGTTGGAAAACACACATACATTAGATGCAGATTACATATATAGAGATTTTAAAGAATTAATAGTAGAATTAGGATACTTTACAAAAGAAGAGTTATCAGAAGGAACACCAAAACTATTGCAATGGTTAATTCCAATAACAGGTTCAGCAGGATATCCAAAGAGAGTATTAGATAAAAATGAAAATGAATTAGGAACATTTGCACATTCAAAACAAGATTATGAAGCAAATGAAAAAGAAACGTTAAAAGAATTAATAAGTCAAGCAATTTTATCAGCAGCACCAAATGCAGGAGATGATGATGGTAATAAAGTAAAAGGAATCACTTCATTAGCTGAAACAGTTAATGGAATAAGAGAAAAAAATGGAAATTCAGATAAATTTATTTCTGTTGGTGGTATAAGCGAAGGTTCAACAAGCTTATTATCATTAGATGAATGGTGGGAAGAAACACAAAAAATGTTTGATGTATATAAAGCAGATGGGTGGCTTTATGATGGTCATGGTCCAAATGGATCAGGAGCAAGTCATGGATGTAATGCAGGTACGACTTTTGATCAAGCAAATGATGGATCACATGAAAAAACAACAGACTGTTCTATAGGAGCTTCATGGATGCTACAAAAATTAGGAGCACTAAAAGAAAATCATACATTCACATCATATATGGGAGATTCTGGTTCGTTAGATGAAAGCAATGTTTGTGCACAAGATTTATTGGATGCAGGTGCAGAAGTAATAGTTCCACCAGATGGTACTAAATTTTCAAGTGCTGCTCAAAATGGAACATTAGAACCAGGAGATGTATTATTTTACGAGGGACATGTTAGTATATATTGTGGTGATAGTTATGATGGAGCAGGTCAAACTCATTGCTGGGATACAGGATCAACAACTGGTATACAGTGTGGAGGACCAAGAGATACATCTTATGAAGATAGAGATATTGAATTAATAATTAGATTACCATTAGGTAATAGAAAAGTAAGTAATCCATATGAAGGACATTTAGGAGATGAAGCAGTAGTATCACCAGTAACAGGAATACTATTAGAATATGGAACATATGATGAAGATGATACAGATTATAGAAAAAATATTGACAAAACAGATAAAACAGATAAAGTAGGATATGCAAAAATACTAGTACTAACAGAAGAAGTGGCAGATCAATTGGTAACATGTAGTACACATAGTAAAGATTCAGATAGTAAAAAAGGTGTATCTGGAATAATAACAAAGAGTGAACCAGAAGATACAAAAGAACTTAAAGGTTGGAATGAAGATGAAAAAGCAATATATGGATACAAATATTTTAAAGACGATTATGTAGATGGAGGAATAGCAGGATATTTAGTATACATAGATGGATTTAAATGTGAATTGCCAAATGAAGAAAATCAAAATGAAGAAGATAGAGAAGAAATAGTATGGGCTGAAGATTATACTGCAGGAAGTGGACAAGAATTATCAATGGAATACTTTAAAAAGCTTGCAGCAAGAGGCAGTGAAAAGAGTATGTTTAAATCTTGCGAATATGAAGAAACTTTATATGAAACAGATGAAGTATATAAATTATTAAGTGAAAAACTAGAAGATAAACAAAAAGCAAGAGCGGAGACAAAGAATTTAGCAGCACCTTTATATTCATTTACAGGAACATTAGACGGAGAAACACAAGAACTATTAATAATAAAAGAAGGAACAGTAATAGGAAGAACATATACAGATAAAGAAATAGTAGAATCAAGAGGAGAAACATATACAAAACCAGAAAAACCAAAAGAAGGAGAAGAAGACACAAGAGAAGTACAAGGAAATTATTTAAGAATAATCTTTAGAGACTTAGACGATACAGTAGTAGAAAATGTAGAAGATTATATGAAGCTTGATGAAGAAGAATTAAAGCAACAATATGATAATTTCTCTGTAGTAGGTACAGTCATACCAATAGAAGAATGGGTTGAACTTGCATACAAATATACTACAACTCATGGATGTGCAGCAAAATTCCAAGATAAAGATAATTTAAGAAAATGGTATAACCTAAATGTAGAGAAAGGAGTAAATCCAGAATATACTTTTGTAAGAGGAATAGAAGAAAGTGGATTATCTGATGGACATGCAGATTCTGCAGGAACTAATTATTGGGGATATGATACACCAAATGGAAGTTCTTCTGTTAAAAGTTTTGGATCATGGGAAGAATGTTTAGGAAAATATTGTGATACTATTGTAGAATATCAAGATCCTTCAACTTGGCAATATCAAGAAATAATGAAAAGAAATAATGAAAGAGAATCTTGTACTGAAAATGGAGGAATAGATCCACTAGGATATGGAGATCCATCAACAGTTGGAGGACAACAGTGTTTATATTCTTGGCTTGGAGATAATCATTTAGCTAATAGTGCAGGAGATGGAGGAATGTATTATTTATATCCTTGGGGCTGGGGAGGAACTCAGTATGAAGGAGAAAACAAAATAATTTTCGAATCAATAAGTGAATTTGAAAGTTTATGTGGAAGCAAGCATGGAACATCTGGAGGAAAAACAAGTAGTACAGCAACTACAGTATGGGAACAAGGAATGTATACAGCATGGCAAAGCAGAAAAGTAGTTAATTTAGCAAAAGAAATATTTGGTGAAAGAGCTGGAACATATGTAGGATAATAAAATGAGAAGGGATTACT
The DNA here is from genome assembly GCA_964650305.1 of uncultured Lachnospiraceae bacterium. Taxonomy (GTDB): domain Bacteria; phylum Bacillota; class Clostridia; order TANB77; family CAG-508; genus Scatovivens. Next base: position 17,012 of record CAZYST010000026.1, read on the forward strand.
AAAATGAAGAAAATTAAGATAAATTCTAAAAAGATTTTAATAATAATTTTTATAATATTATGTATTCTTCTAATATCTTTAATATTAGTAAAATCAAAAATAAGGACAGCAGAAGAAAATTTTGAATATATATATTCAGATGAAATGGATGAGAATACTTTTTCACCAGAGATGATACATCTTGTAATTGCAGCATATAATGGAGAAGAAAATCCAAAATCAATTACAAAATCTACATATAATTTAATTGTTAATTTAATACCTGAATATTTGAAAAAATGTGTAAATGAAGAACAGACATTAAAATATTATGAAAAAAATGCAAAAGATATTTATTTATTATTAGGTATAGATAATAAAGAAGAATTTAATAATATAATAAAAGAAATAAGTAAATTATCAGGAGATTTAAAATTTGAATCTGCAAAGTTTGATAGAACGACTATTGAAAAAAGTAATAATAGTTTAAAAGTTGTTTTGAAAATAAAATATGTAGATCAAGAAGAAATATCTTTAAATGTAGAAATAAAAAATAAAAGTTATTTAACAAAACCGACAATAAAATTTTATAAATAATAATATTTACTAAATTTTACCTGATGTTATTTCCAAAAAATAATATAGACAATCTTCGTTTCTTGATATAAAATGTAAATAGATTATATCAAGAAAAGGAGGTTGTTTTTTTGCAAGAAAAATTAAATAAAAATAATGAAAATAAGCAACTTCCAGAAGTTTTTAAAGAATTGCAAGAAGCTAGAAATAAAGCATATATTGAGCAAAGAAAAATAAATTCCCAAAACTTGACAAACAAAGTTAATACTAAAAAAGGTAATACTAAAAAAAGAAAAAATACTTTTGAAAATTCAAATTTGTTTTTGAAAAAAATAGTAAAAATAAAAGAAAGTAAAAAAATAAATAGATATATCTGTAGGATAGAAGAAGATTTAAAAATAAGAAAGATAAAATTACATCAAATAACCGTAGGATTAAGTATGTTTGCAATAAGTATTATTGTAATATCATTAACTACAAATACTATTATGGCAAAAGAAGAAATTAAAGAAAAAGAAAATAATGTAATTATTGATTTTGAAGAAAATGAAAATGCAATAGATTTATTAGAAGTATTATCTGATAATATAAGTGTAGTAACAAGAAAAGATATAATTGCAGAAGAAGCAGATATATCATATACAATAACTTATATTGAAAATGATAAAATGCCTTTAGGGGAAGAAAAAATTATTGAGTCAGGAATCGTTGGAAAAAAAGAAACTACATATTTAAGAACATACGAAAATGACCAAATGACATCAGAAGAAATAATAGGACTTTTAGTTATGGAATATCCTGAAAAAGAAGTAGTAGAAAAAGGAACATCAGAATATTTGAAAAAATATAATGTACATATTGGTGAAAAAATGTTTTTATCAGAAGATGCAGAACTAAAAGAAAATGAAACAGAAGATTCAAATTCACTAGCTTCAATATGGATATATATGGATGTAACATTATTAGATTTTGATGATGAATGGTGCAAAGTGCAATATGATGATAAAATAGGGTATATAAAAAAAGAATTATTAATTACAGAAGCAATTTTACCAGGAATTGAAGAAATATCTAGAAAACAGAGAATATTGTCAAAAGTAGACTTTAATATGGATATAAGCCAACCGTCAAACATGTCAAAAGAAGATTTTAAGAAAATATTAACAGATTCAAATGATAAGAAAAAAATATTTGAAAATTTATCTGAGACATTTTATAATATGGAACAAAAATATGGAATAAATGGAGTATTTTTAGCATCAGTTGGAATACACGAAAGTGGTTGGGGAACTTCAAAAATAGCTACAGATAAGAATAATTTATTTGGTTATATGGCATATGACAGAAATCCATATACTTTTTCTGCTGATTTTGAAACATATGAAGAATGTGTAGAAACACTTGCAAAAGTTTTTTGCAAATATTATTTATATCCATCAGGAACACCAATTTACGAAGGGGAAACTGCTAAAGGTAGTTATTATAATGGTGCAACTATTACAGGAGTTAATACAAGATATGCAAGTGACAAAGAATGGTGTAATAAAGTTTATAATAAAATGTTTTATTTATATTCAAAATTACCTTAAAATATAAGAAAGGATAAAAATTTTATTATGAAAAGTATTAAAAAAATTTTAATAATAGAATTAATAATTTTAGTAGTATCATTATATTTTTTTATAGTAAAAGTGAGTGCGAATATTAGATATGAAAAATATTCAGATGAATTGGAAAATTTTTATAATAATAATAAAAATCCTATTTTTGAAATAAATAAAATAATTTTATATAGCAGTAGTACTGTAGAAGATAAAAGCGAAAATCAAACAATGCAAAATGTTGATGTACATCAATTTACAGATATAGCAATTTATATAAATAATAAAAAAACAATAAAAGATGTAAATGAAAAAAATACAGTTAAAGAGATGTATATAGATGATATAAAAATAGAAAAGAAAAACTTGACAGGAAATGAAATTATAAATTATAAAAATTCATATTTGTTTGGAAAATATCAAAGTTTATCAAATTATGATACAAAAATTAATTTAGATGTGATTTTAAAAAATGAACAAAATGAAAACGAAAAATATGAATTGCCAGTTTTTTACACGGATTGTTCAAATCCAATTACATTAGGATATATAAATAAATGTATAATAAAAGATTATAGTATAACAGACAAAAATGTAACACTATCATATGATGGAACGATTTTAAAAAATGCAAATTATAATTTAGAAGAACTTAATTCAAAGATAAAATTTAAAATTCATATAAAAAATAATTTAGATGAAGAATTTATAACAAATGTAGAAATAGATAATTGTTTGGAAAATGAAGAAAACAGCATATATAATGGATATTTGGTAAATATTTTAAATGTATCATATGATTTTTTAGAAAAGTAAAAAATTAATGTTGTCAAGTAAAAAAAGAATTGATATTTTGACAAAATTGCAATATAATTGCTATATAAATTAAAGATATAATTATATCTTAATTCTAACACCTAACAAAGGGGTTACATTATGAAAAAATTTTTATCAAATTACAAATCAACAATTATTCTTATTGCTGCTATAATTGTTGGTGCAATTGCTGGAATAATTTTCCAAGAAAAAGCAGCAGTACTTAGTCCTTTAGGGGATGTATTTTTAAACTTATTATTAGTTATCATTGTTCCATTAATCTTTTTTAATATTACAACAGCAATAACAAAAATGGAAAATCCAAAAAGAATGGGGAAAATAATTGGAGTTGTTGTAGCAGTATTTTTGATTATGTCAATAGTATCTGTATTTGTGGGATTTGGAACTACATTTTATTCTAAATTAGTTAGCGTTGAAGATGGAGAAGCAATAAGAAATTCTTTAGAAGAAGTGGAAACAGAAGAAGAGGAATTAAATCTTTTGGAAAGAACAGCAAGTTTACTTACTGTAAATGATTTTCCAAAATTATTATCAAAAGATAATATAACAGCATTACTTGTAATGTCAATATTAGTTGGTATAGCAATTAGAATGTCAGGAGAAAAAGGAGAACCAGTAAAAAAATTACTTGAATCTGCTAATGTTGTTATAGAAAATGTTTTAAAAATTGTTATGTATTATGCACCAATAGGATTAGGTTGCTATATGGCATCTATGGTTGGTACTTTTGGAGCAACAATAGCTCTTGGATATGCAAAAACATTTATTATATATTTAATTGTATCAATAGCTTTTTATGTAGTATTTTATACAATATATGCTTTTATAGCTGGTGGAAAAAAAGGAGTTGTGGCTTTTTGGAAAAATGCAATTCCACCTACATTAACAGCTTTAGCTACATGTTCTAGTGCAGCTTCAATTCCTGTTAATGTAACAGCTGCTAAAAAAATGGGTGTGCCTGCTGATATAGCAGAAACAACAGTACCACTTGGAACATCTTTTCATAAAGATGGAACTATTATAGGATCTATGTTTAAAATAATGTTTTTAGTAACATTATTTGGATTTCAAATGACAACTGTAGGAGATGTGGTTGGAATGTTAGGAATAGCTTTAGTAGCTAATCTTTTAGTAACAGCAGTTCCAATTGGTGGAGGAACTATTTCAGAAATGTTTATCATTTCTATGATGGGATTTCCAGTTGCATCTCTTCCAATTTTAACAATCATCGCAACAATTATTGATGCACCAGCAACTGTATTAAATTCAGTTGGTGATAGTGTAGCTTCAATGTTAGTTGCAAGATTTGTAGATGGAAAAGATTGGATGAATTCTACAGGAAAATAAATAGAAATGGAAATAAAATAAACAATAATAAGTAAGAAAAAAGATAAAACAAAAAACTAGTAATTCTATGAGTTGCTAGTTTTTTGTTTAGCTTCTAAAATAAAAAAATCGAGTAAATTCTACTCTCATAAGAGAAACAAAAGATTTTACTCGAATAATTTTGGAGGCGCCTGCCCTTCTTGTCTTTTAAAAACATTGATAAATAAGCATTTTATTTTTAAATGGAGACAAAAAATACGAATAGTTTGATTTTAATTAACAAATAATAATAGAGTAAAAAAACATTTCCCAAAAATAAAAAAAAGTTGATTTTGGGAAATAGATAAAGTATAATATATTTGAGGTGAAGTTTATGAAATTGATTGAAAGAGAATATTTATATAAGTTAATTAATGTGATAGGAACTCCTGATATAAAAGTGATTACAGGAGTAAGACGTAGCGGAAAGTCAAAATTATTAGATATGTTTGAAAAATATGTTGAAAAAAATATTGAAAACTGTAATATTATTAGCATAAATTTTAACTTATTAAAATACGAAAATTTAAAAGAATATCAAGCATTAAATGATTATATAGAATCAAAATATATGGAAGATAAGACTAATTTTGTTATTATTGATGAAGTTCAAATGTGTGATGGGTTTGAAAAAACTATAAATAGTCTTCATGCAACTGAAAAATATGATATTTACATTACAGGATCTAATGCATTTTTATTAAGTAGTGACTTAGCTACTTTATTTACAGGAAGAACTTTTGAAATAGAAATTTATCCATTTTCATTTAAAGAATTTTTGTTATATTATGATAAATATTCAGATATTGATGATGCGTTTAATAAATATGTTTTAGAAGGTGGATTAGCAGGCTCATACTTATATAAAACGGAAGAAGAAAAATATAGATATATTTTAGATGTCTATCAAACAATGATTATTAGAGATATTAATACTAAATATAAAATACGAAACAAAGAATTATTGGATAATTTAAATGATTTTTTAATGGATAATATATCGAATATTACTTCATCAAGAAATATAGTTAAAGAATTAATAAAAAATGATACAAAAATAAATCATAAAACAATAGGTTCATATATTAAATATTTGTGTAATGCTTTCTTATATTATAAAGTAAAAAGATATGATATACAAGGAAAAAGATATTTAGCTTCACAAGATAAATATTATTTATCAGATCATTCATTTAAATATGCTAAATTAGGAACTAAAAATATGAATTATGGAAGAATATATGAAAATATAGTAGCCTTGGAACTATTAAGAAGAGGGTATGAAATATACGTAGGTGTGTTGCATAAAAAAGAGATTGATTTTGTGGCTATAAAACAGAATGAAAAGATATATATACAAGTTGCTGATAATATAAGTGATTCCAAAACGTTTGATAGAGAAATAAATTCATTATTACAGATTAAAGATGCATATCCGAAATTATTGATAGCGAACACTAAACATGAAGAATATTTATACGAAGGGGTTAAAGTAGTTGATTTAGCATTGTGGTTATTAGATGATGATAAATAAAATATATGATTTTGAAAATTACAATTTATCGATTAGTTTGAAATATAACTAATCGTTTTTTTATACTACTATTGACTTCCATTTGTTTTTTGGAAGATAGTTGAAAGACAAAAACAAAAAGCTAGCAATTCCTACTTACATAAGTGCTTGCTAACTTTCCTGTGGAGGCGCCTATCGGAATCGAACCGATGATCAGAGTTTTGCAGACTCGTGCCTTACCGCTTGGCTAAGGCGCCATAAAAATATTTTTACAAAAAAATTGGAGCGGGAAACGGGGCTCAAACCCGCGACCTTCGCCTTGGCAAGGCGACGCTCTATCAACTGAGCTATTCCCGCATTTCAAAAGTATAATAATAATACCAAAAATGATGAGAAAAGTCAATAGCAATAATAAAAAAAGTAATATGCAAATTGTTGTTGTGTCAATGATGTGAAACAAGAAAATAAAAAAATATAATTAAAT
>CAZYST010000027.1:0-22437 GCA_964650305.1 uncultured Lachnospiraceae bacterium
CAATTTAATTATATTTTTTTATTTTCTTGTTTCACATCATTGACACAACAACAGAAGACTAGTAAAAAATAGAAGAAATTATTGAAATATAGAAAAAATTAATGTATAATTCCTAGGACCAACTAAAAAGAAAGGTAAAAAAGATGGACAAAAGAATAAAAGAAATTTTAGAATGGGTATATTGTATAATAATAGCTTTAGTATTGGCTTTATTATTTAGATATTTTATAGGAACTCCAACTATTGTAAAGCAACGCTCAATGTTTCCAACTCTAAAAGAAGGACAAAGATTAGTATTAGACAGAACTTTTAGAATAACTGGAAAAATACCAAATAGAGGAGATATAATTACATTTGAAGCTCCTTCAACAGATTATAAAAAATGGGAAGTAGATCAAACAAATCCTGTTGCTAAATATGAAAATAATGTAACTGGAATTTTTTCTAAATTTTTATATTATAGTTTAGAAGTTACTAAAAGAAGCTATATTAAAAGAGCAATAGCTTTTCCAGGTGAACATGTAAAAATAGAAAATGGAAAAGTATATATAAATGGGGAAGAATTTAAAGAAGATTATTTACAAGAAGATGTAGTTACAGAATCAGAATATTTCAATGATTTTATAGTTCCAGAAGGATATATTTTTGCAATGGGAGATAATAGAACAAAAAGTACTGATTGCAGAGTTTTAGGTTGTATACCTATGGATAAAATAGAAGGAATAGTTCGTTTAAGATTTTGGCCATTAAATTTATTTGGAAAAGTAGAATAGGAGTATAAAATTGAATTATAGTGATATAATAGGAAATTCAGATACAAAAGAATATTTATTAAAAACTGTAAATTCAAAAAATATTTTGCATAGCTATTTATTTCTAGGAACATCTGGAATAGGAAAAAAAATGATTGCAAAAGTTATTGCTAAAAAAATATTATGTTTAGATGAAAATAAAGACAATTGCTCATGTAAATCTTGTGTTTGTTTTGATACAGAAAATCATCCAGATTTTTTCTTAATAAATGATAGTGGAGAAAATATAAAAATAGATGAGATTAGAAAGATAACAGATAAAGTTATAGAAAAACCTATTATATCTTCAAAAAAAGTATATATAATAAATGATTGTGAAAAAATGACAAAAGAGGCACAGAATTGCTTATTAAAAACATTAGAAGAGCCACCAGAATTTGTTGTTATAATACTTATATCATCTAATGAAAATTTGATTTTAAATACTATAAAATCAAGATGTATGAAATTACAATTTAAAAATATTCCTAATAATGAATTAAAAAAATATGCTACAGAAAATTTAGAATATACAAATTTATCGGAAAATATGTTACAAGCTTTTGGTGGAAGTATACAAAAAGCGATAGCGTTAAAAGATAATAAAGATAAATACTCTAATATAGATTTATTAGTGAAAAATTTAAATAAAAAAGATATTATAGATATATTACTTGATTCTAAATTCATTTATGACAAAGAAAATATTTTTGAATTTTTAGAATATTTAATAGTGTGTCTATACGCAAAGTCAAAAGAAAATTCAAAATATGTTTATTGTATTGATAAAGTGAATAATGCAATAAACAGGTTAAGAAGTAATTCGAATTTTGATATGACTATTGATACAATGCTTTTAAAAATGTGGGAGGATGTAAATGAAAATTGTTACAGGAGTTAGATTTAAGTCACCTGGTAAAATATATTATTTTGATCCAGGAGAATTAAAATTAGAAAATGGAATGCATGTAATAGTTGATACAGCTATGGGAGAAGAATATGGAGAAGTTGTAATAGCTAAAAAAGAAATTGATGATAATGAACTTACAGATCCACTAAAGAAAGTAATAAGAATAACAACAGAAAAAGATGAAAGCATGAGAAAAGAAAATAAAGCTAAAGAAAAAGATGCTTTTAATATATTTTTAGAAAAAATAAAAAAACATAAATTAGATATGAAGTTAATTGATGTTGAATATAAATATGATGGAAGTAAAATCATATTTTATTTTACTGCTGACGGAAGAATTGATTTTAGAGAGCTTGTAAAAGATTTGGCATCAGTATTTAGAACGAGAATAGAACTAAGACAGATAGGAGTAAGAGACGAAGTTAAAAGAATTGGTGGAAACGGCATGTGTGGTAGAGAATTATGTTGCTGTTCGTTTTTAGGTTGTTTTGAAACTGTTTCTATAAAAATGGCAAAAGAACAAAATATATCATTAAATCCGTCTAAAATATCAGGAAACTGTGGAAGACTTATGTGCTGTCTAAAATATGAACAAGAAGTATATGAAGAAAAATTAAAAAGCTTGCCTAAAATTGGTGCAATCGTAAAAACAGAAGATGGAACAGGAGAAGTATGTTCAGTAGAAACTCTAAAAGAAAAAGTTAGAGTTAAATATCAAGATGGGGAAGATATATTCTTTAGAAAATATGATGCAAAAGACATATTGGTTATTAAAGATGTAGAAGAAGACGAAGATGATTTAGAAGTTGATAATTTAGAAGATTTAGAAGATTTAGAAGAACTTAAAAAATTAGAAAAATTAGAAAAAACAGATGAAAAAAATAATTCAGATGATATATAAACAAAAGAAAACAAAATAGTTCAAGGGGTAATAGATATGAAAACACTTATAACAAATGCTTATGTATTAGACATGGTAGACGATGAATTACCAAATATAAGAAAAACAGATATTTTAATAAATGAAAAAATAATAGAAAAAATTGAAAAAGACATAGATGATACAGATATAGATTTAAAAATTAATGCCAAAAATATGGTAATTATGCCAGGGCTTGTAAATACACATACACATTTGGCTATGAGTATTTTTAGAGGTTACAAAGATGATAGAAAATTGATGGACTGGTTAGAAAATGCTATTTTTCCAGTTGAAGATAAACTTGAGCCAGAAGATATTTATTGGAATTCATATTTATCTTGTTTAGAAATGATAAGATCAGGTACTACAACTTGTAATGATATGTATTTTGGTATGAATAGAACTATAGAAGCAATAGAAAATACAGGTTTAAGAGCAGTTGTTGCCTGGTCTTTAACAGATGATTCTATTAGAGATAAAGTTGAAAGAACAAGAGAATATGCACAAAAATATAATAAAAAAGATAGTAGAATAACTGTATTTACATCTCCACATGCTCCTTACACATGTAATCCAGATACAATTAAACTGTGTGTAGATTTAGCAAAAGAGTTAAATACAGGATTACATATACATCTTTCTGAAACTTTAGATGAAGAAAGAACTATAAAAGAAAGATATAATAAAAGGGGAACAGAATACTTAAATGATTTAGGTGTATTTGATGTACCAGTTGTTTTAGCTCATGGAATATATATATCAGACTCAGATATTGAAATATTAAAAAATGTAAAAGGTGGAATTTCTCATAATCCTATTAGTAATTGTAAATTATCTTCAGGAATATGTGATGTTACGAAACTTAGAAAAAATGGAATAAATGTTGGACTTGGAACAGATGGAATAGGAAGTACTACTACATTAGATATGTTTGAAGAAATGAAAACAGCTGCATATTTACAAAAAGTAAACACTATGGAACCAACTTCAATAAAAGCTTATGATATTTTGAAAATGGCAACTATAGAAGGTGCAAAAGTATTAGGTTTAGATAAAGAAATTGGAACTTTAGAAGTAGGTAAAAAAGCTGATATGATATTTATAAAAACAGATAAATTGCATTTATGTCCAGAAAATGATATATGTACTAATATAGTATATTCTGCAAATGGTGCAGATGTTGACACCGTTATAGTTGATGGAAGAGTAATAATGCAAAATAGAAAAATGATTAATTTAGATGAAAAAGAAGTAATGAGACAAGTAAAGAAAATAGCTAAAAGACTATTATAATTCATGAAAATGATTTGAAATAGAGAAATAATAAAAAGGGGGGAAATTTAATTATGGCATACAAAATTACAGATAAATGTATAAGTTGTGGAGCTTGTGCAGGAGCTTGTCCAATGAGTTGTATAACAAAAGGAGAAACACAATATAAAATAGATCCAGCTGCATGTATTGATTGTGGAACTTGTGCAGGAGTTTGCCCAGTAGAAGCACCAGAAGCTGAATAAGAATATAAAGCACATAAAAATTAAAATTTTATGTGTTTTATATATATCTCATTGACAAACAAATGTTCCTAATGTTAAAATACATATACTTTATTTTAAGGGAGTGATTATATGTATTTTACAAATAGTGAGATATCATCTGTAAACCAATATTTAAATGAAAATAAAATTAAATTTAATAAAGAAATTGGTAAAATAATAAAAGAAGAAAAAGAATATAAAAAGATTAGCAATATAGTATTAGCAGAAAGATCGTATATGTCGCCATTATATTTGTCACAAATTGAAAAAGGAAAATATAATATATCATTATTAAAATTTATATCAATATGTAATTCACTGGAAGTATATCCAAATCAATTATTAGAGCCTTTTTTAGTTGGATGTAAAAAAGAAGAAGATAAATTTTTTTATATACTTCAAAAAGAAAAGAACATTAGTACAAATATAATAGAATATATAAAAGAAAATATAAGATGTGAGTATAAATTATTTAATGGTTAAAGTTTTTAGATAAAAAATAAACCCAAAATAATTTTAATATTTTGGGTTTATTATATTTTTTATTCTTTATTTGTAAGTTCTTCTAAATCAAGCAATTCTTGCCATCTACTATCTACTTCTTTTTGGAATTCTTCAATCATCCATTCATTTCCTGGTTTAAACATGTGTTTAAATCTCTTTTGAGGTCTTAAAAATTCTTCTACAGGAAGTTTTTTTGCAGGTTTATATGTTATTTTGTATTTTCCATCTATTACTTCATATAGAGGCCAATAACAAGTATCAACTGCAAGTTTATTTATTTCCATTAAATCTTCAGTATTATATCCCCATCCTCTAGGACATGGAGCAAGTACATTTAAGAAGGCTGCTCCTGGAGTATAAATTGCTTTTTCAGATTTTTCATATAAATCTTTAAAATTTGCAAGAGCTATTGTTTGTGCAACATAAGGTATATGATGTCCAACCATAATTTTTGCTAAATCTTTTCTTGATTGCATTTTTCCTGGAATAACAGAACCTGCAGGAGAAGTTGTTGTATCAGCAAATTTTGGTGTTGCAGAAGAACGTTGAATACCAGTATTCATATATGCACCATTGTCATAACATACATATACCATATCATGTCCTCTTTCCATAGCACCAGATAAACTTTGAAGTCCTATATCATAAGTACCACCATCTCCACCAAATGCAATAAATTTTGTATCTTTATTAGCTGGTAATTTTCCTTGAGCTTTTAAAGATTTGTATGCTGCTTCAACACCAGATAAAGTAGCACCAGCACATTCAAAAGCTGTGTGAATAAAAGAATCTTCCCAAGCAGTGTATGGATATATAAAAGTAGAAACTTCCATACATCCTGTTGCAGCTGCAATAACTGCATGATCTTCTGGTTTAACTGCTCTTAAAACCATTCTTGCGATAGCAGGTGCACCACATCCAGCACACATTCTATGACCAGAAGATAATCTTGAAGGTCTATTTGCTATAATTTCTTTATGATTATAAGCCATTTTTTATCATCCTTTCTAATTTTATTTGAATTGAATATTTATTTTTCTCTTACACCTAAATATCTGTAAGGATTATTAGCTTTTCCTGTTTTAACAATTTCTGATAAATCATTATAAACAGATTCTATTTCTTTTGAAGTTGTATCTCTACCACCAATACCATAAATATAGTTAACTGTTGGTACATGAATATTATTAGCAAACATTCCAGAAACAACATCTTCAAATAGAGCTCCACCAGCAGCATTTAAAGAATCTGATTTATCTAATACTGCAACAGCTTTTACATTTTTTAAAGCTTCAGCAATTTCTTCTGCTGGGAAAGGTCTAAACATTCTAACTTTTAAAACACCAGCTTTAATTCCTTGATTTCTTAAATTGTTAGCTACATATTTTGCAGTTCCAGCTGTTGAATTCATACAAACAATAACCATTTCTGCATCGTCTAACATATATTTTTCAAAGAACTCATATTTTCTTCCAGTCATTTTTTCAAATTCAATTGCAACATCTGCTATAACTTTTTTTGCATTTTTTATAGCATCTGCTTGTTGTTTTTTGTGTTCAAAAAGATATGCTTGTAAATCTAAAGGCCCAACTGCTATTGGTTCTTTATCATTTAATAAATAATGTTCAGGTTTATATTTTCCTACGAACTCTTTTACTTTTTCATCTTCTACAAGTTCTATGTTTTCAATAGAATGAGATGTTATAAAACCATCTTGGCAAACCATTAATGGAAGTAAAACATCTTTGTGTTCTGCAATTCTGTGAGCCATAAGGATATTATCATAAGCTTCTTGATTAGATTCTGAAAATAACATTATCCAACCAGCGTCTCTTACTCCCATAGCATCTGAATGATCATTATGAATATTTAATGGTCCAGAAACAGCTCTATTTACTAAAGACATAACTATAGGTAATCTTAAACTTGAAGCAATGTAAATCATTTCCCACATTAATGATAAACCATTAGCAGAAGTAGCTGTCATTGCTCTTGCTCCTGCAGCTTCAGCACCAATACAAGCACTCATGGCACTATGCTCACTTTCAACAGCAACAAACTCTGTATCTACTGTTCCATTGCTAACAAATGTTGAAAAATATTGAGGTATTTCTGTTGAAGGTGTGATAGGGAATGCTGCAACAACATCAGGATTAATTTGTTTCATAGCGATTGCTGCTGCTTCATTTCCACTTAATCTTTCTCTAATTCCCATAATATATATATTCCTTTCCTTTATTATTTCATTTCAATTGCTTTAAAAGGACAAACTTTAGCACATACGCCACATCCTTTACAAGCATCATAGTTAAAATCTTCTCTTGTACCATCTTTGTTAACTGGTATAGCATCATCAGGGCAAACAGGATAGCATAAACCACAATGTTTGCAAAGTTCAGATTTGAAAATAGGAGTAGATGAACGCCAATCTCCAGTTTTAAATTCTTTAGCATTACCAGCAGTATAAATATTTCCACCAATTGTTAAATCTTGCCAAGGTGTTTTTGAATTTATTGTATCTTCTGTCATAATAAATCCCCTTTCTAAATTTTTGTTACTTCTTTTAAAGCTAATTCTAAAGCTTTCATATTTCCTTCAATAACTTCAGGTTTTTTTGCAAATTTATGTTTAAAAGATCCAACCATATCTTCTAAAAATGCTTCTTCAGACATTACATTGCTTACTTTTACAACAGCTGCAAGCATAGGTGTATTAGGAAAATATTTTCCTAATGTTTCCATAGATACTTTTCTTGCATCTATTTTGTAAATGTCTCCAGAATATCCTTTTAAAGCACTTCTTAAATATTCTGCATCTTTTGTTGTATTAATTATAATTGCTCCAGATTCTTTTAAACCTGCTGTAACATCAACAGATTCTAAAAGAGTATCATCAACAACAACAACATAATCAGGTTCGTAAATATTTGAATGAATAGTAATAGGTTCATCACTAATACGATTATATGCTGTTATAGGAGCACCCATTCTCTCTGGACCATATTCAGGGAAACCTTGAATATATTTACCAGTGTTGAATGCAGCATCAGCTAAAAGTAGTGAAGCTGTTTTTGCACCTTGACCACCTCTACCATGCCATCTAATTTCGATTAAATTACTCATAGATAGTAACCTCCTAATAAATTTTATAATCACAGTAAATTTTACTTAACTAAAACAAGTTACTTTTTAACTACTATGATAGTTGATGCAATTATATCATAAAAAACCAAAATAGAATATAATAATAGATAAAAAAATATCTATTAAATTATTATTAAACAAATAAGATATTTTATTAAAATAGATTCATATAATAAAAAAATTTCATTATATGAAAATAACTGTGACAATTTAAAATAAAATATGTGGAAAAAAATATTAAAACTGTGGAATTTAAAAAATTATTTTTTTAACTACAAAATTATGAAATTATTTAAGAAAATATTTATAGAAAAATAATTAAAAAACAATTAAAATAAAAAATAAAAAAAGTTTTCCACATGTGAAATAAAAAAATCTACAATAAAAAAATGAAAATATTTTTAAATATAAAAAATAATTATACACAAATAAATTAATAAAAAACAAATTATCCAATAAATTTTATTACAAAAACATTACAAAAATATCTCATATTCATTGACTTTTTACTTAAAAACATATATATTATATGTGTTAAATTGATGTTTACATTTGTAAAATGTTAAGGAGGAAAATTAATGGGAGAAGTTATTGTTGTAACATCTGGTAAAGGAGGAGTCGGAAAAACAACATCTACAGCAAATTTAGGTTCAGCATTAGCTTTAGCTGGAAAAAAAGTAGCTTTAGTTGATACAGATATAGGACTTAGAAATTTAGATGTTGTAATGGGTTTAGAAAATAGAATAGTATATGATTTAGTAGATGTTATAGAAGAAAAATGTAAATTAAGACAAGCATTAATTAAAGATAAAAGATTTAAAGAATTATTTTTGCTTCCAGCTGCGCAAACAAAAGATAAAACAGCTATTAACGAAGAGCAAATGAAAAAACTTACGGATAGACTAAAAGAAGAGTTTGATTATATATTAATAGATTGCCCAGCAGGTATTGAACAAGGGTTTAAAAATGCAATAGCTGGAGCTGATAGAGCTTTAGTTATAACAACTGCGGAAATTTCTGCTATAAGAGATGCAGATAGAATTATAGGTTTATTAGAAGCATCTGAAATAAAAAATCCAGAATTAATAGTAAATAGACTAAGACCAGGTATGGTAAGAAAAGGTGAAATGATGGATGTAGATGATATAGTAGATCTATTATCTATAGATTTAATTGGTGTTGTACCGGATGATGAAAATATAATTACACAAACTAATAAAGGAGAACCAGTTATATCTAATAAAAGAGCTCCATCAGGTAGAGCATATTTAGAAATTTCTAGAAGAATTTTAGGAGAAAATATAGAAGTAACTGTTCCAGGAAAAGAAAAAGGTTTTTGGGCAAAAATTAAAAGTTTATTTGGCAAAGCATAGGAAAATTAGTTGGAGGAAAAAGAATGTTTGAAAATATAGGTAGTTTTTTTAGAAAAATCGTAAAACCTGAACAAAAGGAATTAGGGTCAAAAGATGCTGCAAAAGAAAGATTGCATTTAGTTTTGATGCAAGATAGAGCCAATGTTTCAGCAGACTTTCTTGAACTTATGAAGCAAGAGATTATAGATGTTATAAAAAAATATATAATTATAGATGAATCAGCAATAGATGTTAGGCTTACAAATCAATCTAATGATGATGGAACAAATGGTGCTCCTGCTTTATATGCCAATATTCCTATTGTAAATATAAAGAATGATATGATTATAGATAAAATAAAAAAATCTGACGGTACAGAAGAAGTTATGGGAACAGACGAATATGAAGTAAAAATTATAAAACCAGAAGATGAAGAAAACGAAAATAAAGTAGAGGAAAATACAGAATCAGATAAAGAAAAAGATAAAATAGAAGATAAATCTATAATTGAAAATATAAGTGAAAAGTTTGATAAGATTGAAGACAAAATAGAAGATAAAATAGATGATATAAAAGAAAAAATAGAAGACAAAATAGATAAAGCTATAAATACAGATACATTTGAAAAAGAAGATTATGATGATGACGACGATGATGATGTTACTTTTGATGATTTATTAAAAGCGGCAGAAGAAGAAGATAAAAAATTAAAAGAAAATGAAAATACAGATATAAAAAAAGAAAATAAAAACAAAGGAAAAAAAGAGAAAAAAAAGAAATAAAGAGGTTTTTTAATGGGAAAAAGATTGCTTAGAAATACAGAATGGACAGTTCTTATTGTAAGTGTACTTTTATTTGTTATAGGAGCTGTAGCATTATTTTCTGCTACACAAACTTCAGAATATGATGAATTTAAAAAACAAATTCAATGGTTTTTTATAAGTATACCATTTTTAATATTAGCATCAACTATTGATTATAATGTTATAGTAAAATTTTCAACATTGGGATATATAATTGTAATAGCACTATTAATAGGAGTCCTTTTTACAGAACCAATAAGTGGTGCAAGCAGTTGGTATAAAATAACAGAAACATTAAGATTTCAACCGTCAGAACTTGGTAAAATTGTTGTAATATTATTTTTAGCATTTTTGTTGAATAAATTACAATTAAGAGGAAGAAAAGAAATAAATAAAATTTGGAAGCTATTGATATTTTTAATATTTGCAGCAATTCCAATTTTATTAATAATTAAACAACCAGATTATGGTACTGCTATAGCATTTACAGTTGCAACATTGTTTATGCTTTTTGTATCAGGTTTAGATGGAAAATATATAATTGCAGCTTTTTTAATAGTATTAGTAGCTGCACCGATTGTATATAATAATTTACCAGATCATGCATTAAGAAGAATAGAAGTGTTTTTAAATCCTGGCTCAGATCCTAGAGGTGATGGATACAATATTTTACAATCACAGTTAGCAATAGGAGCTGGTCAAGCTTTTGGAATGGGAATATTTAAAGGAAATCAAACACAATTAGGATTTTTACATCCCAAAACAACAGATTTTATATTTTCTGTAATAGGTGAAGAAATGGGATTTGTGGCTACAGGAGCAATAACAATATTATATATAGTGTTAGTTACAAAAACAATTTTTATAGCAAAAACGGCAAAAGATAATATTGGTTCATATATAGCAATAGGAATTGCAGGAATATTTTTCTTTCATATGGCGGAAAATATAGGAATGACGATAGGGTTATTGCCAATAACAGGTATACCACTTCCTTTTGTAAGTTATGGTGGAAGTTCACTTGTTACGAATTTTATATGTATAGGATTACTTTTAAATATTAGTAGTAGAAGACAAAAAGCAATATTTGTAGAATAGGTGTAAAATGTATTTAAAAAAATTAAAAATAGGAAATGTAGAATTAGAAAATAATATAATATTAGCACCAATGGCAGGAGTAACAGACCTGCCTTTTCGTATTATTTGTAAGAAATATGGAAATCCAGGCCTTGTTTGTAATGAAATGGTAAGTAGTAAAGCTATTTTTTATAAAGATGAGAAAACTCTTCAGATGATAAAATCAAATAATGAAAAAAGACCAATATCAATGCAAATTTTTGGTAGTGATCCAGAGATAATGGGAGAAGCAGCAGAGTTTATTTCAGATTATACTGATATAGTAGATGTAAATATGGGATGTCCTGCTCCAAAAGTTGTAAAAAATGGTGACGGAAGTAAATTATTATTAGATTTAGAATTAGTAGAAAAAATAGTAAAAGAAGTAGTAAAAAAATCTAAAAAGCCAGTTACAGTAAAAATAAGAAAAGGTTGGGATAATAAAAATATTGTTGCAATAGAAGCTGCAAAAATTATAGAAAAATCAGGTGCAGATGCAATAATAGTACATGGAAGAACAAGAGAAGAATATTATTCTGGTATAGCAGATTGGAATATTATAAAAGAAGTAAAAGAAAATGTGTCAATTCCTATTATAGGTAATGGAGATATAAAATCAGAAGAAGATGCTAAAAAAATATTTGAACAAACTAATGTAGATGGAATAATGATAGGAAGAGCATCTTTAGGTAATCCATGGATATTTGATAATATAAGATATTACTTAGAAAATGATGAAAAAAAAGATGAAATATCAGCAAATGAAAAATACAATGTAATATTGGAACATTTTAATTTGTTACTTGAAGAAAAGGGAGAATATACTGCAACAAGAGAAATTAGAAAACATATTGCATGGTATACAAAAGGCTTAAAAAATTCAAGTATTATAAGGGATGAAATAAATAAAGTAGAAAAAAAGGAAGAATTTTTTGAAATATTAAATAAATATTTTAACAATTTATAAATCAAATGAAATAAATCATTTGGTTTATTTTTTTTTGAATAAAACAAAGTATTATGAATATTATTAATAAAAAGAATTAAGGTAAAGAATATGAAAAAAATATTGTATTTTACAGGAACTTTTTGTCTTATATTTTTTATTGTTTTTTTATGTTTTTATTATAAAAAAAATAATATTGGAAATAATATAAATAGAAAAAATGAAGATAAGACTGTTAATTATATTTTAAATTTGCAAAATTATGAAGCAAATATTGATGTAACTGTATATAGTAATAAAAATGAAAATAAATATAAAATAAAACAATATTGCGATATAAATAAAAGCTATCAAGAAATAGAAGAACCAGAAGAACTAAAAAAAACATATATGAATTTAGAAAATAATAAACTTATAATTGGAAGTAATAAATTAAATTTGAAAAAAATATATGAAAAATATAACAATAATTTAAATAATTCTTTGTTTTTAAATGTATTTATAGAAGAATATAAAACTAATAATAATAAGATTTATGAAAATGATAATGATTATATTATTGAAGTAAATCTAGAAACAAATTTTAATACATATGCTAAAACAAAGAAACTTTATATTAATAAAGAAACTAAAAAACCAGAAAGACTAGAAATTTATGATAATAGCCAAAAACAAAAAGTTTGCATAATATATAATTATATAGATATAAAATAAATTTAAAATATATTAACAATTCTATTCTATATGTAATCTAATAGGAGTGAATTTTATGATAATAAAAAGAGGAGATATGTTTTATGCAGATTTAAGTCCAGTAGTGGGTTCAGAACAAGGAGGAGTAAGACCTGTTTTAATAATTCAAAATGATACAGGAAATAAATATAGTCCAACAGTTATTGCTGCTGCAATAACGTCACAAATTAGTAAAAATAAATTACCTACTCATATAGAAATAGGTTCTAAAGGAGTAGGATTAAAATCAGACTCTGTTGTTTTAACAGAACAGATAAGAACAATAGATAAAAGTAGACTAAAAGAAAAAATAGGACACATAGATGATAATATTATTATGAACAAAGTAAATAATGCTATAGGAATAAGTTTTGGATTAGAAGAATAACATAAAAAAATCCACATTTTGGTATAAAAATGTGGATTTTTTATGTTACATTATTATATTAATTATAGGAAAGTTTTCCAAAATTTCTATAATATAAATACATAATGACAAATAGTGAAATTAGATATATAATAAATTAAATAAAAAATATTTTTAAGTTTATTTTAAACTTTATATGGTATGTAATATATGAGGTAAACTATGAAAAATAAGATAAATAAAATAATACTATTTATTTTGTTTTTGATATTACTGTTAATGTTTATAAATAATTCATTTTTGATATGTAATGTACATATATTTGAATGTAAAAATGATAATTGTAGCAAATGTTTAATTATTCAAAACATTCAAGATATGTTAAAAAATATTTTTATAATGATTTATATATCTACAGTATTTATTAATACAAAAATAATAGATAAAATAATTATATTTGTAAAAAATACAATTTATAATAATTTAGTTTTTAGAAAAGTAATATTAAATGAATAAAGTGTCTTATTATATTGAATTTATAATCTTTTTAAGGAGAAGTAATATGATAAGAATAAAAAATATAAAAAAAGATTTTAATTCAGACACAAAAATTCATTTAAAAGATATGGAATTTGAAAATGGTAAAACTTATGCTATTTTAGGTGTGTCTGGATCAGGTAAAACTACACTACTAAATATAATAGCAGGAATAGTTAATCCAAGCGAAGGAAATGTATATATTGATGATGTTGAAATAACACATCTTACACAAAAAGAAAAAGATAATTTTAGATTAAAAAATATTGGATATATTTTTCAAGACTTTAAGCTTATGGAAGAAATGACAGTTGAAGATAATTTAAATTTATTAAAAATAGAAAAAATTAATTGTATTGATATTGAAAAAATACTAGAACAGGTGGGACTAAAAAATAAAAGAAAAACTAAAGTTAAGAAATTATCAGGGGGAGAAAAGCAAAGAATTGCTATTGCAAGAGCTTTAATAAAAACACCAAAAATAATTTTAGCAGATGAACCTACAGGAAGTTTAAATTACGAAAAAGGTTTAGAAATTATGAAATTATTAGATGAATTTCATAAAAAGTCAAACCATGTAATGATATTTGTAACTCATGATGATAGAATGGCAAAATTTGCAGATGAAGTAATAAAATTTGAAGATATCCTTGTAAAAGGAGGTGTTAGATAATGTTTAAATTTTCTATAAAAAACCTTCTTACAAGAAAATCAAAATTTTTAATGACAACAATTGCAATTATAATATCAACACTAATAATTATGTTTAGCTTTAATGTTGCTAGGCAGATAAGTGACGGAATTATTTCAACAGCATCATTCTATGATGTAATAGTTGGACCAACAGGTAGTTCTACAGATTTAGTAATGTCAACAATGTTCTTTACAGGAACTACTACAGATACAATAAATAGTGACATATATGAAGAATTAAAAAATAATAAAGATGTAAAAGAAATTGTACCTTTTGCAACAGGAGATAATTATAAAGGAAATTTAATAGTAGGTACAGATAAAACATTTTTAAATAACAAAAAAATAAAAGATGGAAATAATTTTGAAAAAGCTTTTGACATTGTATTAGGATATAATGTAGCAAAAGAAAATGACTTAAAAGTAGGAGATAAATTAATAGGAAGTCATGGAATTTCAGAAAGTTCACATTCACATGAAAATATTCCATATACAGTTGTAGGAATTTTGGAAAAAACGCATACAGCCTATGATAATACTTTATTTACTCAAACAGACAGTGTGTGGATAGCGCATGAAGAACATGAAACAGAAGAAATTGAAAATGAAGAATATGAAGAAGAACATAATTATACTGCCATATTGTTAAAAACAAGCAATCCATCAAAAGCATTGAATTTAATAAGTGAATTAAATAAAAAAGCAGGAGTTATTGCAGTAAATCCATCTACAGTACTTAGAGAATTATTAGAAAATATAGATTTAGTCAAAAATATAGTGTACATTTTATGTGCAGTAATAGGTGTAATGTCTTTTGTAATTATATACATGATTACACTTATGATGATGCAAGATGTAAAACAAGATGTATTATTAATGAGATTATTAGGATTGCAAAGAAAAAATATTAGTAAAATAATATTTATCCAAAATATAATAGTAAGTTTGGTAGGAGTTATTATAGCATTTGTATTTACTAGGGTATCATTATTTTTAATAAATAATATTACAGCTTCTATGGGTATAGTTATGAATTATGCAAAGATTTATACAGAAGAATATTTTATAATGCTTATTGTAATAATTATAAGCTTAATACCTACATTTATAAGTCTTTCAAAAATGTTTGAAAGGAGCTTAGAAGATGAAAAATAAAAAAATTAATTTATCTTTTGCAATTTTGTGCTTTATATTATTAATATTTTTAACAGGTTGCTCATCTAAAAATGAAAATGTAACAAATACAAGTAATGATATAAAAAAATCTGAGAGTATGTTAAATGCAGACAGAATAATGTCAGACGGATCATATCAAATACGTTTTAGTGATTTGGTTTCAATAAAAGATTTAAAAGAATATAATAATAAAACAGTTACTGCAATTGGATATTTATCACCAATTACTAGTTATGATGGAAGTTTTGGATATCTTATGAACTTGCCATATCAAACATGTCCGTATTGTATGCCAAGTGATACAAAAATAACTAATACAATAGCTATTTTTGCAAAAAATGGCAAAAAAATAGAATTTACAGAAGCAGCAATAATGGTAAAGGGAATACTAAAATTAGAATCATATACAGATGATTATGGATATACATATAATTACAGAATAATAGATGCAACGATAGAAGAGGCGGATACTTCTGAGCTTGGAAACAAAATTACATTATACAATAAATTAGCGGAAAAAGAGATTTTAACAAATTTAATGGAAACATTATATTCTGTTGATGATAATGTATATTATGATGAATATACCGCAAATGGAGATACATATGAAAGAAAAGTTGCAGATTTATCAAATTTAGAAAAAGTTATTAGTGATTTACAAGAATTTGATAAAGAAGAAGTATCAATTTTAATAGAAGTGGCAAATGAGTTAAAAGAAATAGGAACAGATACAAATAAATTACTAGAACAAAAAGATTATACAAAAATTTTAGAATATAAAGAAAGGACATTACAATTATTTTATGATATGAATAATTGGATGAATCTTTATGAATTGTAGAATGTGTATTAAATTTGAAATAAGTGATTAATATTAAAATTGTTGAGAAAAATATTGTGTTATGCTATAATATTTGTATTGAAAAAAAGGAGATAATTATGCTAGTAGATAAGTATAATATGACAATGAAAAAATTTTTCTATATGAAAGATGCTTAGATGAAATTCAAAGGAATAATGAATTAGAAAAATAAAATTTTAAGGAGTATTTTGTAAGGTAAATAAAATACTCCTTAAAATTTGCAAGTAAAAAAAATCCAGTAGAAATACTGGATTTTGGTAGCGCCGGTGAGACTTGAACTTACGACCTGCCGGGTATGAACCGGATGCTCTAGCCAACTGAGCTACGGCGCCATATGCAATTTAACTAGCAGATATTATTATAATGGTATTTTCGTAATTTGTCAACTGATAATTTATAATTTTCAAAAAAATATTTTTGAAAATCTATTTTTATGATATGCCTTGAACAATATATATTATTATTTTTGGTTATTTTGGCTTTATTATTCGTAAAGTATTGAATTTTATAAAGAATTTTTATATAATAGCTCTATATTTTAAAATTTGGAGGGAATTTATGAATAATATAACGATAAAAGATTTATTTAGAAATTCTGATAATTATTTTAATAAAGAAATAACTGTATTTGGATGGGTAAGAACTCTTAGAGATTCAAAAACATTTGGATTTATAGAAATTAATGATGGTTCTTTCTTTAAAAATTTACAAATTGTATTTGATAATTCATTATCTAATTTTGATGAAATTTGTAAATATACTATCAGTACTTCTATAAAAGTTACTGGGGCACTTGTAAAAACAGAAAATGCAAAACAACCTTTTGAATTAAAAGCTTCTAAAGTTGAATTAATTGCATTATCAGCTCCAGAGTATCCACTTCAAAAGAAAAGACATTCTTTTGAATATTTAAGAACAATTTCACATTTAAGACCTAGAACTAATACATTTAATGCAGTTTTTAGAGTTCGTTCAGTAGCTTCATATGCTATACATAAATTTTTTCAAGAAAATAATTTTGTATATGTTCATACTCCAATATTAACAGGTAGTGATGCTGAAGGTGCAGGAGAAATGTTTAATGTAAATTGTTTTGATTTTGAAAATGTACCTAAAACAGAAGATGGAAAAGTAGATTTTACAAAAGATTTTTTTGGAAAACCTGCACATCTTACAGTAAGTGGACAATTAAATGTTGAAACATATGCATTTGCTTTTAGAAATGTTTATACATTTGGACCTACATTTAGAGCAGAAAATTCTAATACAGTAAAACATGCAGCAGAATTTTGGATGATAGAACCTGAAATTTGTTTTGCAGATTTGAAAGATGATATGGATTTAGCAGAACAAATGCTAAAATATGTAATTTCATATGTATTAGAAAATTGTAAAGAAGAAATGGAATTTTTTAATAATTTTGTAGATAAAACATTATTAGAAAGATTAAATAATGTTGTTAATTCAGATTTTGGAAGAATTAGCTATACAGATGCTGTTAAGGAATTAGAAAAAGTTAATGATAAATTTGAATATAAAGTATCATGGGGAACAGATCTACAAACAGAACATGAAAGATATTTAGCAGAAGAATTATTTAAAAGACCTGTTTTTGTTACAGATTATCCAGCTGAAATCAAGGCTTTTTATATGAAATTGAATCCAGATGGAAAAACTGTTGCAGCTTCTGACTTATTAGCACCAGGAATAGGAGAAATAATTGGAGGAAGTCAAAGAGAAGATAAATTAGAGATATTACAAAATAAAATAAAAGAATTAAATATGGATGAGAAAGATTATTGGTGGTATTTAGATTTAAGAAGATATGGCAGTGTACCACATAGTGGATTTGGATTAGGTTTTGAAAGACTTATAATGTATATTACTGGTATGCAAAATATTCGTGATGTAATACCATTTCCAAGAACACCAAAAAATTGTGAATTCTAAAATATAAAGAAAGTAGAATTTTCTACTTTCTTTTTTTTACTCTAAAAAATGACAAAATTCGTCAAATTTTATTGACATATCTATGTTTTACTTATATTATTGTATAGTTAAAAAATAAACAAAGGAGTGAAGTAGTATGATTATACGGTTACCCGAACGGTTTATCTACAGCAAGAAAGGAGAAACTGAAAAAAGTGCATATGTAGAAAATGGTGTTTTATATATAAGCAAAAATACCAATTTCGAAGAATTGATGTACAGCATAACGTATATTCTCAAAGGATATGATAGATGCTATTATTGTGGTAAAAAATTGACACCAGGAAACTGTACTATGGATCATATGTTTCCAAGAAGATGGGGAGGAATGAGCATTCCAGAAAATTTGCTTCCGTCTTGTAAAACTTGTAATCAAGATAAAAAAGATATGACATATACACAGTTTCAAGAATGGAGAAAAATTGAGGAACCATCAGAAAAAGATAGGTATTATTATAGAGCTTTAAAGCAAAATCTCAAGATAGCTAAGCGCGGAAAGTTTATTATCAAAGAAAAATGGATTTCAGCATATGATTATCGAGATGTTGCAAAAGTGATATCTTTTGATCGGTTGTCTAAGAAAAAAAGAGAGCTGATTGCAGCTTATTATCGAAACTGGGGACAATATCCACATCCAATTATTGTTTCATCAAATGGTTGGGTTATAAAAGGATTGCATATTATTGACCATGCTAATAGAATTGGCAAGCGTCACGTTATGGCGATTATTCTCGAAAATGTTGTGGTATACGACAAAGAGACTTCCTAATGGAAGTCTCTTTTACTATTTATTATATTTTTGTTATTATTATTTTATTTACAATTGCTTTTATTTTATTATATTCAAATGAAACTTTATAAGTAGCACTATTTAAATTATTTTTTATAGATTTTAAATTAGATTTATAATTTTCTAAATTATCAGAAGTAATATCTAATCCGTTAATGTTAACCGCTGGTTTTGTATATAAAGGATCATCTGCATTTTGAATTAATCTATCTAAAAGTTCTTTTATACGAGCATTTTCTTGATTACCTTCATAAAGTAAAATTACATTGTCAAAATTAAATTTATTATAATATTCATCATAATTATTATTTTTAATTAAAGATTCACCTTTACTTGAAAAATCTATTATATCCAAAGAAAATTTATTTGAATTTTTACTTTCTTCTACATTATTTTGTAAATTATTAGATGTGATAGAATTTGTAGAAACAAAAGATATATTTGATGAATTGTCTGTTTTTCCTAATAATTTATATAAACTACCTGAAGTTTTCATTTTTTTGTATTGATAATAACCTAAAGCAGAAAAAAATATGATTAATATAATTATAAATAAGATTTTAAAGAATTTTTTTATAATTTTTAACATATAAAAAAATCTCCCTTCAATAAATTTACATTCTAACTATAATTATACTATAAATTTAACAAATTATCAAGTTTTATGTTAACAAAAACTGCTAATATTAATATTAGCAGTTTGATAAGCTTATATTTTTTTCAGTCTTAGTGCATTAAGGATAACAGTTATACTACTTAAAAACATAGAAATACTTGCAATCATAGGATTTATAGATATTCCAAAAGGTTTTAATATTCCAATTGCAATAGGAATCATTAAAATGTTATAGAAAAATGCCCAAAATAAATTTTGCTTAATATTTTTTATAGTTTTCTTACTTATTTCTGTTAAAGTTATAATAGAATTTAAATTATTATTTGTTAGAATAATGTCAGAAGAATCAGCAGCAATGTCAGTTCCACCATTTACACTAATACCAATATCGGAGATTGCCAAAGCAGGGCTATCGTTTATTCCATCTCCACACATTATTACAAAATTATTTTTTGCTTTTAATTTAGAAATTGTTGATGCTTTTTCAGAAGGAAGAACATTAGAAATTATGTTTTCTATTCCAATTTCTTTTGCGATTTTTTTTGCAGTATCAGTATTATCTCCTGTTAGCATAATTACATTAATCTTATTTTTGTGTAAGACATCAATAACATTTTTTGCTTCTTTTTTTACTATATCATTTACTCCTATTAATGCTATAATTTTTTTGTTTTCAACCACATAAATAATGCTATTACCATTTTGTGCTAAGCTTTTTTCATCGTTTTGATGATTATTTGTTATTTTATATTTATTTAGTATTTTAGAATTTCCAAGTAGATATTCAGTATTATTAATAATTCCAGATATTCCTAAACCTGAAATATTATTAAAATTATCAACTTTTAAAAGATCAATTTTATTTTCTTCTAAATAATCTGTAAAAGCTTTTCCTATAGGATGAGTAGATTTTTGTTCAATACTTCCAACTAATTGTAGCAATTTATTTTTATCCATTTGATTATATATTAAAATATCTGATATTTTTAATTTGCCATAAGTTAATGTTCCTGTTTTATCAAAAACTATTGTGTTTACTTTTTGAGCGTTTTCTAGTATTTCGCTTTTCTTTATTAAAATACCATTTGAAGCGCATAAACCTTCGCTTACTATTATAGCAAGTGGAGTTGCAAGTCCTAAGCTGCATGGACAAGCTACAACTAAAATTGTAACAAATGTTATTATAGCACTTTCAAATGTTTGACCTATTAATAGATAAAAAATAAAAGTTATTATAGCAATAAGAATTACTGATGGTACGAAAATTCCAGAAACTTTATCAGCAATTTTTGTAATAGGTGCTTTTGTATTGGATGCTTCTACTACAAGTTTTACAATCTCTGAAACAGTAGAATCTTTTCCTATTTTTTCTGCAGTATATTCTAAGTAACCATCATAATTTATACTTCCAGCGATGACTTTATTACCTTTTTCTTTAAGAACGGGTTTGCTTTCACCAGTTATAAATGCTTCATCTAGATGGGCTTTTCCAAGTGTTATTTTACCATCTACAGCTATTTTTTCTCCAGGCTTGGAAATAACAATGTCACCTTTTTTTATTTCATCTATAGTTACTTTTTTTTCAATATTGTTAATCTTTATAATAGCATCTTTAGGTGTGATTTCTACTAATTTTTGTATTGCTTCTTTTGTTTTGTCTTTATTTATACCATCAAGATATCTTCCAAGTTTTATAAAATAAATTACTATTGCTGCAGATTCAAAATATAAGTTCATAACTAAAATATGATTTCCTTGAATTATTAAAATCATATTATAAATGCTATATAAGAAACTTGTTACAACTCCAATTCCTACTAAAGTATCCATATTTGGTGTTTTATGAATAAGATTTTTATAACCGTTTTTTAATATATCAAATCCATAAAAAATAAATAAAATAGTAAGAAATAAAAGACAAATAGAATAGGAAATAGGACTGATATGAGGATTTATGAAGCTAAATATTGGTAAATTCAGCATATGTCCCATTGAAATATACATTAAAATAATAGCTAATATTGAAAATAATATAAAATAAAACTTGTCTTTTTTAGATTTTTTTTCAAATTTTATTTCCTTAAATTCGCCTAAACTTTTAAAACCAGCCTCTAAAACGAAATTTTCAATTTTTTCTTGATTTAAAATAGTATTATCATATTCTATAGTTGCAATGGCAAGAACTAAATTTACATTTGCACTGATTATTCCATTTTGTTTATTTAAATATTTTTCAAGACCATTTGAACAGGCACTACAAGTCATTCCATCGATTGATAAAATTATTTTTTTCATATTAATTTTCCTTTACAACATTAAAACCTAAATCTTTGATTCTTGCTATTAAAATAGAATTGTCTATTTCTTTATTTAAGTTTATATTAACAGTTCCAAGTTTGTGATTAGCGATTACACTTTCAACACCATCAATTGTTTTTAAAGAATTTTGTATTCTATTTTCACATCCTGTACAAGCCATTCCTTCAACTTTTAAATTTATTTCTTTCATATTATTTACTCCTTTCAAATATTATATAGAAATTATATACCCAAAGATATTTTTTGTAAATGAATAAAAATTATGAAAAATAAATTATTTGTTGTTGTGTCAATGATGTGAAACAAGAAAATAAAAAAATATAATTAAATT
>CAZYST010000028.1:0-22157 GCA_964650305.1 uncultured Lachnospiraceae bacterium
CAATTTAATTATATTTTTTTATTTTCTTGTTTCACATCATTGACACAACAACACAAAAAGTTTAACTTTTTTTGTAAAATTTATTGACAAAATGCTAATAATGATTTAAAATGAAATAGCACTGTGTGGTAAGTGCTTAAAACATGGTGGATGTAGCGTAGTTGGTTAACGCGTCAGTTTGTGGCACTGAAGACCGTGGGTTCGAGTCCCATCTTCCACCCCACTTTATTTTAATATTGGGCTGTAGCCAAGCGGTAAGGCACCAGACTTTGACTCTGGCATTTCGGTAGTTCGAATCTACCCAGCCCAGCCAAAAAAAGATGAATTCTTATGAATTCATCTTTTTTTATCGTTATTCAAGAATAGACCATAAAAACGAGCAAAACTCAATAAACAATTTTGAAGAAATTTGGGGTTATAATTTTATAATAATATATACAAGATTATATTGAAATGATATAATTTTACATATATTAAACATTAGGAGGATAATTATTAAAAAAATACTTTTAATTTTTTCAATAATTATTGCTGTATTTGGAATTTTTATTTATTATAAAAATTATTATTCATTAGAAAAAGTAAAAACAATATTGGTAGAAGGAGATGTATTGCCAGAAAATATTACAATAATAGAAACTTATTTTAATGATAATAATGAACAAATAGCTCATATTGATACTTATATAAAAGATAATATAATTTATACTATACAGTATGATAATACTCATAAATATGCTGAATCATTAACAAATAAGAACTATGATACTATTCTTATTGTACATGATACTAAAAATATTATACACGAAAGTAAAAATGAATCAGATGTAAACCCTAAAATATCCGAAAATTTTTTTCGTGAACTTAATCTAAATTCAGTTTACAAATATCATGGAAAACACAGATTGATAATACTAGTTGCATAAAAGTATCTTTGAGTACAGAAAATGTTGATAACATTCAACTAGCATATTATTATATAGATTTAGAAAATAAGCATATTATAAAAGAAGAAATTTTTACAGGTTCTTCTATAAATAATGCAACTTTAAAAAATAGTGTAACTTATAAATATATATGTAATTCTGTGGAAGATAATGATATATTAACATTTGACAAAAATAATTACCAAGATTATACCTATACTGAACTTTAATTTAATTTTTATAGAAAAATACAAAAAACCTAGAATTAAAAATAATTCTAGGTTTTAATATTAAAATCATTATCTATTAAATTTCTTTTGCTAATATTATTAATCTTCCTGTTGAATCATCTGTACATGTTGATAAAGAAATTTCTCTTTTTCCTTCTGTATCTCTTTTCATATAATCTGCATCACTAGGTGATGTTTCATACATATCATATATTTTATAAACAACTGTTGTTCCTGTTGTATCTTTTATTTCTATTGTATCTCCAACTGCTAATTTTTTATTATTTGAAAAGAATTTTCCGTTTCTATAATTATGACCTGCAATAACAACATTTCCTGGTTCATTCAATTTTTCGATATTTGGTGGATATAAAACAGCAACAGATTTCTCTAGTGAAGTTTTGGTTACTTCTTCTAATATAGGATATTTTGCTTTTGTTTTTGGAATATATATTGTTCCAAGAATTTCATAATCTCCTAAATATTGTTTTTCTGGTTGAGCTGTTGTTTGATTTTCTTCTACTGTATTATTTTGAAACTGATTTAGTATTTCAGAAGGATCTACCGTATTTTGAGGTTCTGTAACTTGATCTGTAGATTCAACTTCATTTTTTGTATCAGTTACAATTTTCTTTTTAGAACTTTCAACTTCTTTATCAAATTCTTCAACCGCAAGTTGTGCTTGTTTTTCTATTTCTCCATTAACATATGTATCATAACCAATATAACCTAATATTCCAACTATTAAAACTATTATAACAATTAATATAAATGTTAAAACATTTCCATATTTATTGAACATATCTAGTTCCTCCTATTATATAATTTAAACTCTCCTATATATATTATACCATATTATGGTGTTTCTTTCAAACGATATATACTGTATATTTTTATTATATAATATAATATTTTTTATAAAATATAAATAAAAAATAATTTATAAATTAAAATGTACTACTACTTTTTATTAAAAAGCCAATAAGCAAATTCAATTTCTAAATTTTTTCACTTTATAATTTTTATATTATAAAGCCAAATAAAAAAATCAAATTAATTAATAATTTGATTTTTTATTTTTTCTATTCTAATATTGCTTTTATACGTCTTACTCCTGCTGAAGAAGCTTCTTCTTTTTTTATTTTAAAATGTCCTAATTTTCCAGTGTTTGTTACATGAGGTCCACCACAAATTTCTTTACTAAAATCACCAATTGTATAAACTTTTACTTTTTCACCATATTTATTTTCAAATAAACCTATTGCTCCTGATTCCTTTGCCTCTTCTAATGTCATTTCTTCACAAATTACATCTAAATTTCTTGCAATTTGTTCATTAACAATTTGTTCAACTTTTT
Organism: uncultured Lachnospiraceae bacterium; assembly: GCA_964650305.1. Classification (GTDB taxonomy): domain Bacteria; phylum Bacillota; class Clostridia; order TANB77; family CAG-508; genus Scatovivens. The sequence goes on from CAZYST010000028.1 coordinate 2,514, forward strand.
CTAATTCTTCTTTTGTTACTTTTTGAGGATGTGAAAAGTCAAATCTTAATCTTTCTTCTGTAATATTACTTCCTTTTTGTTTTGCATGTTCTCCTAATACTATTTGAAGTGCTTTATGTAATAAGTGTGTAGCTGTATGATATGCTATTGTTTTTTCAGTTTGATCTGCTAATCCACCTTTGAATTTTGCTTCACTTCCTAATCTAGATTTTTCTTGATGTTCTTTAAATAGTTCATCAAAAGCTTTATTATCTACTTCTATTCCTTGTTCTTTTGCAAGTTCTTCTGTCATCTCAGCTGGAAAACCATATGTTTCATATAAATTAAATACTACTTTTCCATCTATTAGATTTTTTCCACTTTGTTTTGCTCTTTGAACAGCTTTTTCAAATTCTCTTTCACCATTTTGAAGTGTTCTTACAAATTTATCTTTTTCTTCGATTATTACTTTTTTGATATTTTCTTTATTTTCTAAAAGTTCAGGATACATTTCTTTTAAAGCATCAATAGAAACATCTATTAAATGTGATATCTCATTTAAATCTATTCCTAATTTATTCATATGTCTTATTGCTCTTCTTAATAATCTTCTTAAAATATATCCTCTATCTACATTACTTGGAACTCCACCATCATTTATAATCATCATACTAGAACGTAAATGTTCAGCTATAATTCTTCTACTTTGAATATCATCTACTTTTTGCATTTTTTCTAATTCTTCCATTACTGGTACAAAAAGTTCTATTTCATATGGAGTTTTTTTACCTTGTAAAAGCATTGCCATTCTTTCTAATCCAAGACCTGTATCTACATTTTTTTGTTTTAATTTAGAATATCCGTTTTTATCTTTAAAATATTCCATAAATACATTATTCCATATTTCTACATATTTTCCACAAGAACATGAAGGATCACAATGTTCTGAACAAGGTTCTTTTCCTGTATCATAAAACATTTCTGTATCTGGTCCACATGGACCTTCTTCTCCTGCAATCCACCAATTATCTTCTTTCCCAAAGAAATATATATTTTCTTCTGGAATTCCTGCTTTTTTCCAACATTCAAATGATACATTATCTCTTGGTGCATCTTCATCTCCAGCAAAACATGTTACTGATAATTTTTCAATTGGAATTTCTAATTCTTTAGTTAAAAAATCAAAACTCATTTGAATTGATTCTTCTTTAAAATAATCTCCTAAAGACCAATTTCCAAGCATTTCAAAATATGTTAAATGTCTATTATCTCCCACATCATCAATATCAACTGTTCTAAGACATTTTTGGAAATCTGTAAGTCTTTTTCCTTCTGGATGACTTTCTCCTAAAAGATATGGTACCAAAGGATGCATTCCTGCAGTTGTAAATAAAACTGATGGATCATTTTCTGGTATTACTGGTGCTGAAGGAATAATTTTATGTCCATGACTTTCAAAAAATTTTAAATATTTGTTTCTTATTTCTATTGCCTTCATAATTATATCTCCTTATTTTCGTACTTATAAATTATTTTAGTATTATATTATAAATATACTCATTTTTCAAGTTTTTGCATAAAAATTAAGCTAAAACATTCCATATATAACAAAAAAGACGTATGGTTTAAAAATAAATCCATACGTCTTTTCAAGTGTTATGAGGTTAATCTATAAAAATCTTGTACACAAACCACCCCACAATAAATGCTAATATTAACTTTCCGATACTAAAGGATTCTAAAACCCATAAAACGAAAAGTCCTAAGAAAATATACCCTAAGCAGCCCATATATTATGTCTCCTTTCTTGTTGTAGCCGTTTGAGAATTATGCTTCTCAAAATTATGTTAATTATCTGTTATCTTTTTAATTATACCATATTTTTTTATGTAAATAAACCCCTCTTTATTAAACTTTTATTTAATAAAGAAGGGTTTTAAAACAAAAATATATATTTTATTATACATCTAAATGATTTCCTAAAAAGCCTGCTGCTGATTGTGCTATTTTATCTTCAACTTCTCCCATTTTTTTACTTGCATCTTTTGCTAACAATATCACACTTCCTACTACATCTCCATCTGTTATTATTGGATATATTACTTGAGAATTATATATTCTTTCTCTACCTTCATTTTGTGTTATAGGAATTGAAATTTCATTATTTTCTTTACTTTTAAAAATTTCTTTATTTTCTATCACTTCTTCTAATTCTTTACTTAAATTTTTTTCTAAAAAATCTTTTTTTGATGCACCTGATACTGCTATTACAGTATCTTTATCTGTTATACATGTTATATGCCCTGTTGTTTTTGCAATAGTTTCTGCATAATTACTAGCAAATTCTGTAAGTTCACCAATAGGTGAATATTTTTTTAATATAATTTCTCCTTCTTTATCTGTAAATATTTCTAAAGGATCACCTTCTTTTATTCTATGAACTTTTCTTATTTCCTTTGGAATAACTACTCTACCTAAATCATCAATTCTTCTAACTACACCAGTTGCTTTCATAAATTCCTCCTTATATTTGTCGATTTTTATTTTAAGATTTTATATACTTAGTATTACAAAAAAGGAAAAAAATATACAAAATTCATTTTAATTTTATAATTTTAAAAAATCTATAAAAATTTTTCTTTAAAAAAATGATTTATAGTAAAATGATGCATTGATTATAAAAAAATTGATATTTTTTATAAAAAAATCACTGTATGGAAATATCCATACAGTGGTTTCGCTTAATTTACCTTCTTTATATTAATTTTTTCAAATTAGAAGGCTTTAACGTTTTGTTTCTTTTAGGTACACGTTTCTTTGGTCCACAAGGAATCTGATTTTCAACAATATAGCAGTACAGAGTAACAACCAATTTTAGGCTATTAGAAATCTTTTTACTTCCAATCGTTGTTTTCTTTACCTCTAAAAGTTTGGCTTCAATTTCAGAAACATCAATTTTTTCAAGACTGAAAAACATTTTTGCAAATTCTTCTGAAAATCCAATCTTCTTTTTTAAAGTTGTTTCTGTAATTTCTCCTTCACTATACTTTTCCCAAAATGTTTCATTTTCTGGAATAAGTACATTTTGAACCAAACTAATATCTAATTGTTCTGGTAACTCAACATAAAAATTTTTTAAAGCAAATTCTTTTACAACTTCTTCTAATGCAATTGTTTTTTTTATACCCAAAAAGTCATATTCAAATTGTTCATCAATTCCAAGCTCTTTTTTCATCTCTTCTACTGCATTTTCTTTTTCTATGGAATATTCTATCAAAGCTTTTTTCTTATCCATTTTTATAAGTTGGTTTGCAACTTTGATATCTCTTTTTACAGTTGTTTCAGAAGTTAAATAATTAGCATCATTAGCAAATTGAATTGCATTAATAAATTGCTTTACATTATATCTTCTGACTTTTTTTCGAGGTTCACCATTTTCTTTGGTATTAGTTGCCATAGTAAACTCTCTGTAAGCCATATATTCCATCATTCTTATAAATCTTGCTCTTTCAATTGGACCAGCTACATACATATCTGGATCTATTTGGTAGCATAAATGATTTTTGGTTACTATTCTTGAACCTTCAATAACAGTCATCTGAAGTTCTTTTTTAGGAACTTTTTCAAAATCTTGTGTTTTCAGAAGTTTAAAAATAGTGTAGAAATCTGGTAGATTGAGCTTATCAATTAATTCTTTTTCCACAAAAATCTCTAAAGGAAATACTCCGGGCTCTTTGTGTAAATTGTCTTTTATTTTTCTAACATCTGCAAAAGTTTGATTTGGTAACACTTTATTCACTGAAGAAAATCTACCACTAGAGAATGTAAGTTCTGCAAATTTCATAACCTCTTTTAAAAGTCTTCTGTTATTTTCTTCAAGTTCTTTGATATCTAAATAAATAATATCATAGAACACGCTTTCATCTCCAAAAGATTCCATTTTGCTAATATACAGTGAAAACAATTCTTCAGGATAAAATCCAAATTTATTATTTTCAAGTGCTTTTGAATAATTTACCTGTACTTCGTTTACTGTTCCAGGAATTGGTGAATAATCTTCTACAAAATAGTAATACCCCAAATAGATTACAAAATACATCCTTGCAATCTTGGCTTTTACTAATTCTGTAAAATCTTTTGGTGAATTTTCGAGTTTTTTTGCAACTTTAGAAATTAATTCTTTATATCCACAAATATAATATTGTGCATTTTCAATTGTTCTAAGATTTGCAATAAGAAGCTCTACATCTCTGTTTTTTTGCGTTTTGTTCTGCTTTACACCAATTCCAAAATACTTTTTCACTTTTGCAAAATTTTCAACACCAATAGTCGCTTCAAAAGCTGGAAAAGCTTCTTCTACAATCATTTTGATGTCAATGTCTTCAAAACTTGGAAAAGTTTTCTTTACCTTTGATATGTCAATCCGCTTTATATTCTCTCTAGAAACTAAAGTTTCATATAATTTGACAATACCTTCTTCATCACTTTTAGAAATTTTTTCTGTTGAAATTATCTTTCTTTCTTTTTTTACACCTCCAATACTACTATTACTATTGTTTGTAAATGCATTTTTCATTTTGTCTTTAGCTGTGCTATTCATTAATTTCATCCTTTCTTTTTAACGTATGTGTACTTTCTAGACAAATTCGTACAGCGAGCACATATTGTCATGCTAGATATTATATCATATTATGTAAATCTTTTCAACTTTTGCCTATATATAAATATTTTTCAAACATAACCAAAAGTAAATTTTTAAATATCTATTATTCTATATAAATAAAAAGAAAAGTAACTCTTTAATTTTTAGAATCACTTTTCTTCATTTTTAATTTGGGGATTTTACTAATTCATTATATAAATGTATTTTATACACTCATAACCTCTTTAATGTCCATGGCATCACACTCCTCTTCTGTTTATGTGATTATTTTATATAATAAATATTAAATCAATCTTAAATTTTTGTGTATTTTTTGTGTTTAAATTATTAATTTTTTATTAAGAAAAAAACACTTTCATTTTTACTTAAAAGTGTTTTTATATTTCTTATGCCTCAGCATAAATATTTATTATTTCTCCTAAATCATTAGCAAATTCTTTTAGCATAACTATTTTTATACTTATTTCTTTTCCTCTACAATAATCATCTAAAACTTTTTTCAATTTTTCAAAAAATTCTAATTCCGGTTTTAATTTTTCTTTTTGTTTCTTAGCTCTATCAATTAGCATTTCTTTTATCATAACTATATCTTCATTACTTGCACAAGTTATTCTTTGGAACATTTGATATGGATCATAATGATTTAAAATCGCTGTATCCATACATTCTGCTGTAAACTTATCATAAAATAGTTCCATTTTCATAGGAATATTCTTAAATATTTCCTCTGCTTTTTCTCTATGCATTTTTTCTTCTAATTCACTGTTAAGTTCATGGAAATGTTCTAATATTTCATCCATATCTTCACCAACGCCAATTTCTAAACGTGCTAATTCTTCTTCTAAATTATCACAGAATTCTGAATTTTTTGCTGCTTTATCCATACCTTTTATAAAAATATTTTTTAATGTTTCAATATCATAATCTATTAATTCTCTTCTTGAAAAATAATTATAATATGCAAATAATTTTACTATTTCTATTAACTTTAATTCACCCTTTTTTATATTGCCTATTACTTCTTCTATTATATTTGGAAATTGATCATCTGATATTTTCCAATATTCTTCAGTAAGAAGTCTTTTATATCCAGGTAATTTTTCTGTATCTATTGTTTTTATAATCATTTCCATATCATTTTTGAAAGCTTTCATATCAAAAATTCTTGTTCTAACATATATTTCTATAAATTTAAAGAATCTATAATCAGCTTTAAAATTAAAGTAATAATTATTATCAAATTCTTTTATATAAAATTGTCTATTATCCATTAACACTCTTGAAGATACTAATATTGATTTATATTCTTCATTGCTATTAATATTTATAAATTTATCTTTTGTAATTTTTCCTGCTTTTATTTCAAAAGACACAGCTATTGTAAATATAAGCATTGTTTGAAGAACCCTTAAATTTGTATTTGGATAAAATTTATTTACATTTTCATATACTTTTTTAAAATCATTTAAAGCATGTTTTAAAATTCTTAAGTTTCTTGTTCCTGATTTTATAAAAGTATTAGTAATTAAATTAGTATGTTCCCTTAAAAATCTAATTAACTCTGGATTATTTTCATATCTCATTAAAATACCATTTATAATATAATTAAATTTTGGAGCATATTCAAAAGTTTCACCTATAAGTTTTTCTTTTATTCTTTCATAATCATTCGCTTTATCAAATACATAATCTATTTTTTCACTTATTTTTTCAACCATTGGCTTGTCTGCTTTTAGCAAATTGCCTTCTTTATCTAGCAAATATGTTGCTATAAATGTTTTCATTTCTAAGTTTGAACTTTTTAATTTTGTTGAAAGTTCTTTTTCATTACAAATTATTATTGTTTTTATATGGTCATGCTCAACAAAATTATTTATATAACCTAAAATATCTATAACATCAACATTTGCTCTTTCTAAATCATCAAAACATAAAACTTTATCATCTGTTGAAAAGAAACTAGCATAATCTATTTTGTCTCCATTTTGCGTAACACCAAAAAAATGTGCCATATCTAACCCGGTTTTAGCATATTCTGGTATTGATGTTTGCTCATGTGTATCCATATATTTTTTCATGTTTTTATCCATAAGTTGAGTAGTTTCTATAAATATTTTTTTGCTTATTTCTTCTAAATTTGAAATTCCATATAAAGACATATAAATAGTTGTATATTTTTTTCCATTTAATCTTAGTGATTCTATTTTATTTTTTACTTTATTATTCCAAAAATAGGTTTTTCCACTACCCCATTCACCATTTATCATAATAGCATAATCAGTATAATCTGCTCTTACATAATCTAATATACTTTCTACTAATTCTTCCATTTTTTCGTTAGACTTTTCTAACTATTCCTCCCTTCTTTAGTAAATATCTTAATCTTTAGCTATTATTAAAGCTAAAATTTTTCTTGCACCATTCTTTTTTAATATTTTATAACATTCTTTTATAGTATTTCCAGTTGTGTATACATCATCTAATATTATTATATTTTTATTTTCTATATTATATTTATTATTAAAAACAAAAGCATCTTTTATATTTTTTTCTCTTTCTTTGCCTTTCAAAGTGCTTTGTTTTTCTGTTTCTTTAATTTTTATTAAGTAATTTGATTTATACTCTAAATTTAATTTTTTAGAAATATTTTTTGCTATTAAATCTGATTGATTATATCCTCTTCTAGCTAATCTTTTTTTACTTAATGGAACTGAGATGATTATATCATATCTTTTTAAAATATCGCAAACAAATTTATTATTTATTATAATATTTGAAAAGAAATTACATATATATGGTTTATCATTAAATTTATAATCTATAATAATTTTTCTTATTATTCCTTTATATTTGAAAATATATAATATTTTATAAAGAAAATCTGCATTATATTTTTGATTCGTCATTTTAAATTTTTTAATATTACGTTTTTCTTTTTGGGTTATTTTTAATATATTTTTATTCAAAATAATCTTAGGTTTTATTAATTTTTCTATTTTTTTTAAACATTTTTCACACATCCAATTTTTATCTATTTTTTCACATAAAATGCAAATTGGTGGAAATAAAATATCTAAAAAGATATTTATATATTTGTAAATATTCTCTCTTAAATTTATTAAAAAAATAAGGAGCTTTTTTGGCATAAAGTTCACCTTCTTTTACAAAATTTGCCCCCTATTTTATTTTTATTTCAAAGAATCTAATCTCTGTAATACTTGTTCCAATTTTGATTTATAATTTGCAAGCTTTTCTTTTTCTTCATTAATTTTACTTTCTGGAGCTTTAGAAACAAAACCTGGATTTGAAAGCATTTTTTCTCCTCTTAAAACTTCTGATTCTAACTTTTTCTTTTCTCCTTCTAGTCTTTCTATCTCTTCTTTTATATCAATCAAATCTTCAAATGGTATATATGTTTGTATACCTTTATTTAAAATTGATATTGCATTATCTGGAATATTACCTTTTTCTTTTCTAACTTCTATATTGTTTGCAAAACCTAATTTTAAAAGTATACTTTCAGACTCTTTTATTTTTTCTTCAAAGTCATTTGTTACAAATATTAGAGTAGATTTTTTACTTGGATGAACATTCATATTTGCTCTAACATTTCTTATTTCTGAAATTATATTTTTTAAATTTTCTATAAATTCTTCATCTTCTTCAAAAATGAATTCTTCAGAATAGTCAGAATAATTTGATATCATTATACTTTCATCTACATTATATAATTTTAAGTATATTTCTTCTGTTATAAATGGCATAAATGGATGTAATAATTTCAAAGATGCTTTTAAAACTCTGTTTAATGTATATTGTGCTGCATATCTTGATTCTTTATTACTTTCTTTATCATACAATCTTGATTTTACCATTTCAATATACCAATCACAAAATTCATTCCATATAAAAGAATATATTTTATCTAGTGCAATTCCTAAATCATAATTTTCAATGTTTGTTTTTACTTCATTCATTAAACGAGTTACTTTAGAAATTATCCATTTATCTTCTGATTTTAAAGAATGAATTTCTACTTCTGATAAATCTTCTGCATCTTCTAAATTCATTAAAACAAATTTTGAAGCATTCCATAATTTATTTGCAAAATTTGAAGCTTGCTCTAATTTTTCTGGCATAAATCTTATATCATTTCCCATTGTAGTACCTGATAAAACTGAAAATCTTAAAGCGTCTGCACCATATTTTTCTATAACATCTAATGGATCTACACCATTTCCTAATGTTTTTGACATTTTTCTTCCTTGACTGTCTCTTACAATTCCATGTATTAAAACATCTTTAAATGGTGGAATATTTGTAAATTCTAATCCTTGTGTCATCATTCTTGATACCCAAAATGTAATAATATCAAATCCAGTTACAAGTACATTTGTTGGATAATATCTTTTATAATCTTCATTTTCAATATTTGGCCAACCTAATGTTGAAAATGGCCATAATGCAGAACTGAACCATGTATCTAATGTGTCTTCATCTTGAGTAAGCTTTGTACAGCCACATTTTTCACATTTTTCTGGTGTAGTTTTTGAAACATTTATATGTCCACATTCATCACAATAATATGCTGGTATTCTATGTCCCCACCAAAGTTGACGCGATATACACCAATCTTGAATATTATCTAACCAATTAAAATATTGTTTTTCATATCTTTTTGGTACAAAATTTGTTTCACCATTTCTAACACTATCAGCAGCTCTTTTAGCCAAATCTTTCATACTTACAAACCATTGTGTTGATACCTTTGGCTCTATAGTATTTTTACATCTTTCACATTTGGCAACATTATGTGTATAATCTTCTGTTTCTACAAGATTTCCTAATTCTTCTAATTTTTTTACTATTAATTTTCTAGCTTCTTTTAATTCCATTCCTTTATATTCTGGAACTAAATCTCCCATTTTAAAGTTTTCATCAAACACTTCTACAAATTCTAAATTATGTCTTAAACCTGCACCATAATCATTCATATCATGTGCAGGTGTTATTTTAACACATCCTGTTCCAAAATCTTTTTCTACAAATTCATCTGCTATTATTGGAATTTCTTTATTCATAATAGGAAGAATACATTTTTTTCCTATTAAATCTGTATATCTTTCATCATCTGGGTGAACTGCTACTGCGGTATCTCCAAGCATTGTTTCAGGTCTTGTTGTAGCAACTTCTATATATTTATTTTCTTCTCCTACTATTTTGTATCTTATATGCCATAAATGTGATGGTTCTTCTTTATATTCAACTTCTGCATCTGAAATTGATGTATTACAACTTGTGCACCAATTTACCATTCTTTTTCCTTTATATATAAGACCTTTATTATATAAATCAACAAATTGCTCTAAAACGCTATCAGACATTCCTTCGTCTAATGTAAATCTATTTCTTTCCCAATCACAAGAACATCCTAATTTCCTTTGTTGCTCTTGAATTATTCCACCATATTTATGTGTCCATTCCCATGCTTCATCTAAAAATTTTTCTCTACCTAATTCTTTTTTAGTTTTTCCTTCTTCTTTTAATTTTTGTACAACTTTCATTTCTGTAGAAATTGATGCATGATCTGTTCCAGGAAGCCATAATACATCATATCCTTGCATTCTTTTATATCTTATTAATATATCTTGTATTGTTCCATCTAATGCATGTCCCATATGTAATTTTCCGGTAACATTTGGAGGTGGCATCATTATTGTAAAAGGTTCTGCATCTTTATTTCCACTTGGTTTAAAATAACCTTTTTCTTCCCATTTTTTATATAGTTTATCTTCAAATTCTTTTGGATTATATTTTTCATTTAATTTATGTTCCATATTATTTTTTATGCTAGATACTTTTCTAACATATCTCCTTTCTTTTATAGTTCTATATCTCTTTGCTCTTTTTCTAAATGTTGAAGTGCTTTTTGTTGACCAGCAATTCCCATTTGTATCGCTTCTAATATAAGCTTTTTTTCTTCTTCTTTCATTTGTGTAAAATCAGTAAATACATCTAAATCATTTTCTTTACTTTCACTAAGTGGTATATATTCATTTACTGAATTTAATTTATTTTCATCTATTGATATTTTTTCATTTGACATTCTTATTCTATCCTCAGCGACTCGTCTAGCTGGCCTTATAACAGAATTCCTTTGATTTATCTCTAGGTTTTCCAAAAAATTAGCTAATTTTTTAGCATTTTCTCTCCATTCTTCAGGAGTAGTAGGAATTGGATATCCACAGCTTCTTAATAAAACTATTGTAGTTTCTCTATCTTGCTTTTTTTCTTTTTCTCCTTTTTTAATAAAATTAGTTTCATTTTTATTTTCTTCCATAAAAACCTCCTTATTTATAAAAATTATCTTTTGTATTTGTTACACATTTTTAATAATATAAAAAGAAAATTTTGTATTATTAAAACAAAAAAACTTCGCCTATATAAGGGCGAAGTTTTAATTCACGGTACCACCTTAATTATATACTAAGTATATATCTTAATTAGTTTTTAACGTTACTAAAACGGATATGCTTAATTTCTTATTTCTCAGCATATCAACTCCAAAGCTACATTCAATCTACCTTTTTATAAGAAGCTCTCAGCTAAAACTTCTTTTCTCTGTAATATTTTGCATAGATTTACTCTTCTTTTTCATAGTTTTTAAATTATATTAATATATTAACACAATTTAAGTAATAAATCAATGTTTTTCTACAATTGTTTTTAGTCATATTCTCCTTTTATAGCTTTTGCGTTTTTAATAATTTGTTCTATTATTTCTATTGGAAGATTTACAATTGAAAAATATTTATATAAAAGATCAAAACTAATACCACTACTTATCATTGGTGGTTCAAACACATCTCCACATCTAAATCTAAAATAAATTTTTGAATTCATTATTCTCATTTGTAATATGTATCTTTTATTTTTAGAAAGTTCTATAAATTTTTCAATTAAATCTGATGTAAATATTTGTGTAGCATTTATCTTATCATGTGCAATTATGTCATATTTTTTCTCAAATTCTGAAGATTCCATTTCAATTCTACTTCTATTATATCTATGAAAAAACGAATTACTTATTATTTCTATGTGATTTGGTATAATCACATTTTTTAATTCTACAAATCCATACATTCCTTTAAAAGTTTCTGTTCTAGTTCTTTGAGTATGTCCGTCTGAATCTGTAGTTTCAGTTTCTTCTATAGTTCTTATTTGAGCCATTTTTATTCTGCTTCCATCTTCTAATCTTCCTGCTATTTCATCTTCTGTATAAAATTCATCATAACCTAAATCAAACTGTGAACTATTATATTCACTTTTTGTCATACTTGACATTGGTGAAAAAAATAATTTATCGCTATACCCATGTACCATAGTTGTGATAACTTTTGATTTATATATTTCTTTATATTTATCAATTTCTATAGCTATTGATACTGCAGATATTAAAATTCCTGCACCTACTATTATTAGCCTAAGTTGTTTATATTCTCTTGATGCAATAAGCATTGCAATTACTATTACAACAATTATTAAAAGTGTTTTAATAATCTTAGAAGTATTTTGGGCTTTTAACTCATCTATTTCTTCTTTAGTTTCTTTATATATTTTTTCATACACTTCTTTAAAATTTCTTTTCATTTGTTTTTTCCTTTAACTCTAAATTTTTGGATTTTGTTTTTTATATTCATCAATTTCAAATAATTCTTCTTCTTTAAAATCAAAGATATTTGCAATTAAGTTTCCTGGAAATGTTGTAATTTTTGTATTGTATAAAGTAACATCTCCATTATATATTCTTCTTGCTGCTTGAAGCTGACTTTCAATTTTTATTAAAGTTTTTTGTAAATTTAGAAAATTTTGAGTAGATTTTAATTCTGGTGTATTTTCTACAGTACCTAAAAAATTATTAAATTCTCTATTATAATAAGAAGATTCTTTTAAATTTCTATTTTTATTTTTTAAATATTCATTTCTAATACTAACAATTTTTTCTATTGTTTCTTTTTCAAAATTTGCACATGCTTTTGTTGTTTCTACTAAATTTGGTATTAAATCAAATCTTTGATTTAAATAAATATCTATTGATGATTTTGAGTGTTTTACTTTATTTTTTAATAATGAACATCTATTATATTCTATCATTATTAATATTATGCACACTATTAATATGAATAAAAATTCCATTTCTTTCCCCTCTTTTTATTTTATAATAATATATTATACTATAAAAAAATTTTTTTCAATATTTTAAATGTTTTTTGTAAAAAAACGCACCTCAAAATGTTAAATCTTTAATATAACATTTTGAAGCGCAATTTATTTTACATATTTCTATTAATTTTATTTCTAATTCATTTGAACTGAACCTATTATTGAATTTATATCATCAATATTATGCTTTTTCATAAAATTTTCTATTTCTTTAATTGTATTTATACTTATTTCTGGATCTACAAAATTTCCTGAACCTATAGAAACAGCTGTTGCTCCAGCCATCATAAATTCTATTGCATCATCACCTGACATAATTCCACCTAATCCTAAAACAGGTATATTTACAGCATTTGCTATTTGATATACACATCTTACTGCAACTGGTTTTACTGCTGGACCAGAAAATCCACCTGTATTATTTGCAAGTATTGGCTTTCTTTTTTCTATGTCTATTTTCATTCCTAATAAAGTGTTTATTGCTGATATTCCATCAGCTCCTGCATCTTCTGCACCTTTTGCGGGTTCTACAATATTTGTTACATTTGGTGTTAATTTTACAATTAATGGTTTATTATCTAAAACTTTTCTTACTGCAGAAGTTACTTCTTTTACACCTTCATATGTTGTTCCAAAAGCTAAGCAACCTGCTTTAACATTTGGACAAGATAGATTAAGTTCAACACCATCTATATCTAATGTATTTAATATTTTACAAAGTTCTACATATTCTTCTATTGTACTACCACACGCATTTACAATTATTTTTGTATCAAATTGTCTAAGCCATGGTAAATCATATTTTGCAAAATATTCAACTCCTGGGTTTTGAAGTCCTATACTATTTAGCATTCCACCTGTTACTTCACATACTCTTGGTGGTTTATTTCCTGGTCTTAATTTTAATGATGTTCCTTTTGTTACTATACCACCTAATTTATTTAAATCAATATATTCAGAATATTCTCTACCATACCCAAATGTTCCAGATGCTACTGTAACAGGATTTTTCATTTTAATTCCACATAAATTTACTTCTGTATTCATACATTCAACTCCTATCTTTTATTCTGTTATTATTAAATCATTTATACTTACTTCTTCTTTGCTAAGTTCTCCACCTATATATCGTACTTTATAATCTAAAATTTTATCTTCTAAATCATTTACTTTGCAATTTAAAACATAACTTCCAAGTTTATCTTTTGGAATAGTATATCTAATGTTATTGTCATATTCCATCATATGAACTTGAATTCCTGTTTCTTTTTCTAATACAAAATATGTATTAATTCCTTCTGTATCTACACTTAATTCTATTAAATATTCGTTATCTCCTATTGCTGTAACTCTATCAAATCCATAATACATTGATATAAAAACATTTACAGGCATTCCAGAATTAAATTCTGGGAAAAAGTTATGTATATTTATCCAATCTTCAATATGAATCCATGGAGAGTAGTCAAATCTACTAACTAATACATCTTTTTCTCCTTTATCTGCTGCTTCTTCATATTGAACTGTGACTTTTTCTTTATATGGTATTATATATTTTATTTGAGCCAACGTACTTGGAGAATATTTTCTAAAAACAATTAATGTTAAAGCTATTGATACTACTGCCAAAGTCTTTTTATATTTTTCAAAAAATTTCATAATATATGTAACATTTTTAGCTAATGGTATCATAAACATAACTTCATATGGTAAAAATGCTCTTGGTGGAAAATATGAAATTACTGCCATTGGAATTGTACCAATTAATGCTGGTAATATAAAATATAAGATTTCTTCTTTTATTATTGAAATATCATATTTTTTCCAATTTCTAAATAGTAAAAATTTTATTTTCTCTTTTTTTATAAGTTCCATATTTGAAAGTAAAAATACTGCAATCATACTAACTGCAACTACTATTAAATGTTTTTTCGCATTTACGTAATTTCCTAAAAATCCCCAATTAAAGCTTGTATCTATTTGATTCATTCTTGAAAAATTACCTGGTGCAAATATAGTAGCAGCTGACCCTAAACAAAACATTATAAAAATTAATATAATTGTTATTTTCTTTCTAGTAGTAAATTTTAAGAAATCTTTTATTTTAAACAAACATACACATGCTAAAAACGAACCACCAACAAATACTATATTTTCATGAGAAAATCCTGTTAAGAATGCAAATAAAATTAAAGCTATTTTACTTAAAATATTTAGTTCTTTTTCTCCAATAAAATATTTATAAAAATAATATATTAAAATTACCATAAATGTACTTGGCCATAAATAATTAAGTGCACCACTTATCCATGCAAATTTTTCTCCAAACATCATACTAAAAACTAAATATCCAAAAACAGAAAGTATAGATATAAATGTTGATTTTTTATTTAAAACTTTAGTAATTAATATAACAAATACCATAAAAACTATTGTGTTTACCACTTCAAAAATAAGTGGATTTATATTTCTAAAAATTCCCACTAATACATGAGGGATTATTCTTCCTGTCCAATTATTATATAAGAATTTTGCTGTATTTATACAATCATCTATTCCATCGATTCTTTCCATATTTGAACCTTGAACCCATGAATATGTATAATCATCTGGACTTAATAAAACAGAATGATTAAGTAAAAATATACTAGCAAAAATAAGTAATATTAATCCATATTTTGCTATTTTTTCTATATAAGGACTTATTTTCTCAATATCTATTTTCATTTTAGTTTTACTTTAATTTTCCCTTCTTTTAAATTTCTACATCTTCTGCATTAAATACTGGACCTTCTTTGCAAACATGTCCATATCTTGGCTCTGGTCCTGAAATTACTTTTACAGCACATCCCAAGCAAGCTCCTATTCCACATCCCATTCTCTCTTCTAAAGAAATTTGGCATGGTATTTTTTCTTCTAATGCAAATTCTCTAACTGCTTTTAACATTGGAAGTGGTCCACACGCAAATATCATATCTGGTTTTTCATTTTTACAATCTTCTTTTAGAAAATTTATTGCATATCCTTTTTCTTTGTATGATCCATCATCTGTTGTTATAACTAATTTATCAGAAACATTTTCAAATTCTTTTTCTAATGTTACTAATTCTTTTGTTCTAAATCCCATATACATATTTACATTTGATTTGTTTTTTAATTCTTTTGCAAGTTCGTATAAAGGATATGTTCCTATTCCACCACCTATAATTGCAACATTTTTATATTCTTCTATTTTAAAAGTTCCATATCCTAAAGGTCCCATTATATCTATTTTATTACCAATTTCTTTAGTACTTAATATTTCTGTTCCTCTACCTTTTATTTGGAAAATAAATTCTACTATTCCATTTTCTTTATCTATATTATAAATACTTATTGGTCTTCTTAAAAAAGTCTCTCCAACGTCTGAAACTTTAATTTCTAAAAATTGACCTGCTTTTGCAGAATTTGCAATTTCTTGTGCTTTTACAGAAAATTTATAAATTCCTTCATTAATTTTTTCTTTTTTTACTAATTCACATATAAGTTTTACTCCCATTTATTCCTCCTATTATAATTTATTTAAAAAAATTCAACTGTATATTCTGCATTAAATTCTTGATTTGGAGTTAATTTTAAAATATTTTCTTTTTTAGAAAAATCCCCATCAGATTCAACATTATCTGCAGTATTAAACCATGGTTCTATACAAACAAATGGTGCATCTGGCTTTGACCATATAGCTAAATATTTAAATCCAGTAAAATCAAACGATAATACTTTCTTTTGTTCAGTTCTTAAATATATTTTTTGTGATTTTAAATTTTTCATTATTATTGCATCATTTTCAAATGTGTTTTTATCTAAAAATATTCTATTTTCTTTAAAATATTTTTTTAGTGGAATTTTTTTATTTGAAACTAATCCATCTTCAAGTTGTACGATTTCTATCTCATCTTCAATTTTTTCAAAATCTATTCTATATTTTCCTGTTGAATAATAACATACAAAAGCTGGATGACCACCTAAGCCAAATAACATTTCTTTATCATCTTTATTTACAACTTTATATTTGGTAATTAATTTATTTTCATTTACTTCATATGAAACATATAATTCAAATTTAAAAGGAAATTTTTTTAATGTTTCTTCATTTGATTTTAAAACATATGAATTATCTCCTATTTTTTCAAATTCCATATCTCTTGCAAAACCATGTTGTCCCATTTCAAATTCTTGATTATTAATTATTGTTTTTCCATTTTTTAATTTTCCAACAATTGGAAATAATATTGGTGCATGCCTATTCCAAAAGCTTGCTCCATCATGTATTTTTTCTATTCCATTATGTTTTGCAGATATTAATTCTGCACCTTTATTTATTGTTTTTATTTCAATCATTTTGTGTCTCCTTTATAATTGTTTTATAAAAAGCAATTTAAAATTATATAACATTATTTAATTCGTCTCTCATACGAATTGCTTCCGCCCTTGTAGCTTGAGCGTATTGTTCATCTGAATATTTTTCTTTCCATCTATCTGATTTAAAAGCACACATTAAACTTCTAGAAGCATTTACAATTCCACCAAGTCCATTTTCAAAGCCTACTGCTAAATCTTCTGCTTTTCCTCCTTGTGCACCATATCCAGGAATTAAGAAATAAGAATGTGGCATAATTTTTCTTAAATTTTCCATTTGAACTGGATATGTAGCTCCTACTACTGAAGCTATAGAACTATATCCATATTCACCAATTAACTCTTCTCCCCATAAATTTACTAATTCTGCAACTTTTTCATAAACTGTTTTTCCATCTTCTAATTTTAAATCTTGTAATTCACCTGATGACTTATTTGAAGTCTTTACCAAAATAAAAATTCCTTTATTGTATTTTTTACAATCTTCTATAAAAGGTTTAACACCATCTATTCCTAAATAAGGATTTACAGTAACCCAATCAATATCATAAAAACTTTCTTCTTTTTCACCTATTATAGTTTTTCCTAAATAAGCATTTGAATATCCAGCTGCTGTTGTTCCAATATCTCCTCTTTTAATATCTGCAATAACTATCATACCTTTTTCTTTTGCATATTTGCATGTTTCTTTAAAACATTTCATTCCATCTATTCCAAACATTTCATAAAAAGCTATTTGTGGTTTAACAGCAGGAATAATATCATAAGTTGCATCTATTAAAGCTTTATTATATTCTAATATTCCTTCACATACACTTTTTACATCTGTACCATATTTTTCTTTTATACATTCTGGTAACATTTCATATCTAGGATCTAATCCCATAACAGTTGGATTATTTTTTTCTTTTATCTTGTCAATTAGTATATCAATTGCTTTTTTCATTTTTTCCTCCATATTTTATATTTTTATTTTCCTTCATATACAATTCTTCCAGATACTAGCGTAAACTCTACTCTTCCTTTTAATTTTTTACCAATCCAAGGTGTATTTTTAGATTTTGAAACTATCATATCTTCTGTATATATATATTCTTTATTTGGATCAAATATTGTTAAATCTGCAATTTTTCCTTCTGAAATTTCACCTTTATCAATATTTAATATTTTAGCTGGATTATATGACATTAATTTTACCATATCTAGATATGAAATATGTCCTTTATCTACTAAATTTGTTATTGTAGCAGCTAACGCTGTTTCAAATCCTATTATTCCATTTGGTGCTAGAGTCAAACCTTTTTCTTTGTCTTCTTTAGTATGTGGAGCATGATCTGTAATAATACAATCTATTGTTCCATCTTTTAATCCTTCTATTATAGCTAACTTATCTTCTCCTTCACGAAGCGGTGGATTCATTTTTGCATTTGCTCCTGATTCTAAAACTTCATCAACAGTAAATGTGTAATAATGTGGACAAGTTTCACATGTTACTTTTACTCCTCTTTGTTTTGCACTTCTTATTGTATCTACTGTTGTTTTAGTACTTATATGACATATATGTGTATGTAAATTATTTGTTTCTGCTATAACAATATCTCTTGCAGCCATTATTTCTTCTGCTTCTGGATATACACCTTCTACTCCCAATTTTTCAGCAATAGGTCCAGCATTTATAGCACCTTTAGCAACTGATTTTTCTTCACAATGTTCAGATATAAAACTACCCAATTCATTAGATTTTATCATAGCTTCTCTTATCAATTTAGCATTTTCCACTGGCATTCCATCATCTGAAAAAGCTATTGCTCCTGATTTTAATTGTTCTTCAAAATTCACTAATTTTTCACCTTTTTCACCTATTGTAACACTTGAAAAAGGTAAAACATTACAAAGATTTACTCTTTTTGCTTCATTTATAATTTTTTCTAAAACAATAGCGCTATCTGGAGTTGGATTTGTATTTGGCATAGGACAAATAGTTGTAAATCCACCCTTAACAGCGCTAGCTGAACCTGTTTCTATAGTTTCTTTTTGTTCTCCACCTGGTTCTCTTAAATGGCAATGCATATCTATCATTCCAGGCATAATATATAAATTTGTACAGTCAATAATTCTATCAACATTTACTTCTATATTTTCAGATATTTTTGTTATTTTTTCATTTTCAATTAGTATATCTAATTTTTCTTCAGTATTACTAGCATAATCTATTACTGTTCCATTTTTTAATAATATACTCATTTCTTCCTCCCAAATATTTTTTCACATTTTATCATTAATATGCCTTTTTTTCAATATAAATTTATCTTTTATATTCTGCAATATGTTATATTACAATTGATGTGAAACAAAATTAAATAAAAATAGAATAAGTGATT
>CAZYST010000029.1:0-20894 GCA_964650305.1 uncultured Lachnospiraceae bacterium
ATTCTGTAAATTCTTTTATAGCTTTTAATCTTTTATCTGCTACTTCTGACAATACTTTATCTCTTCTATATGTTATATATGCATATGCCTGTTTGTCGCTTCTTCCTACTCTACCTCTTATTTGGTATAATTGTGCTAAACCTAATCTATCTGCATTTTCAACAATAATTGTATTTGCATTTGGAATATCTATACCAGACTCTAATATAGTTGTACAAACAAGCACATTTGTTTTTTTATCTATAAAATCTTGCATTATATTTTCTAATTCACTACCATTCATTTTTCCATGTGCAAAATCCACTTTAGCTTCTGGAATTAATTTAGAAAGTTCATCTGCTTTTTTTATAATTCCTTCAACATTATTGTATAAATAAAATACTTGACCATCTCTTTCTAATTCTCTTGTAACAGCTTCTTTTATAACTTCTTTATCATATTCTAATACATATGTTTGTACAGGTATTCTATCTTGTGGTGGTTCATATATAACAGACATATCTCTCATACCAACAACAGACATATGCAATGTTCTTGGTATTGGTGTTGCTGTCATAGTAAGTACATCTATATTATTTTTTAATTCTTTTATTTTTTCTTTATCTTTTACACCAAATCTATGTTCTTCATCTATTATAAGTAATCCTAAATTTTTAAATTTAACATCTTTGCTTAATACTCGATGAGTACCTACTAATATATCTATTTCACCTAATTCAACTTTTTTTAATATCTCTGTTTGTTCTTTTTTTGTTTTAAATCTATTTAAAACTTCAACTCTAATAGGATATTCTTTCATCCTATTTGCAAAACTTTCATATTGTTGATTTGCAAGTATTGTAGTAGGAACTAAATATACTACTTGTTTTTGATCCATTACTGATTTAAATGCAGCCCTTATAGCAACTTCTGTTTTTCCATATCCTACATCCCCACATAAAAGTCTATCCATTGGTCTTTGGTTTTCCATGTCTTTTTTTACTTCTTCTATACATCTTAATTGATCATCTGTTTCTACATATGGGAAACTATCTTCAAACTCTTTTTGCCATGTACTGTCTTTAGAAAAAGCATATCCTTGCATTTTTTGTCTTTTGGCATATAATTCTATAAGTTCTTCTGCCACTTGTCTTAAATTATTCTTTACTTTTGCTGTTGTTTTTTCCCAGTCTTTTGAACCTAGTCTATTAAGCCTTGGACCCACCTTTTCTGGACCTATATATTTTCTTATATTGTCAAGTGCATTTGTTGGCACATATAATATGTCATCATCTTTATATTTTATTTTTATATAATCTTTTGTTATTCCATCTGCTTTTATAGTGTTTACACCTATATATTGTCCAATTCCATGAATTCTGTGTACTATATAATCTCCTTCTTTTAAATCAGCAAAAACAATTTTTTCGCTATCTTTAAAAGTTGATGATGATTTAATTCTTTTCTTTTTTACTTCAAAAATTTCTTCTGTTGATATTACTAAAAGATTAAGTTCTTTTATTTCAAAACCAGCAGAAAAAGCCCCCGGTGTAACAATTACACTTCCAAGAGCTATTTCATCTTCTAATATTTCTGTATATGTGTTTACTATATTTTGTTCAAACAATAAATTTGATATTTTTTTACAATTTTCCGTGCTTCCGCCAAGGACTACTGTTTGTTTTCCTCTTTTAATTGCTTCTTGTAATTCCTGAAACAGTAAATCCATTGAACTACGAAAAAAGTTGACCTCCCTATAGCTAAAGCTATATCCGTTTCTTTTTGCATGCATACTTTGTTTGTCTACAAAACCTATATCTTGTTTTTCAAGGTATATAGACTGTTTTTCTTGAAGTTTTTCAGAAAACTTCTTATAATCTTTTAATTCTGTTATTATTCCTGGTACAATCTTATTTTTATCAATAAAATCTTTTATTAAAGCTTCATTATCTTTTGAAATGCTTTCTGCTCTAGATTTTATCTTTTCAATTTCATCAATAAATACAATATAATCATTATCTAAATAATCTAATAATGTATCTGTATTTTCATAAAATTCATTAAAATATTTATCTATTTTTGTTATAAATTCACCATTTTTTATTTGTTCAATATCTTCTTCTACTTTTTCTCTTACAGATTTTGTATATGATTTATTTTCTATTTTTTCACAGATACTATTTATATCATTTTCTAATATAAATTCAAAAGAAGGATATATTTCTGTTTCTTTTAGCATTTCTGTGGTTCTTTGACTTGTTATGCTGAATTTTCTAATTGAATCTATTTCATCTCCCCAAAATTCAATTCTAACACCATTACTTTTAGAAGTTGCTATATCAACTATTCCACCTCTTACACTAAATTGCCCTCTTCCTTCTATAATGTCATATCTTTCGAATCCTAATAATACCAATTTTTCTTTTAGTTCTTCTAATTTAAAAATATCTCCTACTTTTAAAGTCATTCTATTTTTATATAAATTTTCTTTTGTTATCATTTTTTGCATTGCAGCTTCAATTGTAGTAACTATTATTTTATTTTTGTTTTTAACAATATCATTTAAAACTTCTATTCTTTTATATAAGATATCTTTACTTTCTGCAATATAATCAAAACTTATAATATCTCTTTTTGGAAAAAATCTAACAGTTTCACCAAAATATGCTAAATCTTTTATTATTTTTTTAGCTTGCATTTCATTATAAGTAACAATGCAAATTGGCTTTTCAGAATAAAATTTAGTAGCATAAGCCATATGAATTTTTCCAACATCAGTTAATCCAGAAAGCATTATTGGATTAACACCTTTTTTTACATCAAAAATATAATCATTAAATTTTTTGAAATTAGGTACAATCTTTACTAGTGAATTCATAATTATTTCCTTTCTAAAATTTAAAATCTTCTTAGATATATATTATATAATATATATTTACTTAAAAAGATATACAAAAAAAATGCTATACTATTATATAATATTTCTTATATATTTGCAAGGAAATATACATATTGATAAAATTTCTCTACATTTATATAATAATTGTAGTAAATATCTTTTATTTTATAGTATAAATAGTATCTCCTTTTTATTTTATATGTAACGTATCATTAAAAAAATAAATTTTAAAAGCCCGTTTCTAACAAGAAACAGGCTTTTATAGTGCTTTTAACACTTTAAATTTTGCTTTATATGCTTTAAAATATTTTCTGTATGATTTAGGTTACAAAGGTCCATATTCAATTTTAAAGTTTTATTTGCTAATTTTCTTTTTTGTCTTTTTTGAAATTTTGACTAATCTGCTTATTCAAAGCATAAATTACCAAAGTCAATAAAAGAATCACAACCATCAATACCGCTATAATAGCTTTAGCAAAAATTAATTCTATCATCATCACATTTCCTCCTGTCACTTTCCCAAGATGTTTTACATACAGAAAATAAGCATAACTTTGCATTATTATGTTAAAAGTAAAAATTACCAAGTTATGAGACTATATTTATAAAATTCTCTTGTTAACTTTCACTTGGAAAAGAAATTATAGCACTTTTGGCTTAATTTTTCAATAATTATCAAATTTTTTATCATATATATTTTTTTAAAGAATATATTAATAATAAATATTATTTTAGGAGGATATATATGAATATTTTAGTAGTAAACATTAAAAAATATTTTTTCACTATTTTTTTCGCATTATTTACTATTTCACTATTGTTTTTTTCTGAAAGTAATTTTATAGCCGCACAAAATGGACTAGCTTTATTTTTAACAAATGTATTTCCTTCTTTATTTCCATTTTTTGTTGCAACCGAACTTATATTAAAATCAAATTTAGTACCAATACTCGCCCGTTTTCTAAATAAAATTATGAAACCATTATTTAATATTTCTGGAAATGGTAGCATAGCTGTAATATTAGGTATAATTAGTGGCTATCCTATAGGAGCTAAAGTTGTATGTAATTTAAAAAAAGATAAAAAAATTTCAAATTTAGAAGCAGAAAGATTAATTTCTTTTACTAATAATTCTGGTCCTTTATTTATACTTGGTACTGTTGGTATTTCAATTTTTGGAAATAAAAAAATAGGTATAATTCTTCTTTTGTCACATATTTTTTCTTCAATCATAGTTGGTATAATTTTTAGATTTTGGAAAATAAATATCCCTGATTTTTCAAATTATTCTTTATCATATCCTTACAAAGAAAAAGAGGAAAATAATCTTATAAAAATATCTACCATTGGAGAAATTTTAGGAGATTCTATTAAAAAATCTATTTTTTCTTTACTTAATATTGGTGGATTTATTATTTTCTTTTCTGTAATAATATCTATTATTCAAAATTGCCAAATTATAGAAAATTTTTCAAATTTATTTTCTTTTTTAGGAATAAATTCAAACATATTAAATAGTGTTCTATATGGATTTATAGAACTTACAAATGGAGTTCATCTTATTTCACAAGAATTTTTAAAATTTCCAAAACTTACTGTTTTATTTACATCATTTATTTTAGGTTTTGGTGGAATCTCTGTACTTTTTCAAGTTTACAGTATTATTTCTAAAGAAAACATTTCTATAAAACCTTATTTTTATGGAAAATTGTTACAAGGAATAATTTCCTTTTTTATTACTTTAACATTACTATAAACAAAAAGATTTAGAACCTCTATTATTTTATAAAAAAAGATAAATGAAAACATATCTTTGTTAACATTTATCTTTTTTATTATATTTTTAATAATTAATTTTCATCTAATTTATATTTATCTCTTTTTGCATATGTTGTATGTAAAAGTTCATGTGCTTTATGACTTCCTGGAGCTTCTAAATATTCTTCATATATCTTTTTCACTACTGGATTTTCATGAGATTTTCTAATTGTACTTCTTTCATCTATTGAATATAAAGCATTTGCTCTTTTAGCTCTTATATCTATTGTAGCTCTTTCTTTAGATGTTCTTATTGGTTGACCACCACCCATTACACAACCTCCTGGGCATGCCATTATTTCTACAAATTGATAATCCGCTTTTCCTGATTTAATTTCTTCCATAATAATTTGAGCATTTTTCAAACCTGAAGCTACAACAACTTTTACTTCTGTTCCATTCATATTTAAACTTGCTCTTTTTATACCTTCTTGTCCTCTTATTTGTTCATATTCTAATTTTTCAAAATGATTTCCTGTAATTTTTTCATGAACTGTTCTTAATGCTGCTTCCATAACTCCACCTGTTGTTCCAAATATTGCGGCAGCACCAGTTGCTTCACCCATAGGATTATCAAAACCAGTTTCTTCTAAATTTACAAAATCTATATGTGCTTGTTTTATCATTCTTGCAAGTTCTCTTGTTGTTATGACACTATCTACATCATTGTATCCCGCTCCTTGCATATTATCTCTAGTTATTTCAAACTTTTTAGCAATACAAGGCATTACAGATACGACATATATCTTACTTGGATCTATATTATTTTTTTCAGCATAATATGATTTTATTAAAGCTCCAAACATTTGATGTGGTGATTTACAAGTAGATAAATTTGGTATTAATTCTGGATAATTTAATTCTAAATATCTAACCCATCCAGGACTGCAAGAAGTAATCATAGGAAGTGTTCCACCATTTTGAAATCTATTTAAAAATTCTGTTCCTTCTTCCATTATTGTTACATCTGCACCAGTATTTGTATCAAATACTTTGTCAAATCCTAAATGTCTTAATGCTGATACCATTTTTCCAGCTACATTTGTTCCTATTTCCATTCCAAATTCTTCACCTAATGCCACTCTTACAGCTGGTGCTGTTTGTACTACTACATATTTATCTTCATCTCTTAAAGCTTTCCATACTTCTGCTGTTCCATCTTTTTCTTTTAGTGCTCCTACTGGACATGCTTCTATACATTGACCACAAAATGTACAATTTACATCATTCAAGCTTTTATTTTTATATGTAGATACTGTTGACGCAAATCCTCTTTCTGTACAATCTATAGCACCTATTCCTTGAACTTTTTTACAAGTAGCTACACATCTTCTACATAATATACATTTATTAAAATCTCTAACAATTGCAGGTGACAAATCATCTATTTCATGTGTATTTCTACTACCTTTATATTTTATTTCATCTACATAAAATTCTTGAGCTAATTTTTGTAATTCACAAGAACCGTTTCTTGTACATGTTAAACATTCTCTATCATGATTAGAAAGTATTAAATCTAAAACAAGCCTTCTTGCTTCTATAACTGCTGGTGTGCTTGTATTTACTACCATTCCTTCTTCAACTTTTTGAATACAAGCTGTAGCAAATCCACGTCTACCTTCTATTTCTACAACACACATTCTGCAATCACCGATTTCATTAACATCTTTTAAAAAACATAATGTGGGAATATCTATATTTATTTTTCTTGCAGCTTCTAATATTGTTGAACCTTCATCTACTTCAACATTTCTTCCATTTATTGTTAAATGTACCATGAATTTTCTCCTCTCATTTTTATATTTAAAATTTAGCTTTTTATTGCATGGAATGGACACTTGTTAATACAAGTTCCACATTTTATACACTTTTCTGTGTTTATAACATGTGGTTGTTTTACATCACCTGTAATTGCATCAACAGGGCAATTTCTTTTACATAATCCACAACCTTTACACAATTCTGGTTCAATATGTAATTTCATTAAAGCTTTACATTCTCCAGCTCTACATTGTTTATGATATATGTGTTCTCTATATTCTTCTCTAAAATATTTTATTGTACTTAGTACAGGATTTGGTGCAGTTTGACCTAAACCACATACAGAAGCTTTTTGAATATTTACACATAGTCTTTCTAATTTTTCTATGTCTCCTTCTTTTCCTTTACCTTCTGTTATATCTTCAAGCATTTCAAGTAATCTTTTTGTTCCAATTCTACATGGTGTACATTTTCCACAAGATTCATCTACTGTAAATCCTAAATAAAATTTAGCTAAATTTACCATACATTTAGAATCATCCATAACAATTAATCCACCAGATCCCATCATTGATCCAATTGATTGTAATGATTCATAATCAATTGGTGTATCTAAATGTTCTTCTGGTATACAACCTCCAGATGGTCCACCTGTTTGAGCAGCTTTAAATTTTCTTCCATTTGGAATTCCACCACCTATGTCAAACACTATTTCTCTTAAAGTTACTCCCATTGGAACTTCAACTAAACCTGTATTATTTACATTTCCACCTAAAGCAAATACTTTTGTTCCTTTTGAATTTTCTGTACCAATTGAAGAATACCACTCAGCTCCATTTAAAATTATTTTTGTTATGTTTGCATATGTTTCAACATTATTTATTAATGTTGGTTTTCCCCATAGACCTGCATTTGCTGGAAAAGGTGGTTTTAATCTTGGTTGACCACGTTTTCCTTCAATTGATTCTAAAAGTGCTGTTTCTTCTCCACACACAAAAGCCCCTGCACCTAAACGAATTTCTAAATCAAATTCAAACTCAGTTCCAAAAATATTTTTTCCTAATATTCCATATTCTTTAGCACTATTTATTGCTGTTTTAAATCTTTTTACAGCAATTGGATATTCAGCTCTTACATATATATATCCTTTATTTGCTCCTACTGCATATCCTGCAATCATCATTGCTTCTATTATACAATGTGGATCTCCTTCTAGAATACTTCTATCCATAAAAGCTCCTGGATCTCCTTCATCTGCATTACATACTACATATTTTTGTTCAGAATTTGCCATTTTAGTAAATAGCCATTTTTTTCCAGTAGGAAATCCTGCTCCACCACGACCTCTTAGTCCTGAATCTGTAATTTCTTTTATTACATCATCTGGTGTCATTTCTGTTAAAACTTTTTCTAAAGCTTTATATCCATCAAACGCTATATATTCATCTATATTTTCTGGATCTATTACACCACAATTTTTAAGTGCTATTCTTTTTTGTTTTTTATAAAAATTTAATTCATCAAGTTTTTTTACAGTAGTATTATCAATATCTTTGCATAATAATCTTTCTACTAATTCTCCATTTTGAATATGTTTTTCTATTATTTCTTCACAATCTTCTGGTTTTACCATTGCATAAAACACATCTTCAGGTCTTATTATTACAATTGGACCTTTGGCACATAATCCAAAACATCCTGTTTGAATAATTCTAACATTTTCAATATTTTTTTCTTCTATTATTTTTCTAAAATTTTCTAAAATTTTAGTTGATTTTGAAGATGTACA
The DNA here is from genome assembly GCA_964650305.1 of uncultured Lachnospiraceae bacterium. GTDB lineage: Bacteria > Bacillota > Clostridia > TANB77 > CAG-508 > Scatovivens. Next base: position 8,250 of record CAZYST010000029.1, read on the forward strand.
TCCTGTACCATGACACACTAATATATGTTTTTCACATGTTGTCGCAGCGCCATTTACTCTTAAATCAAGTTCTTTTCTTTTTTCTTCTCTTATTTTATGTATTTCTTCTAAGGTTTTCATCATTACCTCCTATTTATTTTAATATCCTACAAGCATATTATCTAACATTTCAAATATCTTTAATAAAAATACTGGAACTGTTATCCACATTGTAACTTTCCCTATCTTTTGTAAAGTATTAAAATTTGTAAATTCTGCTACTACTTTTATTATCCATGCTACAAAAAATATTGGCATAGCAAATTTCATATAATATATATATATTAACTCTAGCATTTTCTTATTCCTCCAATTTGTCTAAAACTTCATCTATCATTTTTACTGTTGCTTTTCCATATACTTCATCATTTACTGTAAATACAGGAGCTAAACCACATGCACCTATACATCTAGTAGCTTCTAATGAGTATTTTCCATCTTTTGTAGTTTCTCCAACTTCTATTCCTAGTCTTTCTTTTACTCTGTCTAAGATTTTTTCAGAACCTTTTACATAACATGCTGTTCCTAAACAAACTGCTATATGATACTTTCCTTTTGGCTTTAGAGTAAATCTAGAATAAAAAGTTATAACGCCATAAATTTCTGCCATTGGAATATCCAAATATTTAGAAATTTCAACTTGAGCTTTTTCTGGAATATATCCATAATATTCTTGAACTTCATTTAGAATTTGAATTAAATTACTTTTATCTTTTACATAAGTATTTAATATTTCTTCTAATTTTGGATCAATTCCGCCATTACAGCCTTCACATTTCTTATTTTCTTCCATTTTTCCTCCTCTTAAATTATAGCGAAAGCAACATTTTTTTAGCTTTCGCTATTATTATATTAAATCTTTTTCATTAGTTAATTTATATAAAAAAGAGCGGATTTATACCACTCTTATTCATTAACAACTTCAAATTTATCTTTTCCAACACCACAAATAGGACATACAAAATCATCTGGCATTTCACTATCAAATTCTTGAATATAGCCACAAATTGTACATTTATATTTCATTTTATTCCTCCTATAGAATGTTTTCTTTTTGAATTATATCATACTTACTTTTTCAAGACAATATATTTTTACGCTTTATAAAAAGCTTCATATGCTTTATAAGCTTGATAAACATCAAATTTACTTGTAACTTCATATGGTGAATGCATTCCCATAACAGGTACTCCTGAATCAATTACATCCATTCCTCTATTTGCGAATGTTAATGCAATTGTTCCTCCTCCACCTTGATCTACTTTTCCAAGTTCTGAAGATTGATATTTTACATTTGCTTTTTCATATATATTTCTAAGTTCTGCAACTAATTCAGCAGAAGCTTCTGATGAACCTGATTTTCCTCTTGCACCAGTATATTTTACAATTGTCATTCCTTTTCCTAAATATGCTGCATTATTTTTTTCATGAACAGATGCATATGTTGGATTGAATGCCGCATCTACATCTGCTGATATAACTTTTGATTTTGAGAAAGTTTTTTCTAATGCATTTGGATAATTTGAATTAGTTTTATTTAATATTTCTGAAATAAAAGTTTCAAAAGCTCTAGAGCTCATTCCTGTATTTCCATTAAAACCTACTTCTTCTTTATCTGTTAATACACATACAGCTGTTTTTCTTGGCATAAATACATTTAATATTCCTCTTAATGCTGCATAACAACATACTTTGTCATCTTGACCATATCCTGCTATCATACTTCCATCAATTCCTAAGCTTCTTGCTTTCATTGCTGGTACAAATTCTATTTCTGAACTAGTAAAATCAACTTCTGTTATACCATATTTTTCATTTAATAATTTTAATATATTTAATTTTATTCTTTCAGAAATTGTTTCATCACTATAAGGTATACTTCCAGCTATAATATTTAGTTCTTCACCTTGAACTCCATCTTTTAATTTTCTTTCCATTTGATTTTGTGCCAAATGTGGCAATAAATCTGAAATAGTAAATATTGGTTCTTCATCATTTTCACCTATATTTATTCTGATTTTTTCACCATCAGATTTAACAATTAATCCATGCATACTAAGTGGAATATTGGTCCATTGATATTTTTTTATTCCACCATAATAATGTGTTTTAAAAAGTGCTAGTTCATTATCTTCATATAATGGATTTGGTTTTAAATCAATCCTTGGAGAATCTGCATGTGCAGCAACAATTCTTAAGCCATCTTCTACTGATTTTTCACCTATTACTGCTGCATATAAAGCTCTTTCTCTATTTATAAAAAATATTTTATCTCCTGGATGTAATTCATCTTTTTCAGATATATCACAAAAACCATTTTTTATTAATATGTCTTTTGAACTTTCAACTATTTCTTTTTCTGTTTTTGAATTGTTTAAATAATACATATATTCATTAGCATATTTATAAACAGATTCCTTTTCCTCTTCTTTAATTCTATCCCATCCAGATTTTTTTATATTAAATAATTTTTCTTTTAAATATTTTCCTTCTGTTTCTTCCAATTTATTTCCTCCTTTGTAAATTAATCTTAAATTATTTCTAAAACATTCTTTTTATTTATAGATTTACTTCCATATTTATATGCTTCTTTTATTTTTGATAAAGCCTCTTCTGCTTTTTTAGCATCATTTGCATGAATATATCCCATAATTTCATCTTTTTCAACTTTATCTCCAACTTTTTTTGTAAATATTATTCCTACAGTATAATCTATTTTATCATCTTTATTTTTTCTTCCAGCACCTAAATCCAAACATACTTTACCAACAATTTCTGCATTCAACTCTTCTATATATCCTTCATGTGTTGAAATAATAGGTGTTATAATCTGTGCTTTTTCAAATTTTTCTGGATTATCTATATAACTTACATCTCCACCTTGTCTTTCGACTAACTCTTTAAATTTAGCTAATGCTTTTCCTGATTTTATTGTATCTAATACTTCAATTTTATTTCTTGATATATCTTTATATCCTGCTAAATTCATCATTTGCAAAGCTAAATCTAAAACCACTTCTTCTACATCTGGTGCCATATTACCTTTTAAAGAATTTATTGCTTCAACCATTTCTAGATTATTTCCAACAGCATATCCTAATGGCTCATTCATATTAGTAATTACACATACGGTTTCTCTTTCAGCCCATTTTCCAATTAATTTCATCATTTTGGCAAGTTTTACAGCTTCTTCTTTATTTTGCATAAAAGCTCCCTTACCACATGTAACATCTAGTACAATATTATTAGCTCCTGCTGCTATTTTTTTACTCATTATACTTGAAGCTATAAGTGGAATACTATTTGTACATGCAATTACATCTCTCAATGCATATATTTTTTTATCCGCTGGTGCTAAATTCAATGTTTGAGTAATTAAACTAATACCTATTTCTTTTACATTTTTCTTAAATTCATCTATTGAAATACCTGTATTATATCCTGGTATTGTTTCTAATTTATCTGCAGTTCCTCCTGTTATTCCAAGACCTCTTCCACTCATTTTGGCCACTGGGATTCCTAAGCTTGCAATTATTGGTGACAATATTAATGTTACTTTATCTCCAATACCACCTGTACTATGTTTATCTACAATATTATCTGAAATATCAGATAAGTCTAATATTTCTCCTGAATTTGCCATTGAAATAGTTAAATTTAGTATTTCATCTTGTGTCATTCCGTTTATACAAATTGCCATTATTAAAGCTGCTGCTTGATAATCTGGTATATTTCCATTTGTATAATTTTCTACAAAAAATTCTATTTCTTCTTTTGTTAATTCTTCTGAAATTTTTTTCTTTTCAATAATATCTAATATATTCATAATGTAAATTCCTCCTTTTATTGTATAATATCTAAAACTCTAGATTTAATTGGAACTTTCTTCTTAGTATATTTAAATGCATCTTTTAGATTTTGTGTTGCACCTTCTATTTTAGATTCTTCATCTGTATGAATATATGCTAAAACTTCTCCTGCTGTAACTATATCACCTATTTTTTTATTTAATACAATTCCAGCAGTTCTATTAATTTCTTTTTCATTATTCATTCTTCCTGCGCCTAAATATCTAGCTATACTTCCTACCATATCTGCATCTATTTTTTCAATATATCCATTTTCTGTTGCATAAACTGGCATTATATATTTTGCACTCTTTAATTTTTCTGGATGCTCTACATATTCTAAACTTCCATATTGACTAGCTATCATTGTTTTAAACTTTTCGTATGCTTTTCCTGATTTTATAACATCTTTTACTAATTCTATATTTTCTTCTTTATTTTTATTTCCTGTTACCATATTTAATATCAATGCACCTAATGTAACTACTACTTCTCCTAAATCTTCAGGCATTTTTCCTTGTAAACTATTTATCGTTTCTTGCATTTCTAATATATGACCTATTGAATAACCTAAAGGTTCGTCCATAGATGTTATTGTACAAGCAACTTCTTTGCCTAATCTTTTTCCAAGTCTTATTAACAATCTTGCAAGTTTTTTTGCATCTTCTCTTGTTTTTATATAAGTACCATTTCCACATGTTATATCAAAAACTATTTTGTTACTTCCTGTTGCAAGTTTTAAACTCATCAAACTTGCTGCGATAATTGGCAAGCTATCTGTACATGCAATTTGATTTCTAAGTTTGTACATTTTATTTTCTGCTGGCGCTAGATTTAAAGTTTGATTTATAATACTAATTCCATTTTTCTCTACTAGTTCTTTAAATTCGTTTATTGTAATTTCTGGATCAAAACCTGGTATTGATTCAAGTTTATCTATTGTTCCGCCTGAAATTCCATATCCTCTACTTGATATCTTAGCAACAGGTATTCCTAAGGCTGCAATAACTGGTAATAATATTAATGTTACTTTATCTCCTACACCACCTGTACTATGTTTATCCACTATGTCTTTTGAAATTCTATTTAAATCTATTGTATCTCCTGATTCTGCCATAGCTTTACTAAGTTCTACTATTTCATCTTCAGTAAGACCATTGATATATATGTAACTCATTAAAGCTGCTGCTTGTGATTCTTCTATTTCCCCTCTTGTATATTTTCCAATAAAATATCTTATTTCATCTCTTGTTAATTCACCTTTTGTCCTCTTTTTTTGGATTACACTTTTTATATCCATTTTTATCTCCTTTTCTTTTGTTTATATTCTCTTATATTTTTATTATTTATTAACAAAATTTTTTATAAATGATTTTCTATGTAACATACATGGACCATTTTCTTTTATTGATTTTATATGTTCCGCTGTACCATATCCTTTGTGTTTAGCAAAACCATATTGAGGATAAACTTCGTCCCATTGCCTCATTATTCTATCCCTAGTAACTTTAGCTATAATTGAAGCTGCTGCTATTGAATAATTTTTAGCATCACCTTTTATAACAGATATATATGGTATTCCACATGTATCAATTCCAGTTAAAGCATCTACCATAATTACATTTGGTTTTACATTAAGATTTTCTATTGCCATTTTTAATCCAAGTTTAGTTGCATTTAAAATATTAATTTCATCAATTTTATTTTGATCAACTATTCCTACCCCATATGCAATTGCCTCTTCTATTATTTGATCATATATTTTTTCTCTTTTCTTTTCTGAAATTTTTTTGGAATCATTAACTCCTTCTATAAAAGAATCTTTTGGTAAAATAACTGCACCTACAACTACAGGACCTGCAAGAGGGCCTCTACCTGCTTCATCTATTCCACATATATATTCTATTCCATTTTCATATAATTTATTTTCTTCTATTTTTAATAAATTTAGTCTTTCAATTTCTTTTTCTTTCATCATACAACCTTCTGCAATTTATTTTATATTTAATAATCCATCTAATGAATATGTTGTTATTCCTTTACTAGTATATCCTTTAGTATAAATTACTAATCCTGTATTATAATTTACTATAAATACATCTCCACTATCTAGCATATCATTTTCTATTCCTAATTCTTTCATATCATCTTGTTCTAAAATATACCAAATTCCAGAGCTTATTTCGTTTGATGCTTTTGTTGATGCATTACTTTCACCTACAAAAACTTCTTTTGTATATATATCTTTTAACATATTATAAGTGCTTATTCCTGTATCAGGATTAATATATGCTGTATCTAATATTTTTCCTTTTAAATGTCCACTATCTCCATCAAATTGATATTCTTCATTTATGTTTTCAACTTCTCCTTTTATAAGATACATTGTAGTTATATATCCTTTTAACTTAGTAGAATCTAGCAAATCTCTTCCTGATACATAAGTTACAGAAGCAATTATTAATATTATTACTACAGTGACACTTAAAGCAACCAAAGTTACACCTTTATTATTTTTTTTCATTTTTTCTCCATTTTTAATTTTAATTTAATTATTTAATTGTATTATATATATATGAGCAAAATATTTCAATATCTAAAAGAAAATAATTTTCCTTTAGATATTGTATATATTCTAGTTCTGATATATATTTATAATATATAATATTTTTAAATTATGGAGGTTTTTTTATGAACGAGCAAAACGAATTTGAATTTAATTCACAAAATTTTGAAAACAATTTTAAACAAGTAAAACCTAAAAAAACACATAGCTTCGGAAAAACAATATTTATTCCTTTTTGTTCAGGTATTGTTGGCGCTTCTTTAACTTTAGGAATAGCATTTGGAGTTCCTTCTATAAAAAATAACTTACTTTCAAATACTACTCATTCTATAACGCAAACAAATTCAGAAACTAGTGCTTATACTGGTACTTTAATTAATTTAGAAGAATATTCTAATACATCAGTTGCTGTAGCAAAAAAAGTTTTACCTTCAATTGTTGGTATAACAGTTAATTACAATGTAAATTCTATTTTTGGAAATTCCACAAGTAAAGCTACTGGCTCTGGAATTATAATTAGTGAAGATGGATATATTTTAACTAATAATCATGTTATATCTTCCGAAAACTCATCATCATATTATGCTATTACAGAAGCAACTGGAATAACAGTTAATTTATATAATGATTCTACTGATTATGAAGCAACTGTTATTGGAACAGATTCATATACAGATTTAGCCGTAATAAAAATAGATAAAAATGACCTTACAGCAGCAACTCTCGGAAATTCTGATGAAGTTCAAATTGGTGAATTTGTTATGGCTGTAGGTAATCCTCTTGGTATGACAAGCTCTGTTACAACTGGTGTTGTTAGTGCTATAAATAGAGAAGTATCTGATGGAGAAAACAATACATTTTTAGCTATTCAAACTGATACTGCCATAAATTCTGGAAATAGTGGTGGTGCTTTAGTAAATGGTAAAGGTGAAGTAATAGGAATAAATACTTTAAAGATTGCTGGCGATGGTGTTGAAGGAATGGGATTTGCTATTCCTATATCTTCTACCACAAACATTGTAAATCAATTAATTGAATATCAAACAGTTAAAAGACCTTATATAGGAATATCTGGTTCAGAAGTAGAAGAATCAGTAAATAAAAAATACAATATTCCAAAAGGTGTGTTTGTAAAATCTGTTGAAGAAAATTCTCCTGCTGAAAAAGCTGGTATTAAACCTTCTGATATCATTACAAAAATTGAAGGGACAGAAATTTCTTCTATAACAGAATTAAATCGAGTTAAAAACACAAAACAAATTGGAGATACAGTAACTTTAACAATTATAAGAAATAATCAAGAAATGGAAATTCAAGTTGAACTTGGCGAAATGCCTGATGAAGATGAAGAAACAACTACAATAGAACAAAATAATAATCAAAGAAAAGAAGACTCAAATCAAAATAAAAACTTTTCAATATTTGACATATTTAGATAAAAAAATAAGCTCAATTTAAAATATTTTAAATTGAGCCTTTTTTTATTTTTAAAGTTTTAAACTTCTTTTTCCATTTATTTTATTATCTGAAACCGTCTTATATACAGTTTTATCTCTGTTTAACATACTATATACAAATGATGTAATTGGAACTGTGAATACAACTCCCATACTTCCAGCAATAGCTGAGATAATTTCTTGTGCTATAACTTCTTTATTTAATATTTCTTGTAAATTCATATTGCATGCCATAAATAACAATATCAATGTAATTGAACCACCAACATATGCTAATATTAATGTATTTGTCATAGTACCTATTACATCTTTTCCTATATTCATACCACTTGTAAAAAGTTCTTTCCAATCAATTGTTTTAGTTTTATTTTTTATTTCATCTAAACTAGAAGCTATTGACATTCCTACATCCATACACGCTCCCAAAGAAGCAACTATTATTCCTGCAAATAATAAATCCCTAAAATCAAAATTTACAGTTTGCATATTTACACTAAGCTGAATCGCATCCTCACAAGCTCCTGACATTTTTGTTAAATAATTAAATATCGTAGCTACAACACCAGCAGATACTACTCCTCCTAAAGTTCCAATTGCTGCAGTTACAACCTTTTTGCTAATTCCACCTATTATAAAAAATGTTAATACTATAATTATCATTGATGTAAGTATTGATAAAAATATTGCGTTTCCGCCATAATATAATCCTCTAATTAATATTAAAAATATCGCTAATATTGTTACTAATAGTCCAAGTATTGCTTTAATACCTTGTTTTCCACCAACTATCAAAATACTTAATAAAAATAAGCAAAATAACAATATTATATATCCATATCTTTCGATTTCTTGTATTGTAGCTGTCATATTTCCATTTTCATCTTCTGATAATTGAACTATTACTTTATCACCTTTTTTCAATTCATGAGCAACTATTTTTCCGTCGATATCATATGATAATACATAATTTGTAACATATTCTTCCCCTTTATATTCACCTTCTGTTATTTTTATAGTAACTTCTTGTACAATATCTTTTATAGTTCCTGTTTCAATTTCCTTTTTTTCTCCTGCCACAACAATTTTACCTTTAGTATCTATTGTTATCTGAGAATTTTCAGTAGCTTGTATATTTACTATTAAACAATTTATCATTAGTACAAATATAATAAATATTAAGCTAGTTTTTTTCAAAATATTACCTCCTGTTTTAGAAAATTATTATATCTGTTTCATTTGTATAATCCTTATTTCCATAGCAGTATATTATATAAATATATCCATCTTGAGTTAAGAAAAAGTTTTCTGTATTTTCTACTTTATACATATCGCTTTTTAAATCTCTTTCATATAAATTTCCATATTCTGCTGCTAATATTCTAGCATTTGTATCTGCTGTTTTTATTTCATCGTTTATTAATTTTTGAATATCTTCTTTTGTTTGTTCTTTGGCTTCTATTAAATCTTCTAATTTAACTATTTTCTTATCTAGTATACTATAATTATATGTTTTTATTGTTACTTTTTCTGGTTTAGTACCTTCTTTTAAAGATGATTTTATTACAATTGATAATACATCTTTATTTATATATGCTTGATAATTTACTATATATATTATTTTTTGTTCTGTTTGTCTCATTGCTGAATTTGCTTTTTCATAAAAAGTTTCTACTATTTCTTTATTTATACTTTTAGCAATATCTGTATTTATATTTACAACAGGTATTTGCGCATTTATAGAGTAATATGTCTCATCTTCATTTATTAAATTATATCCTGTATAAACTAATCCTTTTTCTGTTTCTATTTTATCTGTTCTTACATTTTCACTATTAATTAAAAGTTCATTTTTAAAGATGTTTTTAAATTCTGCTTCAAGTATAGCACATTCTTCTGCTGTTTTTTGTGCTCCTATATTTATTCCCATCATTAAAGGATCTGTATCAGAGTATTTATAAAAAAATTGTGTATATATTCCAATACTTAAAGCTACTATGCATACCATGGCTAAAACTACAAAAAATATTAATTTGTTTCTACCATGTAATTTACTAACTAATCTTCTAACTGCTCTTTTCATTTATTACTCCTTTTTCTTACCTTAAATCTATTTTATTATAGCATTTTTACTATAAAATAGCAATTAATTTATATTATTTAACACAAATTTAAAAATTTTATAATAAAATTTAAATTAGAAAAATTTACTTATATTTTTCATACACAATTTTTATTTAATAAATATAAAAAAATAGCATATTTTTATACTTTTACCAATAAAATTCATTGACTAAGTTTTAAAAATATTGTATTATTAGTTTATTATTTAAGCTAAGAGGTGATTTATATATAATGATATGTTCAGTATGTAATAAAAATACAGCAGTTGTTTTTATAAATAAAATTGAAAATGGTAAAAAATCCATAGAGGGTCTTTGCTATAATTGTGCAAAAGAAAAAGGTATAAATCCTTTAGAAGCTCTAGCAAAAAATGCAAATATTTCAAATGAAGAATTAGAAGATATGTCAAATCAATTTGAAAGCTTACTAAAAGATTTTTCAGAAAATATGAATTTAGAAGCTCTTGGAATATCTCCTGATGATTTAAATCAAGAAAATGGAGATAGCCTTGGAAATATTTTTGGAATTTTTAAATCTCCAAATGACTCTAATGTTGATCAACCAGATTCTAATAGCCAATCAGAGGAATCTTCTAATAAAAAAACTGTTAAAGTAGAGAAAAAACAAAAAAGTAATAAAAAGAAATTTTTAGACACATTTGGTACAAATCTTACAAATAAAGCTAAAAATAATTTACTAGATGATGTTATTGGTAGAGAATCAGAAATAGAAAGAATTACTCAAATATTAAATAGACGTTCAAAAAATAATCCTTGTTTAATTGGTGAACCTGGTGTTGGTAAAACAGCTATTGCACAAGGTTTAGCTATAAAAATTGCAAATCAACAAGTACCTGCAAAATTATTAAACAAAGAAGTTTATTTAATAGATATGACTGCAATAATAGCTGGAACTCAATTTAGAGGACAATTTGAGCAAAGAATGAAAGCTTTAATAGATGAATGTAAAGCTTATGGAAATATAATTTTAGTAATTGATGAAATTCATAATATTATTGGTGCTGGAGATGCAGAACATTCTATGAATGCTGCAAATATTTTAAAACCTGCCCTATCTAATGGTGATATTCAATTAATTGGTACAACAACATTAAAAGAATATAGAAAATATATTGAAAAAGATTCTGCACTTGAAAGAAGATTTCAACCTGTTTTAGTTGAAGAGCCTTCTATTTCAGATACAGTAAAAATTATCGAAGGAATAAAAAAATATTATGAAGAATATCATAAAGTTATAATTACTTCTGATATTATTGAAAAAACAGTTAAAATGTCAGAAAAATATGTACATGATAGATTTTTACCAGATAAAGCTATAGATTTAATTGATGAGGCTTGTTCTAAAATAAATCTAAATAATAAAGCTCTTTATGAAATTGAAATTATAAAAAATGAACTTGCAAAATTAGCAGAAGAAAAAGAAGAAGCTGTTTCTTCTGATTCTATAGAAGATTATCAAAAAGCTGCTGATTTGAAAACTAAAGAATGTTCTCTTACAGAACGTTTAGAAGAATTAGAAAAAAATTTAAAACCTGCTTTTCTTTCTATTCAAGATATTGCAGAAGTTATAGAAAGATGGACAAAAATTCCTGTAACTAAAATAACAGAAGCAGAAACAGAAAAATTATTAAATTTAGAAAACAATCTTCATAAACATATAATTGGTCAAAACAATGCCGTAACTGCTGTTTCAAAAGCAATAAGAAGAAACAGAGCTGGTCTTCAAAGCACAAAAAGACCACCTTCATTTATATTTGTTGGTCCTACAGGTGTTGGTAAAACTGAACTTGCTAAAGCTTTAGCTTTTGAAATGTTTGGTTCAGAAGACTCTATAATTAGAATAGATATGTCTGAATTTATGGAAAGTCATTCTACTTCAAAATTAATAGGTTCTCCTCCAGGTTATGTAGGTTATGATGATGCAGGTCAATTAACAGAAAAAGTAAAAAGAAAACCTTATTCTATTATATTATTAGATGAAATTGAAAAAGCACATCCTGATGTATTTAATATTTTACTTCAAGTTTTAGATGATGGAAAACTTACTGATTCTCAAGGAAATACAGTAAATTTTGAAAACACAATTATTATTATGACATCTAATGCAGGTTCAAATTTAAATAATAATTCAATTGGTTTTGGAAAAGATGGAATTGTTAATACTGATAAATTATTAGGTGCTTTAAAAGATCTATTTAGACCTGAATTTTTAAACAGAGTTGACGAAATAATTTCATTCAGTTCTTTAACTACTGAAGAATTATTACAAATAATTGATTTATTACTTGAAAAAACAAATGAAGCTTTAAGTAATAAAGATATGAAATTGTCAATATCTTTAGAAGCAAAACAATACTTGCTTTCTAAAGGAACTGATTTAAAATATGGTGCTAGACCTTTAAGAAGAGCTATTCAAAAATATATTGAAGATGAAATTGCAGATATGATATTAAAACAAGAAGTAAATCCTGGTCAAACAATATATGTAAATTTAGAAAATGATAATTTAAAATTTTCTGTATAAAAAATAAAGACTACATTTTTGTACTGAACCCAAAAAATTGGACATTTTTTGATTAGGTACTAGGCAGCTA
>CAZYST010000030.1:0-20612 GCA_964650305.1 uncultured Lachnospiraceae bacterium
GCAATTTAATTATATTTTTTTATTTTCTTGTTTCACATCATTGACACAACAACACGACTTAAAAAACTTTTAATATATAATATTGATTATAAAAAATCTATATGTTATAATTTTTTTAAGTTATTAATAGCGTACTTTAAAACAAAAGAAAGATAGGTGTTAAATCTTGGTAGAATTTTTAGCAATAGTATTTATATTATTATTTATTATATTAATATTAACAGTAATGGCTGTAGCACAAATAAAAATGGCAGGTATGAATGTAAAAGATTTTTGGACTTTTATACAAGCAAATGAATTATTAGACAAATTATATGCGTTTTCAGTAAAATATGATAAATTATCACCCCAACAACAAGTTTTGTTTTTAAAAGAATCTGAAAAAATATTTTCTGCTTTTGATAATGTTCCAGATGCTTTATGGGAAGAAGAATATCAAAAATATATGGAAATATTAAGCAAATATAAAGAAATAAAAATGGTAAGATGGGAATCATCTAAATAATAGAAATAAAATTTAAAAGTCACTTATATCTAAGTATAAAAACTTAAATATAGGTGTTTTTTATAATAGTTAAAATTTGCCTAATTTCTTCTATAAAAAATAAGAACAAAATAAAAATAACTGCATACAATAATAATAGATAAATTTTTTATGAGGGAAGAAAATGGAATTAAAGTATTTTGATCATTCTGCAACAACAAAGTTAGATAGAGATGTTTTAAACGAAATGTTACCATATTTAGTAGAAAAATATGGTAATGCTTCTTCTATATATTCATTAGGAAAAGAATCTAAAGAAGCAATAAATATATCTAGGATGCAAGTGGCTAAAGCTTTAGGTTGCAATGTAAATGAAATATATTTTACAAGTGGCGGAACTGAAAGTGATAATATGATTTTAAAGGGAATTGCTTTTGCAAATAAAAAATATGGTAATCATATTATAACTTCAAGCATAGAACATCCAGCAATTTTAAATTCTTGTAAATTTTTAGAAAAATTTGGTTTTAGAATAACATATATTAATCCAGATTCAAATGGAATTATAAATCCTAAAAAAATAGAAAGTAATATAATAAGAAGTACTATATTAATAAGTATAATGACTGCTAATAATGAAATAGGTACAATACAACCAATTAGTAAAATTGGTGATATTGCTAAAAAATATGGAATATATTTTCATACAGACAGCGTTCAAGCAGTAGGAAATATAAAGCTTAATGTAAAAAATCAAAATATTTCTGCACTTTCAATATCTGGTCATAAATTTTATGGTCCAAAGGGAATTGGAGTAGCATATATTGGAGAAAATGTTAATTTTATAAGATTTATGGATGGAGGTCACCAAGAAAGAAATCTTAGAGCTGGAACTGAAAATGTTGCTGGAATAGTAGGAATAGGAAAAGCAATAGAAATGGCAAATGATAATATTGAAGAGTATAATAAAAAATTATTAACACTTAGAAATTATTATATTCAAGAAGTAAAAAATAGAATTCCCAATATATTGATAAATGGTGATTTAGAAAAAAGGCTTTCTGGCAATGCAAATATATGTTTTATAGGAGTAGATGGTGCAAAATTATTAAAAGAGCTTGATGAAGCTGGAATTTGTGCTTCAAGTGGTTCTGCTTGTAGTGCAGGGTTATTTATGTCATCACATGTGTTATTAGCAATAGGAGTACCAGATAAAATAGCACGAAGCAGTTTAAGAATAACACTAGGAAAAGAAAATACAATTGATGATGTAAAATATTTAATAAATAAATTAGAAGATATTGTTTATAAGTTAAGAAATGAATAAAAAAAGATGTAAGTTAACTTACATCTTTTTTTCAATATAATTATTCATCTTTTTTTATAACTTTTTTAACAACTTTTTTTCATTAGACATAACGTCTTTTATAGAACCTAAACTACTTAAAGCTTGTGTTGCTTCAAAAGGAATAAATATTTTATTAGCTTCACCTTTAGCAACTTCTTGTAAAGCTTCTAATGATTTAAGTTGAACTAATTTTTCATCTGGATTAGATTTTTTAATAGCTTCATAAACCATTAAAATTTCTTTAGCTTTAGCTTCAGCTACTTGTTTTATGGCATCTGCTTCACCAGTAGCTCTTCTAATTTTTGATTCTCTATCAGCTTCAGCATCAAGAATTGCAGCTTGTTTTCTACCTTCAGCAAGAGTAATAGCAGATTGTCTTTCTCCTTCTGCTTCAAGAATTAAAGCTCTTTTATTTCTTTCTGCATTCATTTGTTTTTCCATTGCATCACGTATGTCAGCTGGTGGTGTAATGTCTTTTATTTCAACTCTATCGATTTTGCATCCCCAAGCATCTGTAGCTTCATCAAGAATTACTCTTAATTTATCATTTATTTGATCTCTAGAACTAAATGTTTCATCTAATTCCATTTTACCAACAATATCACGAATTGTTGTAATTGCTAAATATTCAATACCTTTTTTTAAGCTTTGAATTTCATATACAGCTTTTGCTGGATCTGTAATTTTGTAAAATACAACAGTGTCAATTGTAATTGTAACATTATCAGAAGTGATAACTCCTTGAGGTGGTATATCCATTGTTTGTTGTTTTAAGCTAACAACAGATCTAACTTTATCAATAAATGGAACAATTATTGTTAAACCTGCATCAGCAACTTTGTGAAATCTACCTAATCTTTCAATAATATAGACTTCTGATTGTCTTACGACTTTAATTGTTTGGAATGCTATAATAGCAATTAAAATAATTAAAACTAGTAATACTCCCATTTTAATCCTCCTAAATTTTTTATTTTATTTTTTTATTTTTGACATTATTATATGAAGTTTTTATTTAATATTAGATGATAAAGGTTTTACTATAGCTTTTACACCGTCTAATTTTTCAATAATTACTTCTGTATCTTTTGAAATAAAATCATTATTATATGATTTAGCAGACCATACCTCACCATTTATTTTTATTTGACCTTTTCCTTCAAGTGGTTCAATATCTTTAATTACTTTTGCAATTTTTCCTTCAATAGAAAAAGCATTAGTTTTAAAAGTATTGTCTTTTTGTGTAACTTTGTTGGCAAAAGGTTTTGTTAAAAATAATAGAATTGTAGATGAAATTGTAAAAATTACTGTTTGAGCAATTATACTATTTATAAAAAAACTAAAAATCATAGCTATAAGAGCACCAATAGCAAACCAAAAAACTAAAAATCCAGTAGTTGCTATTTCAAGAACTAAAAATCCACCTGAAATAATTAACCATAATTTCCACATATAATAACCTCCTTTTCATAAAAATACAAATAAATTATACAATAAAATATTACAAAAGAAAACATATTTTTTAAAAAAATATTGATTTATTCTAAAAAATAAAAATGCGAACTAATTATTAATTATTTATTATTTCTTAATAAATTTTATTGAAAATAAAAACTAGATATGATATTTTTATAAAAGAAATTTACTAAAAAATAATGCTAGTATAAAAAAGAGGATAAAAAATGAAGAAAAAAAACAAAAAAATGAAAATAGATAAATACTTTGGAAGAAGGCTATTAGCTTTAATTTTTATTGCTTTAATAATATTTTTTGTTTATTCATTAATTAATAAACAGAAAAATAAAATACCGAATTTAACAATTTTATATAATAATGAAATAATTTCTTTAAAAGATGATGTGATTATCGAAAATGAAGATAAAATATACTTTTCAAAAGAAGATGTAAAAGAAATATTTGATAAAAATATTTATTATAATGAAGCAGAAAAAGAGTTAATCACAACTTGTAATAAACATGTAGCTTTATTAAAAGTTGATGAAAATTATATGATGGTAAATGATTCACATATAGATTTAAATGCAAAATTAATAGAACAGAAAGATAAAGTTTATTTACCAATAAATGAATTATCATTAGTATATGATATAGAAATTGAATTTTCACAAGAAAATAATAGAATAATAATTGATTCTACATTAAATGAAAAAATAAAAGCAACAGTTGATAAAAAAGTAAAAGTAAAATTAAAAACAGGATTATTTTCTAAAAAAATAGAAAAATTACGTAAGAATGAAGCTATTTATATTTTAGAAAAAGGTGAAAAATATACAAAAATAAGAACTCAAAATGGAAATATCGGATATATAAAAACCAAAAGAATTAACAATGAAGAAAAGTTAAGAGATAAATGGAAAGAAAATTTGAAAGAGATTAATATATTAAAAGAATATTCAGAAGTATCAGGAAATTATGAAAATATGAATTTAGATAAAGAAAAATTAAATGTAATAATGCCAATATTTTTCTATTTAGATAATAATCAAAAAGTTTTAGATAAAACTAATAATACATCAGAAACTTTTAAAAATTATATTAATTGGGCAAATAATAATGAAATTACTGTTATATCAGTTTTTAAAAATAATTCAACAATTTCAAAAAATCTTTTAACATATTCACAAAGAAATAATGTTATAAATCAACTATACGAAAAATTAGTAACAAATGGAATAAAAGGAATAAATATTGATTTTGAAACTATTGACGACATAAATAGCTTTTATAGATTTATAATAGAACTTGCACCTAAATTTAAAGAATCAGGCTTAAAAGTATGTGTTACTATGAATAAAAATATAAATAAAGAAAAAATAGAAGATGTAGTAGATTATATAATAGAGGAGAAAAAATGAAATTAAAGAAAAAAAATATTGCAATTATTATAATAGCTATAATTTTAATAATCTTTTTAATATTAGGAATAGCAGTTTTTAAATGGTATAAAAAAGGTCTAGAACCTGTTGCAAAAACTAACTCTGCTAAACAAGTAATTAGAATAGAAGTTCCAAAAGGTAGTGGAATAGCTAAAATTTCAGAAATATTAGAATCTAATAATATTATAAAAGATGCTAAAATAATGAAAATTTATTGCAAAATAAACAATATAGAAAATTTGCAAGCTGGAAAATATGAATTAGATAATTCAGAAAATATGCCAACTGTAATTGAACATATTGTAAATGGAGAAATTGCTTCTGATGAAATAAAAATAACTTTTATAGAAGGAAAAAACATTAGATGGTATGCTAGAGCTATTGCAAATAAAACTACAAATACAGAAGAAGATGTTTTTAATCTTCTAGAAGATGAAGAATATATAGATTCATTAATTGAAAAATATTGGTTTTTAACAGATGAAATAAAAAATGATGACATATATTATCCTTTAGAAGGGTATTTATTACCAAATACATATAATTTTGAAAATGATGAAGTTAGTGTAAAACAAATATTTAATGTAATATTAAATTATATGGATAAATGTTTATCTAAATATAAAGATTATTTTGGAGATAATTTAACAGTTCATCAAATGTTAACATTAGCTTCAATGGCAGAATTAGAAGGAAAAAGCACAGAAGATAGAGAAGAAATAATAGGTGTATTTTTAAACAGAATTGAAAAAGAAATGAATTTAGGTAGTGATGTTACAACATATTATGCTTTTAAAGTAGATATGGGAGAAAGAGATTTATATAAAAAAGAAATAAATACAGAAAATCCATATAATACTAGAGGTCCTAATATGAATGGAAAACTTCCAATAGGTCCAATATGCAATCCAAGTTCAGATGCGATTTTCTCAACATTAAATTATAAAGAAACTGATAATTTATATTTTGTGGCAGATAAAAATGGAAAAGTATATTTTACCAAAGATAATGATGAACACTTGAAAATGATACAAACATTAAAAAATGAAGGTTTATGGTATGAATATAAATAAATCTCAAAAAATTCCATTTATATATTATAATAAATAATATATAATGTTTTTATAAATAGGAGGGAGAAATGAAAGGTTTAAAAAGGATAATGACAATAGTATTAATTATTTCAATATTAATACCATATACAACAGTAGTATTTGCTATTTCAGATACTAATAATGAAATAGTAAATGCAACTGATGAAGGCAATGTGTCAAATGAAATAAATAATGAAGTATCAAATGAAATTGAAAATACAATTTATAATAATCAAAATATTATAAAAGATGAAATTGAAAATACTGTAAATAATGAAATACAAAATGAAATTACTAATGAAACAGAAAATGTAATTAATAACCAAGTAGAAAATGTAATTAGTAATGAAGTAAACAATCAAATAAAAAATGAAACAAATAATATTATAGAAAATATAGTAACAAATAATTCAGTTTCAAATTCAATAACAAATAATATAACCCAAAATAATAAAATAACAGAATCTTCAGAAACAGGAGAAGCAAAAATAGAATATTCAACACATGTGCAAAACATAGGCTGGCAAAAGAAAGTTTCAGATGGTGAAATGGCTGGAACAAGTGGTTTAGCACGTAGATTAGAAGCTATAAAAATAAATATTGTAGGAGAAAATTTAAAAGGTGCAATAAAATATAGTACTCAAGTACAAAATATAGGTTGGCTTGATTATGTTACAACAAATGTAAATTCTGAAGAAGAAAATATTGCTGTATGTGGCTCTTTAGGTAGAGGATTAAGGTTAGAAGCAATAAAAATTGAATTAGAAGGTGAAATATCAGAAGCATATGATATATATTATAGAGTACATGGTCAAAACTTTGGTTGGTCAGGATGGGCTAAAAATGGTGAAGAATCTGGTTCAATGGGATATGGTTTAAGATTAGAAGGAATTGAAATTAAATTAGTAAAAAAAGGTGAACAAGCACCAGGTAGCATTGAAAATAAATATTATATTATAGATCCATCTGTAAGTTATACAACACATGTGCAAAATATAGGATGGCAAAAATATGTAAAAAATGGTGCTATGTCAGGTACTAGTAATAAAGGACTAAGATTAGAAGCAATAAAAATTAAATTAGATAATTGCTATTATGATGGTGGAATAGAATATACAACACATGTGCAAAATATAGGATGGCTTGATAAAGTAACTACAGATGCAAATGAAAATGAAGAAAATGTCAAATTTTCTGGTACTTCTGGAAAAGGATTAAGATTAGAAGCAATAAAAATAAATTTAACAGGTGAGATTTCAGAAAAATATGACATATATTATAGAGTTCATGCTCAAAATGCTGGATGGCTTGATTGGGCAAAAAATGGAGAAGAAGCTGGAACAGAAGGGTATGGTTTTAGATTAGAAGGAATTGAAATT
The DNA here is from genome assembly GCA_964650305.1 of uncultured Lachnospiraceae bacterium. Lineage (GTDB taxonomy): Bacteria > Bacillota > Clostridia > TANB77 > CAG-508 > Scatovivens. The sequence goes on from CAZYST010000030.1 coordinate 7,203, forward strand.
AAACTTGTAAAAAAAGGTGGAAAAGCACCAGGAAAAACCAATATACCTTTTATGAAAAATTTTTCTGGAAAACTAAATATAGATTTACCAAATGAAAATAGTGAATATACAGTTCCAAATAAAGATGGAACAACAAATGTAAAACTAGATGTAAAAGGTTGGGCAATATCTACTGATGAAAATGCTTATATAGAAATTTTAATAAATGGTAAAAAAATTAAAGAAGAAATAATAAGAGAAAAAAGAGAAGATATAAATACAGATAATATTCAAGGTTGGGATGAAGAAATAAAAAATACAGAAAAATCTGGATATAGAGCAAGTATTGATATTAGTGATTTAAAAGAAAATGTACATACATTAACAGTAAATTTAAAAAATAGATATGGAAATGTAATAACAAGAAAAGAAATTAAATTTAATGTAAAAAATCCAAGATATTCTGGAATATTAAAGATTGATGCCCCAGAAAATAAAAAGGAAATAAAAATAGATAGTGGTTCTGTTACAGAAACAATAAAAGGATGGGCAATTTCAGAAGATAGCAATACAAAGATAAATGTATATCTAAATAATAAAATAGTAGCAAAAGATGTAAAAAGAACAGAGAGAAAAGATGTAAATAGTAATTCTGTAAAAGATGTTGAAAACATGTTAGAAGCAACAAAGCTTTCAGGTTATGAATTACAATTAAGCTTTAATGAAGATATGCTTCCAGGAGAATATAAAATAAAAGTAGAACAAGTATCTAGATTTGGACATGTGATAAATTCAGTAGAAAGCGTAGTAAATGTTGTAAATCAAAAATATTTATATACAGGGTATGTACATATAGATAATCCAACAGATGGCAGATTATTAATAAAAGAAAGAAATGATTCTTTTAAAATAAATGGTTGGGCAGTTTCTACAGATAGTGAAGCAATTATTCAAATTTACATAGATGGTACTAAATTCGATCCTAAAGCTGCAAGAGAATCTAGAACAGATATAAATGCAAATGCATTACCTAGCAGAAAAGATGAAATAGAACTAACACCATATTCAGGATATTTAACAACAGATTTACCAGTAAATGTATTAGGATTAACAGAAGGTGTGCATACTATTACAGTAAAACAGATAGATAGATATGGAAAGGAAATTTGTGAAGTGAGTACATCTGTAAGAGTAATAGAAAAAACATATAAAGGTATAGATGTATCTGTGCATAATGGAACAGTAGACTGGAAAAGTGTAGTTGATAATGGATTTTCATTTGCAATATTAAGAGTAGGATATGGAAAAAATGATTATCAAAAAGATGATACTTTTGAAAAAAATTATCAAAAATGTAAAGAATTAGGTATATCAGTTGGTGTGTATTTATATAGTTATGCAATGGATTCAGAAGGTGCAACATTAGAAGCTGAAACTTGTTTAAAATGGTTAAATGGAAAAAAATTAGATTTACCAGTATATTATGATATAGAAAATAAAACTTCAGGATATCCACAACATACTTTACCAAAAGAAACACAAACACAGATGGTAATAAATTTCTGTGAAAAAATACAATCAGCTGGATATAAAGCAGGAGTTTATACATCAAAAAATTGGATGGAAGAAAATTTAGATATGAGTAGAATAGAAAATAGATATGCTATATGGGTAGCTCATTATACAGAAGGAACAGAAAAAGTATTTACTCCAATAGATAATCCACTTGCAACAAATTATAAAGGAAAGTATAATATGTGGCAATATACATCAAATGGAGAAATAGGTGGAAAAACTTTTGATTTTGATATATTTTATTATTAAAATTTGACATTAAAAAAAAATCATGTTACAATATTATGTATACAAGATTTGCGATGAAGATGAAAGTTATTAAAAAACATTTTACAGAGAATAGATGTTATTAGCTGAGAGCATCTAAAATAAGGTTTAATATACGAAACACATTGGAGCAAATAAAAAATGTTGTAAATTTTATATGCAACATTTATAAAAAGAGGAAAACCAAAAGTTTTCAAATAGGGTGGCACCGCGGAAGTTAAAGCTTTCGTCCCTGTAACTTATAAAAGTTACAGAGATGAAAGCTTTTTGTTTATAAAAAACAAAAAAATCCGTCCCTATACAATAAAAAGGAGCGAAAAATATGAGAGAAAACAGTTACAGAACATACAATTGTTCAGAAATCAGAGAAAAAAACGTTGGAGAAGAAGTAAAACTTGCAGGCTGGGTTGATACAATAAGAGACTTAGGTGGAGTACTTTTTATTGATTTGCGAGATCAATATGGTATAACACAAGTTGTAGTTTCTGGTGACGAAGCTAAAGTTGATTTTGCTTCAAGAATACCAACAGAATCTACTATATCAGTAAAAGGAAAAATTAGATTAAGAGATGAAGAAACAATTAATGAAAATTTAGATACTGGAAAAGTAGAAATTTTTGCAGAAACAATAGAAATTTTAGGAAAGAGAACTAAAGGTTTACCTTTTGAATTAGAAAACAATAGAAATGTAAGAGAAGATTTAAGATTAGAATACAGATTTTTAGATTTACGTACAAAAAAAGGAATAGAAAATTTAAAAATAAGAGCTGAATTATTACAATTTTTGAGAATGCAAATGATAGAACAAGGATTTTTAGAAGTACAAACACCAATCCTTACAAGTTCATCACCAGAAGGTGCAAGAGATTATTTAGTACCTAGTAGAATGTATCCAGGAAAATTTTATGCACTTCCACAAGCACCTCAACAATTTAAACAACTTTTAATGGTTTCAGGAGTTGATAAATATTTTCAAATAGCACCATGTTTTAGAGATGAAGATGCAAGGGCAGATAGATCTCCTGGTGAATTTTATCAATTAGATATGGAAATGGCTTTTGCAGAGCAAGAAGATGTGTTTGAAGTTATGGAAAAAGTAATCTATAATACTTTTTCAAAATTTTCAGATAAAAAAATTGCAGAATATCCATTTCCAAGAATACCATATGAAGAGGCAATGCTTAAATATGGTTCAGATAAACCAGATTTAAGAAATCCGCTTATAATTCAAGATGTAACAAATATTTTTGAAAAAATAGATTTAAAAGTATTTAATGGAAAAAATGTAAGAACAATTACTGTTCCTAGAGGAGCATCAGTATCAAGAACTTTTTATGATGGAATGACAGAATTTGCTATAAGTGAGTGCAAAGCAAAAGGTTTAGCGTGGATAAAAGTTTTAGATGATGGTACTTTTCAAGGGCCTATAGCAAAATATATAGATGATGTTTCAAAAGAAGAATTTTTAAAGCAAACAGGAACAAAACCAGGAGATAGTATATTTTTTATAGCAGAACATAAAAATATAGTTGCTAAACTTGCAGGAGATATAAGGAAAGAAATTGGTATAAGATTAAATTTAATAGATAAAAATATATATAAATTTTGTTGGATAGTAGATTTTCCAATGTATGAAGTTACAGATAATGGAAAAATAGATTTTTGTCATAATCCGTTTTCAATGCCACAAGGAGGAATGGAATCTTTACTAACTAAAGATCCACTTGATATATATGCTTATCAATATGATATTGTATGTAATGGAATAGAATTATCTTCAGGTGCAGTTAGAAACCATGACCCAGAAATTATGATTAAAGCATTTGAAATTGCTGGATATAAAGAAGAAGATATTGAAAATAAATTTTCAGCTTTATATAAAGCATTTCATTATGGAGCACCACCTCATGCAGGTATTGCACCAGGTGTTGATAGAATACTAATGCTTCTAACAGAAGAAGAATCTATAAGAGAAGTAATAGCTTTTCCAATGAATAGTAAAGCACAAGATTTATTAATGAATGCACCAGGAAATGTAACAGATAAGCAATTATCAGAAGTTCATATAAAATTAGATATAAGAAAATAAGAATAAAACGTAAAATCACTTCATATATAATAATGAGGTGATTTTATGATATATGTTACAGTAGCAGAAAATATAAATGAAGCTATTCCAGAAAAATATAGAGAAAAAAGTGAATCTTTAAAAAGGTTAATATATTTTTTTAGAAATTTATTTACGATTATTTTAGAAAAAAATATAGAAAACAAAAAAATATATATATTACCTAGTATGGAAAAGAAATATATAGAAAAATTAAAAAAAATTATAAAAATAAAATGTATAAATAATATTGTTTTATCAGAAAAATTAAGAAATGATGAAGAATTTTTAAAAGATATAAAAAAAGAAAATGTAAAAATATTAGATGGCAGATGGATATATAAATATTTAGAAGAAGCGATTATTGATTATATAGTAAAATTAAAAAATGAAAAAAATTATATTCAAGAAATTACAATAATGACAAATGAATTTGATGAAATTGATATAGAAAATATTAAGAATATTGCTAAAAAAGTGAAAATATTAAATATAGTAACTAAAAAGCAATGTTTAATAAAAAAGATAGAAAAAAATATATTTGAAGAAGATGGTATAATAATAAATGTAAATAATAATTATAAAAAAAGTTTATTAAAATCTGATATTATTATTAATGAAAACTTTAATATAGAAGAATTTGAAAATTATGAATTGCCTAAAAAAGCTTGTATATTAAATATAGAAAAGAAGTTTAATATAAATTCAAAAACTTTTGAAGGAGTAAATGTTTTATCTGTAGAAATAAGTGTACCTAAGAGATTTATAAATTTAATAAATGAATTTAAAGATTTTAATACATTAATTTTATATGAAAGCTATATTTATAAAAGGACAAGCGTTAAAAATATAAAAAATGAAATAGAAAAAGACGAAATAAAAATTTTAAATATCTATGGTCAAAGTGGAAAAATAAGAAAAAATGAGTTTAAAATGTTAAGTAGAAATCTAAAGTAAATATATATTAATTTTTCTAAAATAGACTTGACAAAATTTGAAATAAACAGTATTATTATGCAGTAATAAGAACAATAAAAAGGGGGCTTTGTGTTATGGAAGAAAAAGAATTTATATTAACACAAGAAGGATATGATAGATTAGAAAAAGAGCTAGAGGAACTAAAAACTGTTAAAAGATATGAAATAGCAGATAGAATAAAAGTTGCATTAGGTTTTGGTGATTTATCAGAAAATTCAGAATATGATGAAGCTAAAAATGCACAAGCTGCTAATGAAATTAAAATAGCAGAATTGGAAAACAAATTAAAATATGCTAAAATAATTGATGAATCAGAAATTGATTTAAAAGTTGTTCAAGTAGGAAATATTGTAAAAGTATTAGATATGGAATTTGATGAAGAAATCGAATATACAATAGTAGGTTCTACAGAAGTTGATATAGCACAAAATAAAATATCTAATGAATCACCAATTGGAATGGCATTACTTGGAAAGAAGAAAAAAGATATTGCAGAGGTTCAAGCTCCTGCAGGTGTTATAAAATTAAAAATATTAGATATAAAAAAATAAATTGAAAAGATGTATGTTTTTGACATACATCTTTTTGTGTAATATAAGGAGGATATAAAAATGAGAAAAAGAGCAGCAGGTTTAATAGAAATGAATGGAAAAATTTTGCTTATGCATAGAACAAATGTAAAACCTACATCAGATTCTAATAGACCATATGGAGAATATTATGTTTTTCCAGGTGGAGGAGTAGAAGAATATGATGAATCATTGCAAAAAGCAACAGAAAGAGAAGTGTTAGAAGAATTTGGAATAAAAGTAAAGGCAACAGATATTTTATATACAAGGAAAATAGAAGATAAATTAGAAGAATATGTTTTAAAATGTGAATATATAGAAGGTGTTTTTGGAACTGGAACAGGACCTGAATTTTCTGGTGATCCAAAGTATATTGATAGAGGAAATTATATTCCAGAAGAAATTGAAAAAGAAAATATTAAAAACATAAGATTATTACCAGAAGAATTTAAAGCAAAATTAATAGAAGATATAGAAAAAAATAATATTTAAAATGCAAAAAAATATAAAAAAACAGTATTAAAAAATAATAATTTATGATAGAATAATAAAAATTGAAAAATAAATATAATATAAGGAGTGTATTAAAGTGGTAGCTTATAAACGTGTTTTATTAAAATTAAGTGGAGAAGCTTTGTCTGGTAAAGAAGGACATGGAATTGATCCAGATGTTGTAGGAAACATTTGTGATCAAATAAAAACAATTGTTGAAATGGGTGTTGAAGTTTCAATAGTTGTAGGTGGAGGAAATTTCTGGAGAGGTGCTAGAAACGGACACAAAATGGAAAGAACAACAGCAGATTATATGGGAATGCTTGCAACAGCAATTAATGGTTTAGCTCTTCAAGATGCATTAGAAGCAAGAGGAATATTCACAAGATTACAAACAGCAATTGAAATGAGAGAAATTGCAGAACCATACATAAAAAGAAAAGCTGCAAAACATTTAAGTAAAGGAAGAGTTGTTATATTTGCATGTGGAACAGGTAATCCATATTTTACAACAGATACAGCAGCAGCTTTAAGAGCAGCAGAAACAGAATCAGAAGTTATACTTTTAGCTAAAACAATTGATGGAGTATATTCTGCAGATCCAAAAATAGATAAAAATGCTGTAAAATATGACGAAATTTCATATTTAGATATATTAAATCAAGATTTAAAAGTTATGGATTCAACAGCAACATCATTATGTAAAGACAATAATATACCATTATTAGTATTTGCGATAAGTGAACCAGAAAATATAGTAAAAGCTATCAAAGGTGAAAAAATAGGAACAATAGTAAAATAAAGAGAGGATGTAAATAAAATGGAAGAATTAGAAGAAAGAATGAAAAAAACAATAAGCGTGTATGCTGAAAATTTATCAGAAATTAGAGCAGGTAGAGCAAATCCTGCTATATTAAATAAGATATCAGTTGAATATTATGGTGTACCAACACCTATAAATCAAGTTGCAGGTATATCTGTACCAGAAGCTAGAATGATAGTTATTCAACCATGGGATATAAGTATATTAAAAGAAATAGAAAAAGCAATATTGGCTTCAGACATTGGATTAAATCCAAATAATGATGGAAAAGTAATTAGATTAAATTTCCCAGAACTTACAGAAGAAAGAAGAAAAGATTTAGTAAAAGATATAAGAAAAATAGCAGAAGAAGCAAGAATTAGTGTTCGTTCAATTAGAAGAGATGGAATAGAAAATGCTAGAAGTGAATGTAAACAAAGTTTAATTACAGAAGATGAAAAAGCAGATAAAGAAGAAAAAATTCAAAAATTAACAGATAAATATGTAGCAGAAATAGATAAAATATTAGAAAATAAAGAAAAAGAAATAATGAGTGTATAATTAGGAGTTGTAAATGGAAGATAGAAAATTACCTAACCATATAGCAATTATAATGGATGGAAATAGAAGATGGGCAAAGAAAAAAAATTTACCAATAAAATTAGGTCATAAAGAAGGTGCAAAAACATTAGAAAAAATAGTAAGATATGCAAATAAAATAGGTATAAAATACATTACAGTTTATGCATTTTCTACAGAGAATTGGAAAAGAGAAAAAGAAGAAGTAGATAGCTTAATGGCTTTATTAAAATATTATTTGGAAGATTTTGCATCTAAAGCAGATTCAGAAAATATAAGGGTAAATGTTATAGGCAATTTAAATCAACTTTCAGAAGATTTACAGCAAAGCATAAAAAAAGTTATGGATAAAACATCTTCAAATACAGGAACTGTTTTTAGTATAGCACTAAATTATGGTGGTAGAGATGAAATTGTAAATGCTGTTAAAAATATAGCTACAAAAGTAAAAGAAGAAATAATTAATATAGAAGATATAAATGAAGAATTTATATCAAATAATTTATATACTAAAGATATTCCAGATCCAGATTTAATGATTAGAACAAGTGGAGAATTAAGAACAAGTAATTTTTTACCATGGCAATTAGTATATAGTGAATTTTTATTTTTAGATAAATTATGGCCAGATTTTTCAGAAGAAGACTTGGAATCTGCTATAGATATTTATTCAAATAGAAATCGTAAATTTGGAGCAAAATAGGAAAAAAGGAAGGTAAAAATGAATATAAAAAGAGTATTAACAACTGTAATTGGACTTCCAATTATAATAGCAATATTAATATTTGCAGATAAATGTATAATAGATGCTTTAGTAGCAATTGTAGCATGCATAGCAGTATATGAATATACAAAAGCTGTTAGTCAAAAAGCAAAAGTGATTTCTTGGATCCCATATTTATTTGCAATAAGTTTATGTTTTTTACATACAACAATATTCAAGCAAATAACAGAATTTTTTAGTATAATAGGTGTGCAATTAGTACTATTAATATTATTTTTACATGTAATAATTAGCAATATGAAAATTACATATACTGATATTTCATATACATTAATAGGAACATTATATATAATTGGATTTATAGTTTTTATACCACTTACATTTGGTATAGAAGGAAAGATTTCTGGAAAAGTATTAATATGGTATATATTTATTGCTGCTTGGGCAACTGATATATTTGCATATTTAATAGGAAAACATTTTGGAAAACATAAATTTAGTAAAGTAAGTCCAAATAAAACAATAGAAGGTTCTGTAGCTGGAATTATATCAACAGTAACAGTTAGTTTGATTTTTACATATTTTATTAACAAATATATGACATGTGATATATCATATATAATAATTACATTAATGAGTATTGTTTTAAGTATAGCAGGTCAAATAGGAGATTTTTCTGCTTCTGTTATAAAAAGACATTTTGAGATAAAAGATTATAGTAATTTATTTCCAGGGCATGGAGGAATGCTTGATAGAATAGATAGTTTAATGTTTATAGCACCTTTTGCATATTTTATGTTTAAATTATTTATTTTATAAAAATTAGGAGGAAAAATTGAGTTTTTTTATAGGTTTCATAAAAATTGTATTTCTTTTAGGTTTTTTAATAACGATTCATGAATTAGGTCATTTTATTGTGGCTAAAAAATGTAATGTAAAAGTTAAAGAATTTGCTATAGGTTTTGGACCTAAGATATTGCAAAAACAAAAAGAAGAAACTAAATATACATTAAGATTAATACCATTAGGTGGATATTGTGATATGCTTCGGAGAAGTAGAACAAGTTGAAGAAGAAGGTGCTTTTAATAAAGCTAGTGTAAGAAAAAGAATTGCAATAGTGATAGCTGGTGGATTAGTAAATATTGTATTTGGTATCATAGTATATTTTGCAATTTCAACTATAACAGGAGCAAATATATCAACAACAGTTGCAAAAATAATACCAGAATATGAAAGCAATATAAGTAATCTTCAAGTTGGAGATACAATAAAAGAAATTAATGGTGTTTCTATAAAAATTAAATCAGATATTGATGAAGAAATTCAAAAATCTAATGGTGAAAAAATAAATCTTTTAGTTGAAAGAAATGGTGAAAATAAAAATATTGAAGTTATTCCTACAAAAACAGAATATGGCTATATATTAGGAATAACAGTTGCGGTAAAAGATAAAAATTTGAAAAATAATTTATATTATGGATTTTGGGATACTATAGATTTTGTGGGTTCAATAGGAGAAAATTTTAAATTAATGTTTACAGGAAAAGTATCAGCAGATCAATTAACAGGTCCTATTGGTATATCTGATATGGTAGTAAAAACTAATGGAATATATGATTTTATATATCTTTTAAGTATAATATCATTATCTTTAGGAGTTACAAATTTATTACCAATACCAGCATTAGATGGTGGTAGAATAGTATTATTAATTATAGAAGCAATTAGAAGAAAACCTTTAAAACAAGATATTGAATATACAATACAATTTATGGGATTTTCTTTACTTATATTATTATCAATATATATATCATATCAAGACATATTAAGAATTTTTTTATAAACATATAAGTACTTACTTGATTAAAAAAATAAGTTTAGATATAATATTAAAAGTAGAAGAAAAGGAGAAAATGGCATATGAAATGTAAAATTTGTGGTGCTAAATTAAATAAAGATGGCGATATTTGTAAAAATTGTTATCAAAATATTTTAGAAGAAGAAAAATTAGAAAAAGATGTTAATGAAATATTGAAAATAAAAAGAAAATATATGCCAGCATATGAAATATATACATTAACAGAATTAATAATTATTTTTGTAGTTGTGTCAATATCTTTGCTAGCAACACAAGGTTTTTTACATTCATTATTATCATTATTAATTTTTGTTATAATTATAGCTGGAATTTTATTAATAAGAAAAAAAATAGCAATAGGAACAAGATGTGTGTTTTATGAAACAAAAGTAAAATATAATTTTGATTTCCTTTTTATTCATAAAGAAAAAATAATTAAATATGAAAATATAAATGATATTTCATATTATCAAACAAGAAAACAAAAAAAATATGATATGGCAGATTTATGTGTATATGTTAAATATACTGGTTTAATTGGTGGATTTTCAATTAAAAATATGCCAAATGCTACAAAAGATCTTGAAAAAATTAAAGAAATTGTTTTTAAACCAAAAGAATAAAGGGGCAAATGATGCAAAAATATATAAAAGAAGTTTTCAATGATTATAATGAAGTAAATAGTATAATAGATGCTGAAATTGAAAATATAAATTTATATAAAAAAACTAATAAATTACAAGTAAAGATAGCGTCTGAAAAAGAGATAAAGTTAAATGAAATAGATAGTTTTGAAGAATATTTGGTAAATAGATTTAAAGTAGATAAAGCTTCTTTAGATATACAATATAATAATGTAAATATAACACAAGATATAGAAAATCAGTGGGATAATATTATTAATTATATAGCTAAAAAAGAACCTTTTAGTAAAGCTATTCTTACAAATAGTAAATTAGAACTAGATAATAAAAAAATAACTGTAAAATTATCTCTAAAAGGGGCTTCTTTTTTATTAGCTAAAAAGTTTGATAAGGGATTAGAGCATTTATTATCAAATGTATATAATCAAAATTATACAGTAAATTTTATAGATGATATTGATGAAAATTATAATCAAAAATTAGAAGAAAATTTAAAAGAACGCGAAAAAGCTGCATTTTTAGAAATGCAAGTAAGAGCAAAACAAGAATCAGAAATAAGAAAAAAAGAAGTAAGTAAAAATACAAATTCAGAAAATTATATTCCAAAAGAAAAAAAGGAAGTTAAATCAGAACCTGAAATTCCAATTGATGAAAATTCACCACTAATTTATGGAAGAAGTTTAAATATAAAAAGTGATTTTATAAATGTAAAAGATATAACAGTAGATACAGAAAAAGTTTGCTTAGAAGGTGAAGTTGTAAAAACTGATTCAAGAGAAATAAAAAATGAAAAAGTAATTTATATGTTTGATTTATATGATGGAACAAGCACAATAACTTGTAAAGCATTTTTAGATAAAGCAAAATCAAAAGATATAATGAAAAAAGTTGAAAATGCAAAAGGAATAAAGATAGATGGTATTGCTAAATATGATCAATTTGCAAAAGAAATAACAGTTATGGCAAATACTATTATAGAAACTCAAGGAATTAAAAAAGAAAAAAGAGAAGATAATGCAGAGGTAAAAAGAGTAGAACTTCATATGCATACTCAAATGAGTCAAATGGATGCTATAACTCCTTGCACAGATTTATTAAAAAGAGCTGTTAGTTGGGGATGGAAATCAATTGCTATAACTGACCATGGAGTAGTTCAAGCATTTCCAGATGCACATAAATATTTAGAAAAAACGGGTGCAGATTTAAAAGTCATATATGGTGTAGAAGCATATTTTGTACCAGATAAAGATCCATGTGTTTTCTTTGGAAAAAATCAAAGTTTAGATACAGAATATTGTGTATTAGATTTAGAAACTACTGGTATTTCACATATTACAGAAAAAATTACAGAAGTTGGTATTTTAAAAATTAAAAAGGGAGAAGTTATTGGAGAATTTGAATGTTTTGTTAATCCAGAAAAACCAATACCAGAAAAAGTTGTAGAAATAACTCATATAACTGATGATATGGTAAAAGATGCAGAAACAATTGATAAAGTTATTCCTAAAATAATTGATTTTATAGGAGATACAGTTTTAGTAGCACATAATGCTGGTTTTGATATAGGATTTTTGAAATATAATTTCGAAAAATATGGATATAAATTAGAAAATACATATATTGATACATTAAGATTGTCAAAAGCTGTCTTTCCAGAATTAAAAAAATATAAATTAGGTATTATTGCAGATCATTTAAATGTAAAAGTAGATGTAGCACATCGTGCATTAGATGATGTAAAAACTTTAGTGCAAGTATTTAATGTTATGATAGAAAAAACAAAAGAGAAAAAAGGTAAAACGATAGAAGACTTTGATAATTGCTTTGAAACAGATTTTAAAAATTTACCATCTTATCATGCAATTATTTTAGCGCAAAATTATGTTGGTTTGAAAAATTTATATAAATTGATTTCTTTTTCACATCTAAATTATTTTTATAAAAAACCTAGAATTTTGAAAAGTATATTTGAAAAATATAGAGAAGGTCTTATACTAGGAAGTGCATGTGAAGCAGGAGAATTATATAGAGCAATATTAACTGGAAAATCAGAAGAAGACATTGAAGAAATAGCAAATTTTTATGATTATTTAGAAATTCAGCCATTAGGAAACAATGAATATTTATTAAGAGAAGGCACTGTTGAAAATAAAGAAGCATTACAAGATATAAATAAACAAATAGTAAATCTTGCTGAAAAATTAAATAAACCAGTAGTTGCTACTTGTGATGTTCATTTTATGGATCCTCAAGATGAAATTTATAGAAGAATTTTACAAGCTGGTCAAAAATATGATGATGCAGATATGCAGGCACCACTATATCTTAGAACAACAGAAGAAATGTTAAAAGAATTTAGTTATTTAGGAGAAGAAAAAGCTTATGAAGTAGTTGTAACTAATACAAATTTAGTTGCCGAAATGTGTGAAAAAATAAAACCAATTTCTCCTGAAAAATGTCCACCTCATATACCAGGTTGTGAAGAAGATATAAAAAATATAGCTTTTAAAAAAGCACATGAATTATATGGAGATCCACTTCCAGAAATAATTCAAACAAGATTAGATAAAGAATTAAATTCTATAATAAGCAATGGATATTCCGTAATGTATATTATTGCTCAAAAATTAGTATGGAAATCAAATGATGATGGATATATAGTAGGATCTAGAGGATCTGTTGGTTCATCATTAGTTGCATATATGACTGGTATAACAGAAGTTAATTCATTACAAGCACACTATAGATGTCCAAATTGTAAATATTCTGATTTTAGTGATTATGGTGTAAAAAATGGATTTGATTTACCAGATAAAGATTGTCCAAAATGTGGTC
>CAZYST010000031.1:0-18465 GCA_964650305.1 uncultured Lachnospiraceae bacterium
CAATTTAATTATATTTTTTTATTTTCTTGTTTCACATCATTGACACAACAACAGTAAAGCAATACATTTATTTCTATTGACTTTTATTAGAGAATTGTTGTATAATAAAAGCACATATTGGCAAAAAAGTTGTAAGAAAGGGGATAAAGATGTTACCTAAAATTTGGAAAAAAGTTTTACTTGCAATTTGTATAGTAGCTTGTTTATTTAATATAACATCAAAACTTGTTAATAAAAAATCATTAGAAAAAAATTTAAACAGTGTAAATGATGGTGTTAGTTTTACTGATTTTTTAAAAAGTTTTGATTTAAAAGAAACTACAATTACAGATGATGCTAATATAGTAACAGAAATTAATGTAGACGAAAATTTAATAGATTTAGAAAATAACAACCAAGTTAATAATGATAATGATGAATATGTAATAATATATTAAAAAACGCTTGCATTATAAAAATAATTATGGTATTATATTTAAGATTGTTTATAATAGTAAAGAAAGAGGTGAATTACATTGAAAACAGAAATACAACCAAACTATGTTGCTTCTAAAATAATTTGTGCATGTGGAAATGTAATAGAAACAAATTCAACAAAACCAGAGATGAAGGTTGATGTTTGTTCAAAATGTCATCCATATTGGACAGGAAGCTTAAAACAAAATACTACAGGTGGTAGAGCAGATAGATTTAAGAAAAAATATGGTATTTAATTTTATAAATATCAGGAAATATATAAATTTATTGCGCAATAAAATCCTAGGATTTCTCGAGATTATTAAAAGTAATTTGGAGAAATCTTAGGATTTTTTATTATTTAATACCAATACAATATACATTTCTATATTTTATATCATAAATACAATAAATTTATATATTTTACTATTTTAAAAATATTGACTATAAAAAGTATAAATGGTAAAATTATTTTGTAAATTTTTTTACAAAAGATAAGGGGGAAGATTATGGTAAAGAACAATAAAGGTGTAACATTAATAACTTTAGTTGTAACAATAATAGTAATATTAATATTAGTTGGAGTAACTTTTAGTTATACAGTGCAAGATAGTATAATAGATAGATCAATTAATGCAAAATTTGAAACAGAAGTGGCTGCTATATTAGAAAGATGGAATATGGAAAAAGCGTCTCAAGAAATGTCAGGAACAAAATTAGATGATATGAACTACACTTTAGAAGAAGCTTTACCAGACCAAAATATAAGTAGTGATTTTAAAAGAAAATTGAGAATAAAAAAAGGCGAACTAGTTTTCATTTCAACAGAATGTACAGAAGAAGAAATTGAAACATTAGAAGATATGAGAATTTATGGTGACATATAATAAAAAAGTCCTATTTCTAAATTTAAAGAAATAGGACTTTTTCTTTATCTAAAAAGGTTTAAATATTTTGTTAAATTAGTATGAAACATATTAATAATATTAATTTTAAAAATATTATCTTCTGCAACAAGATTTACACTTGATAATAATGTATTATCTTCAGAATAATAATTTATGTTTCCTAAAATGTCACCTTTTTCTATTGGTGCAATTATATTTTCATTTAAATTTAATTCTTGCTTGATATTAGAAGTATTTTCTGTTTTTTTAATTAAAGCACCACTGTCATTTTCAAACACAAGATTTACAGAAGCTTCTGTTCCTTTATATACAGGAACTTTTTCAAAAACATCTCCTTTTTTACAAAAATTTTCAAATTTATAAGTGCTAAACCCGTAATCTAATAATAATTTCGCTTCTGAAAAACGAAGTTTACTTGTTGGAGCTCGTAAAACAACAGCAATTAAGGAAAGATTATCTCTAGTTGCACTAGCAGATAGATTATACAAAGCTAAAGAGGTAGAACCTGTTTTTAATCCTGTAGCACCGAGTATATGTTCTAATTAATTTGTTTGTATTTACAAGTTCAGAGTTTCCATCACGTAAAGAATCCATCCAAATAGTTGTAAATTTTGTAATAGAAGGATGTTTTGTAAGCAATTCTTTAGACATTAAAGATATGTCAAAACTAGATGTTACATGACCATCTTCATCAATACCATGGCAGTTTTTGAATGTGGTGTCATTCATACCTAATTCTTTTGCTTTTTCATTCATTTTTTTAACAAAAAGTTCTTCACTTCCTGCTAAATGTTCTGCCATAGCTACAGCACAGTCATTGGCTGAAACAACACAAATTGCTTTAAGCATTTCTTGAACAGTTAATTCTTCTTTTGTATCTAGCCATATTTGTGAACCTCCCATGTTACTAGCCTTTTCACTACAAGATATTTTGTCTTCCATAGTAAGTTCACCATTATCAATTGCTTCCATAATAAGTAAAATTGTCATTATCTTAGTAACACTAGCTGGCCTAAGTTGTGTGTGCGAATTTTTTTCATAAAGTATAGTTCCTGAATTTTGTTCAATAAGAATTGCACTTTCTGATTGTATATTTAAAAAGTCTTCTGCAGTAGCTTCTGCACTAACTTCAGTGGTGCCATAATCTTTGTTCCATATAGGAATTTGAAAATAACCATATACTGCTCCAAAATTTAAAAAAATTATAAAAATTAAAAATACAATATTTATTTTTTTTATCATATATTTTCTCCAATCTTTAGTAGATTTATTAAACTATATGATTATTTTAAAAAAATATAACATTTATGAAAAATATTTATTTATTTTATTTAGTATGTTAAAATGTAAACGTTAAAATGAAAAGGGGAAATACTATGAAAAATAAAAAATGTAAATTAAAATCACCAGAAGAAGTATTTGATTTTTTTAAAATGTATTTTACAAAAGAAAGAATAAATATTTTTATATTAACTTTTATTTTTGGAATAATAGCACATTTTTTGTTATTATCAAATTTGATTTTTAGTCAAGATGGATTACTTCATATACTTCATTATAGTGCAGGTGGATATGAAGCTAGTCTTGGAAGATGGGGAATAGATTTATTTGATTCAATAAGATTTAATATAGCGATACCTTTTTTGACAACATTAATATCAATATTAATAATGTCTTTTATAAGTAATTTTTTGATTGATATTTTTGAAATTAAAAACAGAATATTTAAGATTTTTACGGTACTTGCAATGGTTTTATCGCCATGTCTGTGTATGACACTTCTTTATGTATATACAGCAGATGTATATTTTTATTCTATGTTTTTTGCAGTTTTTACTGTATATGCATTTTATAAAATAAAAAATAAAAAATTAGGAACATTTGTAGGAATTTTATCTTTTATATTAACTTTATCAACATATCAAAGTTATATAGGAATTACAATAAGTTTAATTTTGATGTTAGCTATAAGAAAAATTATTACCCAAGAAAAATCTACAATAAAAGTAGTAAAAGATTTATTTATTAAAGCCTTAATATTAATTTTTTCAGCTATTTTATATTTAATAATAACAAAAATATTATTAAATATTTGGAATTTAGAAATGAGTACATATGGTGGAGTAAATAATATAAGTTTAAACACAATAATAATTTCATTTATAACATCAATAAAAAATGCATATTTAGGATTTATAAAATATTTTTTTGCAGATGGAATTATTCTAAATAGAACGTATAAAAGAGAAAAATTATACTTAATATTTTTTATAATATCAATTTTTGTATCAATTTTATTATTTTGGGAAAAATATAAAAAAGAAAATAATAAAAAAGAGCTTATTATAAGATATTTAATATCCATGTTATTCATTATTTGTTTACCACTAGCATTAAATATTGTTCTTGTAATTGCTCCTGGTAATGAAATATATTATCTAACAGCTACTCAAATGTTTTTAGTAATACCATTTTTACTTTCAATATTTGAACTAATAGAAAATAAAAATGTATTAACAAATATATTGCACTGGGGATTAGTAATAATATTAGCAATAATTATGGTTACATATTTTATATCTATTATTGTTACATATCAAACAGCAGAGCTTACATATAATCAAGCTCAGTCAATAGCAAATAGAATTTTAGACAGAATGGAGGAATATCCAGGTTACAGATCAGGAATGAATAAATTATTTGCAGGAGTAATAGATGATTTGAATTTTCCTAAAACGTTAGATATATACAATTTTGCAGTGACAAATAGTTTAAAAGGTTCAATTTTTCATGGAACATATATGGGGCAAGAAGGAACATGGAGAAATTTTATAAATACATTTTGTGGAACTGATATAAGTTTTTGCAAAGATTATGAATATTATACAATTATAAATACAGAAGAATTCAAACAAATGGATATATTTCCTGGAGAAAATTCAGTAAAAATGATTAATGATGTAATGGTAGTAAAATTTACAGATAATCCATCATTACCACCAATGTCTGAAAGTTTATTAGAACATGGAATTTCGTATGAATAAACAGATATAAATACAAGTTTTTTGTAGCGCAAAAAAATATTAAATATATTTAAATTAAACTTGTAATAAAAAATTTTTTTGATATAATAATAAACGGATAAATTATTTTAATTTGGAGGAATAAAAATGAGTGTAAAAAAAGTAGCAATATTAACAAATGGTGGAGATGCACCAGGATTAAATGCTGTAATAAGAGCAATAGTAAAAACAGCTAGAACAAATGGCGTAGAATGTTATGGATTTATTGAAGGATATAAAGGATTATTAAATAATAACTATGTAAAATTAGATTTAAATTCTAATGCATCAGGATTATTACACAAAGGTGGAACAATAATTGGTACATCAAATGCAACAAATGTATTTAACTTTAAAGTTGTTAATGAAGATGGTACAGTAGAATATAAAGATTTATCAGATATTTGCGTACAAAATATAAAAAATGCAGGATTTGATTGTATATTTACTTTAGGAGGAGATGGAACTCAAAAATCAAGTAGAGATTTCTCTTTAAAAGGTGTAAATTGTATTGGTGTTCCAAAAACTATTGATAATGATGTTGCACATACAGATATGACATTTGGATATAATACAGCTGTTTCAATTGCAACAGAAGCTATAGACAGACTTCATACAACAGCAGAATCTCATCACAGAGTAATGGTATTAGAAGTAATGGGAAGATATGCTGGATGGATAGCATTAGAATCAGCTATAGCAGGTGGTGCAGATGTAGCTTTAATTCCAGAAATACCATATGATATAAATAAAGTTGTAGAAAAAATAAATGAAAGAAGAGCAAGAGGAAAAGAATTTACAATAGTTGTAACATCTGAAGGAGCAAAACCAAAAGACGGAGAATTAGTTATTAAAAAGACTTTAGATGATGGAAAAGGATTAGACAACATTAGATTAGGTGGTATTGGTGAAAAACTTGCAAATGATATTGAAGAATTAACAGGAATGGTTACTAGAAATACTGTTTTAGGATATGTTCAAAGAGGTGGAACACCATCAGCTTTTGATAGAGTTCTTTCTACAAAATATGGAACTAAAGCAATGGAACTTGCTTTAGAAGGAGTATTTAATGTACTTGTAAACTACAAAGATGGAAAAATGGGATATGTTTCTTTAGAAGATGTAGTTGGTGAAAACAAAGTAATAGGTGCTGCTTCAGGAAATACTAAAGAATCAAACATAAGAACAATAAAAATGAATGATGATTTAGTTAGAGTTGCAAGAGACTTAGGAATGTGTTTAGGAGACTAATAAAATACACACGAATCTTTAAATTTATGTGTACAAAAATATAATTGCTAAAAAGATTCTTATAATTAATAAGAATCTTTTTTTGTATAAAATAATATATTTTTAATTTATCTAAATACATGTAAATAAAAAAACATTTATAAACTTATAAAATAATATAAGAGGGTTACATATGAATAAAAAAATAATGTTTAAAATATACATATTTGTATTAATTTTTGTAAGTGCTTTTTCATTAAATCTTTTTGCAAATGAAGAAACATTAAAAAATGAAGAACAAGTTTTATATTCAGATGAATATAAAGAATATTTGGAATTATCAGATGAAGAAAAAGCAAATAAAGATATTGTTCCAAGAAAATATGAAATATCAGTTGATAAGTACTTAGAAAATAGAGAAAGTATTGTATCAGCAGATGAAAATACAACAATTCCAACGAAATTTGATTTAAGAGATAAGATTGAGATAAATGTAGAAAATCAAGGAAGTTATGGCGTATGTTGGGATTTTGCATCATTAACATCAGTAGAAACATACATAGCTTTAAATAATAATGAATTATATGATTTTTCAGAATTACATGTTGATTATTTAACATCAACAGAATATAAAAATAAAATGAATATAAATTCAGGATATAGAAGAAATTTACATCAAGGAGGAAATTTTTTTTATTTCTATTATGATTATGCATTATTAGGAAATGGTCCAATTTGGGAATTTAATGTTCCATATAATGCAAGCTATGACGAATCAGAATATAGTAAATTAGCAGAATTTGAACCAGCCGCATATGTTAATTCAATTGTTAATTTTCCATCTTTATATAAAGGAGAAACTGCTGATTCTAAAATTAGCATAGTAAGAAATGATATAAAAAAACATATATTAAAAAATGGTTCTTTATATGCATCAATAACTTCTACTGGAATGACAACAGGTGCAAATGGAGATGTAGTATTAAATGAACAAAATAATTATACATTTGACCATGCAGTAAGTATAATAGGTTGGGATGATAATTATTCAAAAGAAAATTTTCCAGAAGAAATAAGACCACAAAAGGATGGTGCATATATAGCACTTAATTCATGGGGAAATTATTTTGGAGATAATGGTGCTTTTTATATTTCATATGAAGACATATGTGTTGAAGTAGAATTATCAGGAGTATCTAGTGTTACAAGCGGAGAAATACAAACAAAAAATGTAACATTTAAAGATAAAAATTTATATAATTATTTTGTAGAAAATTATTCGAATTATATAAAAGAAAAGAAGGAAACTACATTAACAATAGGATTTATAGACTCTTTTGTAGAAAATCTATTAGAAATTCAAATAGATAGAATAAATGATTTATCAGGTTTAGAAAATTTTAGTGGATTACAATATGTTTATATAACAAATAGCCAATTAACAGATTTAAGTATATTAGAAAAATTTACAAAATTAACAGGTTTATCAATATATAATACTAAAATTAATGATTGGTCATCTTTAAAAAAATTAAACTTAGAAAAAATAGACTTAACAGAAAATAATCTAACAGATATAACTTTATTAAATGATATGAAATTATTAAAAAGTATATCAATATCAACATATGATTATAATATAAGTGGTATTTTAGACTTGAGCTCAAACACAGTTTTAGAAGATTTGTCTATTTATATACCAACTGAATTTGATAAAAATGTTACTATAAAAAATATGGTTTCTAAAAAAACTAAAGAAATATATTTATATAATTTAAATATAGATAAATCAGAATTTAAAGATAAAACCAAAATTACAAATATAATATTAAAAGATGTAGAACTTGAAGATTTAAGTTTTCTAACAGATGAATATAAAGATTTGCTTGAAATATTTTTAACAAATACTAATATAAAAAATATTGATGATCTTTCAAAGGTAAAAACAGAAGGAATTAAGTACATTTATATAAGTCAAAATGAAGTAGTAGATATTTCAAAAATTGAAAACAGAGATGATATTATGATACGTTTTACACAAACAACTAAAGAAGAAAATCTAGATAAACTAATATTTAAAGATGAAAAAGTAAAGGTATCAATGCCAAAAGAAATTTTATATACAATAAATAAATATTATGGTGGAGAATATTATGATTTATATGTAGAAAACGGAATATTATCAGAAGATGAAAAAAATATTACATTAGACACTTCAAATATAAAAGATAAAATTCCTTTAAAAATAACACTATTATCAAAAGATGATTATATTGAAAATGCTGATATAGTGTATACTATATATTTTGATGTAAAAGATAAAAGCCTATATACAAAAGGGTATGCAAGAATTAATTATACAACACATGTACAAAATGTTGGTTGGCAAGAATATGTGGAAGACGGGAAAATGGCTGGAATATCTGGTTTAGGATTAAGACTAGAAGGAATAAAAATAAAATTAGATGGAAATCTTAAAGGAAAAATTGCGTATACAACACATGTACAAAACATTGGATGGCAAGATGAAATATATAATGAAATAAATAATAATGATCCAGAGATGTCAGGAACATCAGGAAAAGGACT
The DNA here is from genome assembly GCA_964650305.1 of uncultured Lachnospiraceae bacterium. GTDB lineage: Bacteria > Bacillota > Clostridia > TANB77 > CAG-508 > Scatovivens. The sequence continues at coordinate 8,246 of CAZYST010000031.1, forward strand.
AAGACTAGAAGCAATAAAAATAAGATTAACAGATGAACTTGAAGAAAATTACGACATTTATTATAGAGTACATGCACAAAATGCTGGATGGCTTGGATGGGCTAAAAACGGAGAAGAAGCAGGAACAGCAGGATACGGTTTTAGATTAGAAGGAATTGAAATAAAACTTGTAAAAAAAGGAGAAAAAACACCAGAATCAACAATAGATCCTTTTGTAGAAAAAGTGAATGTAACTTATACAACACATGTTGAAAATACAGGATGGTTAAAAACAGTTTCAAATGGAAAAATGTCAGGTACTTTAGGAAAAGAATTAAGATTAGAAGCAATAAAAATTAATGCATCAAGTACAAAATTATCTGGTGATATAGTATATTCTACACATGTACAAAATATTGGTTGGCAAGATGAAGTTTTAAATGGAGAAATTTCAGGAACATCAGGAAAAGGATTAAGACTAGAAGCAATAAAAATAAGATTAACAAATGAACTTGAAGAAAATTATGATATTTATTATAGAGTACATGCACAAAATGCTGGATGGCTTGGATGGGCTAAAAATGGAGAGCCAGCAGGAACAGCAGGATATGGTTTTAGATTAGAAGGAATAGAAATAAAATTAGTAGATAAAAATTCAAATTTTTCAGGCAGTAGAGAAAATTATTTTGTAGAAAAATAATATAATAATTTAGAATGCACTTTCATTTAGATTATAAATATCTAAGTAAAAGTGCATTTTATTTTTATCTAGTACTAAAACTTGAAATAAAATATAACATATAATATAATAAACAAATATAAAACATTATCTAATTAGATAATGTTTTCTAGAATTCAAAGGTGTGAAAGATATGAACACAATAATTTTAAAATTCGGAGGAAGTTCTGTAGCTGATAATATAAAATTAAATGTAGTTGCAGAAAAAGTAATTAGCTTTAAAGAAAAAGCAAAAAACATAGTTGTAGTAGTATCAGCACAAGGAAAAACTACAAACCAACTAATAAAAGAAGCACAAGAGTTATCGGCAATTCCAGAGGAAAGAGAAATGGATATGCTATTATCTACAGGAGAACAGATAACTGCTTCAAAATTAAGTATTTTATTAAACAGGAAAGGATGTAAAGCAATATCTTTAACTGGATGGCAATCTGGTATTACAACAAATAGTGTATATCAAAATGCAAAAATTGAAAAAATTTATTCTGAAAGGATAGAAAAAGAATTAAATCAAGGAAATGTTGTTATAGTAGCAGGATTTCAAGGAATTAACGAAAAAGAAGACATAACTACATTAGGAAGGGGAGGCTCAGATACAACTGCGGTAGCTTTAGAAGCAGCTTTAAATGCAGATAAATGCTATATATTTTCAGATGTAGATGGAATTTATTCTGCAGATCCTAATATGATAACTATAGCTAAAAAATTAAATGAAATATCTTTTGATGAAATGCAAGAAATTGCTGATTCAGGAGCTAAAGTACTACATAATAGATGTGTACAAATTGGAAAAAAATTTCAATGTAATATTATAGCAAAATCAACATTTAAAGATGGAGAAGGAACAAAAATTTGTAAACAAATAGAATCTACAGAAATAAAAAGTATTGTAAAAAATGAAAAATTAATAAAGATAACTATGAAATCAAAAAGTGAAATTAAAGCAATTAATATTTATCAAGAATTATTAAATAATAATATAATTGTAGAATCATTTGAAAATAAAGGAGAAGAAAATTTAAACATTCAATTTATAACAAATTTATCAAATCAATCTAAAATATTTGATTTATTCGAAAAAAAATATTCTCAAATACAAATTAGCCAAACTAATATAGTGAAATTAAGTATTGTAGGATATGGAATTATTCAAGATAATTTAATATTAAATAAAATTGTAGAAATTATGAAAAAAAATAATATTGAAATAACGAATATAAATTTAACACAAATGAAAATAGAAATATTAGTAGATAAAATTGAAAATGAGATTTTAGAAGAATTACATAAAAAATTAATTAATTAATTAAAGGAGAATTTATGAAAAAAATATTATTTGAAGGCTGTGGAACAGCAATAGCTACACCTTTTACAGAAGATGGTGTAAATTATGAAGAATTTAAAAAATTGTTAGAATTTCAAATAGAAAATAAAGCAGATGCAATAATTGTTTGTGGAACAACAGGAGAAGCATCTACAATGTCAGAAGATGAAAAAAAAGATGTTATTAAATTTGCAATTAATATAATAGCAAAAAGAGTAAAAGTAATTGTAGGAACAGGAAGCAATAATACAAAAGCTGCAATAGAAATGTCTAAATTTGCAGAAGAGGCAGGTGCAGATGGGGTTTTAATTGTAACGCCTTATTATAATAAAACTACTCAAGAAGGATTAGTATCACATTATACAAAAATAGCAAATTCTATAAATTTACCTATTATTATGTATAATGTACCTAGCAGAACAGGAGTGAATATATTACCAGAAACATGCAAAAAACTTTCAGAAATAGAAAATATAGTGGCTATTAAAGAAGCAAGTGGAAATATTTCACAAGTAGCTAAAATTGCAAACTTGTGTGGAGAAAATTTGGCGATATATTCTGGAAATGATGACCAAATAGTACCAATACTTTCTTTAGGAGGAAAAGGAGTAATATCAGTTTTGTCAAACATAATGCCTAATTACACACATAAAATGATTGAAGAATATGCAATAGGAAACACTAAAGATGCTACAAAGATGCAATTAGATATATTAGATTTAGTAGATGCATTGTTTGTAGAAGTAAATCCAATACCAGTAAAATATGCTTTAAATTTATTAGGATATAATTTTGGAATACCTAGATTACCATTAGTTGAAATGTCTAATAAAAATAAAGAATTATTAGAAAAAGTTATGAAAAAACATAAATTAATATAAAGGAGTGATTTTAAATTGAATATATTACTTAATGGTGCAAATGGCAGAATGGGAAAAGAAATTATAAATTTGCTAAGTCAAGAAGAAAACATAAAAATTGTATGTGGATTTGACAGAAACGAAAACGAATGTGAAAAATTTCCAATATATAACAATATTGAAGATATTAAAGAAAAAATAGATGTAATAATAGATTTTTCAGTTCCAGAAGCAACTTTTGAAATATTAAAATACGCAACTAAAAATAAAACTCCAATTGTTATTGCAACAACAGGATTTAATGAAGAAGAATTAAAAAGAATTGAAAGCATCTCAAAAGAAATACCAATATTTAAAAGTTCTAATATGTCTTTAGAAATTAATTTAATGACAAATTTAGTACAGAAAATCGCAAAAATTTTAAGAGAAAGCGATATTGAAATAATAGAAACACATCATAATAAAAAAATAGATAGTCCAAGTGGAACAGCTATACTTTTAGCAGATGCTATAAATGAAGTTTTTAATGGAGAAAAAGAATACAATTTTGATAGAATGAGTAAAAGAGAAAAAAGAGACAAAAAAGAAATAGGTTTTTCTTCTATTAGAGGAGGAAATATAGTAGGAGAACATACTGTAAAGTTTTTTGGAGATAATGAAGTGCTAGAAATAAAACACACATCATATTCTAGACAAGTATTTGCAGAAGGTGCTTTAAATGCTGCCAAATTTGTTGTTATGCAAAAAAATGGAATGTATGATATGAAAGACTTAGTAAAATAATAATAAAAAGAGATTATAAATTATATTAATAAATAAAACGTATTTAAAAATAAGTTATAATATTTATTTAATATAATTTTATAAATCTCTTTTTTGTTATTACTAAAATAAATATTAAAGATAAATTTTTATAAAATTTGTTTTAATAATTCATCTCTAGTTTTTGTAGAAAGAAATGAAATAGGAACATCTAAAACGGTAATAGCACCGGTAATTCCATTTTTTCTCATTTTATATATTGCACGTGCATATGTTACTAAAACACTTGCAGTAAATTCAGGGTTAAAATCTAATTTTAATGAAAATTCAGCAATTTGATTTGTTCCATTACTTGTTTTACCACTTCTTAAAACAAATCCAGCATGAGGCATACCACTATGATGAACATGTAATTCTTCTTCAGAAATGAAATGAACAGTTGTATTATATGGCTTAAAATAATTAGGCATTTCTTTAATTTCTTTTTCTACTTTTTGTGGATCCGCATCAGGTTCTAAAACAACAAAGCATTCTCTCCACATAACTTCACGTACAGAATCAAAATGAGGATTTTCACCATTTCTTACTTTTTCAATAGAATCTTCATATGGAATTGTATATTGTACAGCATTTTTTACACCATCAATTCTTCTAATAGCATCAGAATGGCCCTGACTTAAACCTTTTCCATAAAAAACATAATTCTCTCCAGTTGGTAAAATTGATTCAAATAAAGCTCGATTTAAAGAAAATAAACCTGGATCCCAACCACAAGAAATCAATGATAAATTATTAGAAGCTTTTGCAACTTTATCAATAGAAGAAAAATAATCTGGTATATTTGCATGATTATCAAAACTATCTATAGTATTAAACATAGAGCAAACATTTGGACATTGTTTTGGCAAATCTGTTGCTGAACCACCACATAAAATCATAACATCTATATTATCTTTAAAATTTTCAACATCATTTACAGAAAATATTGTTGAGTCATTAAATATAGGTGTAAGTGTACTAGGATCTCTTCTAGTAAAAATTCCAATTAATTGCATATCTGGATTATTTTTGATTGCAATTTCTACACCTTTACCCAAATTTCCATAACCATAAATTCCTATTTTAATTTTATCCATTTTTAAAACTCCTTTTTATCAAAATTGTATATTAAATTTTCTAAAATTTGTACAGCATTACTAGCAGCACCTTTTCGAATATTATCTGCAACAACCCAAATATTAATTCCTGATGTAACACTATAATCTTTACGAATTCTTCCTACAAATACTTCGTCATGGCCTGTTGCACTTATTGGCATAGGGTACAAGTTTGAAGATGGATCATCTAATAAAACAATATTTGGAAAATTCTTTAAAGTTTCTCGTAGCCCATCAATTTTAAAATCTTTTTCAAATTCAATATTAATGGATTCAGAATGAGAGTTGGTAACAGGAACTCTTACTGTAGTTGCTGTTATTTTTAAATCTGGCTTGTGCAAAATTTTTCTTGTTTCATTTATCATTTTCATTTCTTCTTTTGTATATCCATTATCTGTGAAATCATCAATATGAGGCAAACAATTATCATAGATGGGATGTGGAAATTTTTTTAAAGGTTCTAAATTATTAATATTTTTTAAATCATATAGACCATCTTTTCCAGCACCAGACACAGCTTGGTAAGTTGAATAAACTATTCTTTTTATATTATATTTATCATCTAATGCTTTTAAAGGAAGCATAGCTTGAATGGTAGAACAATTTGGATTTGCAATAATTCCTTTATGATTATATATATCATTAAAATTTACTTCAGGAACTATTAAAGGAACATCATCAAACATACGAAAATAGCTACTATTATCAATTACAATGCATCCATGCTCAACAGCAATTGGAGCATATTTTTTTGCAATTTCACCGTTAGCCGCAAAAATTGCAAAGTCATATCCTAAATTAAAAGAATTTTCATTTAATTCTTTTACAACACAATCTTTTCCTAAAATAGAAATAGTTTTGTTTGCAGATTTTTTGGTTGCGAATAAATCATAAGTTTCTATTGGTAATTTTTTTTCTTCAAGTACTTTTATAACAGACATACCAACAAGGCCTGTTGCGCCTACAATGGCGATTTTGAATTTTTTCATATAATTACCTCCAAAATTTTAAGGTATTAATAAAAGAAATTTTAATTAAAATTTTCTTTTATTATTTTACTACAAAAAACATATGCAATGCAAATTTTATTAAATGAAATATATAATGGTAAAATTAAATTACTAGCTTAGGAAAAATAAAAATACGCATAAATAAAAAAAGCTTGATTTTTATTTTGTATGTGATATAATATAAAAGCTAATTTAATAGAGATTTAAAATTTGGAGGAAGTAAAATGAGTGTAAAAGTTGAAAAGACAGAAAACAAAAACGAATTAAAATTAGAATTTACAATCGAAGCAAAAGTTTTCGAAGAAGGAATAAAAAAAGTTTTTACAAAAAATGCAAAATATTTTAATATTCCAGGATTTAGAAAAGGTAAAGCACCAATGAATATAGTAGAAAAATACTATGGAGAAGAAATTTTTTATGAAGATGCTTTCAATGAAGTTGTTCCTGAAGTATATGCAAAAGCAATAGAAGATGAAAAATTAGATGTTGTAAGCAGACCGAATATAGATATAACACAAATTGGAAAAGGAAAAGATTTAATATTTACAGCAATAGTACAAACAAAACCAGAAGTTAAATTGGGAAAATATAAAGGAATTTCAGTAGAAAAAGCAAAATACGAAGTAACAGAACATGATATAGAACATGAACTTTCTCATATGGCTGAAAGAAATTCAAGAATGGTTACAATTACAGATAGAGCTACAGAGATGGGAGATATAGCTGTAATAGATTTCGTAGGTTCTGTAGATGGTGTTGAATTTGAAGGTGGAAAAGCAGAAAACCATGAATTAGAATTAGGAAGCAACACATTTATACCAGGATTTGAAGAACAAGTTGTTGGAATGAAAATAGATGAAGTAAAAGATGTTAAAGTTAAATTCCCAGAAGAATATTTTTCAAAAGAATTAGCAGGAAAAGATGCTAACTTTAAAGTAACATTACATGAAATTAAGAAAAAAGAATTACCAGAAATAGATGATGAATTTGCTAAGGATGTTAGTGAATTTGATACAATAGCAGAATTAAAAGCTGATATAAAAGCAAAACAAGAAGAACAAAATGAACAAAGATCAAAATCAGAATTAGAAGAAACAGCTATAAAACAAGTTTCTGATGCTTCAGAAGTAGAAATTCCATCAGGAATGGTTGAAATCGAAATTGATAATATGACTCAAGATATGGATAGAAGACTTCAATATCAAGGAATTAATTTAGATCAATATTTAAAGATGTTAGGAAAAACAATGGCTGATTTCAGAAATGAAAGTGAAGAAACAGCTAAAACATCTATAAAAATGAGATTAGTTTTAGAAGCAATTTATGCTGATGCTAAATTAGAAGTTAAAGAAGATGATGTTACAGCAAAAATAACAGAACTTGCTACAGCTTATGGAAGAAAAGAAGAAGATTTAAAAGAAAATAAAGAATTAATTAAAAATATAGAAGAAAGTTTAAAATCAGAAAAAGCAATCAACTTTGTTGTTGAAAATGCTAAAGTAAAAGAAGTTATTAAGACAGAAGAATGTGATTGTGGACATGATCACAAAGAAGAAAAGAAAGTAGCAAAAAAATCTACAAAATCAACAGCAAAAAAAGAAACTAAAGCTGAAAAAGAAGTTGTAGAAGAAAAAAAGACAACTAAAAAAACAACAAAAAAAGAAACTAAATAATTTTTAAAAAGTGCGTCTAACATATGTTAGATGCACTTTTTTCTTTTTACGGTAAATAAAATTTTATATCTAATAAAAGCAAATTATAAAATATAAGAAATATTTAAAAAATAATTCATATTAATATTATATATTTTTTGTCGAAAAACAAATACGAATAACTAAAAAAAATTAAATGTACATATTGAAAAAAAATATGTTTTAGTATATTATGTATTAATCAAGAAAGAACACAAAAGTAGGAGGTAAAATTAAAATATGTTAGAAAAAAATAGTTTAATACCATATGTTGTAGAACAAACAAGCAAAGGAGAAAGATCTTACGATATTTTTTCAAGATTATTAAAAGATAGAATAATATTCTTGTCAGAAGATGTTAACCATGTTTCTGCAAGTTTAGTAGTAGCACAATTATTATTTTTGGAATCAGAAGATCCAGAAAAAGAAATATACTTATATATAAATAGTCCAGGTGGATCTATTACAGATGGGATGGCAATAGTTGATACAATGAATTATATTAAATGTCCTGTATGCACAATTTGTGTTGGTATGGCAGCAAGTATGGGTGCAGTACTTTTAGCTTCAGGAGAAAAAGGAAAAAGATATGCTCTTCCAAATGCAGAAATATTAATACATCAACCATTAATTGGTGGTGGAGGAATTTCAGGTCAAGCAACAGAAATAAAAATCCATGCAGACCATATGGTTAGAACAAGAGAAAAATTAAATAAATTATTAAGCGAAAGAACAGGGCAAACAATAGAAACAATTGAAAAAGATACAGAAAGAGATAATTATATGACAGCAGAACAAGCAAAAGAATATGGTTTAATTGATGAAATATTTTACAATAAAAAATAATTATGAGGTGGATTAAATGCCAAAAAATACTGATAACAATAATAGAGTTATAAAATGTTCTTTTTGTGGTAAACCACAAGAAGTAGTTAAAAAAATAATAGCAGGTCCAGGTGTATATATTTGTGATGAGTGTATATCTTTATGTCAAGATATAATAGATGAAGAAGTATTCGATAATGAAGAAGAAATATTAGAACAAGTAGATATGCCAATTCCAGCAGAAATAAAAAAAGTTCTTGATGAATATGTAATAGGTCAAGAAGAAGCTAAGAAAACACTTTCAGTGGCAGTTTATAATCATTATAAAAGAATTAATAATATTGATGTAATTGATGATGTTGAAATTCAAAAAAGTAATATTTTATTACTTGGTCCAACTGGATGTGGAAAAACATTGCTTGCACAAACACTTGCAAAAATACTTAATGTACCTTTTGCAATTGCAGATGCAACAACACTTACAGAAGCAGGATATGTTGGTGAAGATGTAGAAAATATTCTTTTAAAACTTATTCAATCTGCAGATTATGATGTTGAAAAAGCACAAAAAGGTATAGTATATATAGATGAAATTGATAAGATTACAAGAAAATCAGAAAATCCATCTATTACTAGAGATGTTAGCGGAGAAGGTGTACAACAAGCTTTATTAAAAATAATAGAAGGTACAGTAGCATCTGTTCCACCACAAGGCGGTAGAAAACATCCACATCAAGAATTTATACAAATAGATACATCAAATATATTATTTATTTGTGGTGGTGCTTTTGAAGGTCTTCAAAACATTATAAAAGATAGAACAGGTAAAAAAACAATAGGATTTGGTGCTGATGTTAAAACTAAAAAAGAAGAAAATAGTTCAGAAATCTTTAAAGAATTATTACCACAAGATTTATTAAAATTTGGTTTAATACCAGAATTTGTGGGAAGATTGCCAATAGTTGCAACATTAGAAGGTCTTTCAAGAGAAGCATTAATAGATATTGTTACAAAACCTAAAAATGCATTAATAAAACAATACAAAAAATTAGTAGAATTAGATGGTGTTGAATTAGAATTTGAACAAGATGCACTTGAAGTAATAGTTGACAAAGCTATTGAAAGAAATACAGGTGCAAGAGGTTTACGTTCAATCATAGAAGAAATAATGAGGGATATTATGTATGAAATACCTTCAAATTATAAAATAGAAAAATGCATTATTACTAAAGACACTGTTTTAAATAAAGCAGAACCAAAATTAGTAATAAATGAAGAAAAACAAAGAGAAGTACCTAAAAGAGTTGTGAAAAAGAAAACAAAAAATAATAATAAAGAAACAGCATAAAAAATTCACAGAAACTTCAATTTTTTGACATATTGATGGTGTAATATTAGAAGAATCCAGCAGGAAAATTTAGCATTATAAGGAGGAAAAATTTATGAATAAGGTTAATACCAATCATGTAGTCCCCGAAAACAGCAGACATCAAGCTATCACAGTCAAAAAAGAGATTGAAAAACTCAGAACCTGTGAAAACTGTGATGAAAGCATCTTTTGTGAGCTTGCAATATTTAATGATCGCAGATGCGAAAGTTCAGCAAGTGAGAAATAAGTTATAAAAAAGAGAAGCAGAAATGCTTCTCTTTCTTATATTATATGAAAATTCACCAAATCTCCTATAGTATAATACTTTGCACAGAATTTTGCGTTATAAATTTTACATACAAACAAAAAAACACGGACTTAAAAATTATTTAAAACTAAGAAGCTTTTAATGTCCGTTTTTATTCATATAAATAGATTATCAAAAGTAGAAATATGTCAATAGTTTTTAGAAATGTCACCCCTAATATGCAAAATTAATTTATA
>CAZYST010000032.1:0-254 GCA_964650305.1 uncultured Lachnospiraceae bacterium
ATCAACAAGATAAGCAAAAAGCTTATGCGTGTGATATAACATATGGAACAAATAATGAATATGGATTTGACTATTTGAGAGATAACATGGTTATCCATAAAGAAGATATGGTTCAAAGAGGATTAGAATATGCAATCGTTGACGAGATTGATAGTATTTTAATTGATGAAGCTAGAACACCACTTATTATATCAGGAAGAGCAAATAAATCATCTGATTTATACAAAAGAGCTGATGATTTTGTTAAAAGATTA
>CAZYST010000032.1:264-17999 GCA_964650305.1 uncultured Lachnospiraceae bacterium
AATTTATCTAATTATAAAGAGGAAGGTACTACTATTGAAGAAGATATTAAAGATGAAGCACAATTAGAAGATAATGAAAAATATGATTATGTTGTTGACTTAAAAGCTAAAACTGCTACATTAACACAAAAAGGTATAAAGAAAGCAGAAGAATTTTTCCAAATTGATAACTTTAATGATTTAGATAATACTGATATTGTACATAATGTTAATCAAGCATTAAAAGCACATGGTGTTATGAAAAAAGATAAAGATTACATTGTGAAAGATGGAGAAGTATTAATTGTTGATGAATTTACAGGAAGAATTATGTATGGAAGAAGATATAATGCTGGACTTCATCAAGCTATTGAAGCAAAAGAAGGAGTAAAAATTGCTGACGAATCAAAAACATTAGCAACAATAACATTTCAAAACTATTTTAGAATGTACAAAAAATTAGCTGGTATGACAGGTACTGCTATGACAGAAGAAAATGAATTTAAAGAAATATATCATCTTGATGTTATAGAAATACCTACAAATAAACCACTAGCAAGAATTGACCAAACAGATATAGTTTATAAAAATGAATCTGGTAAATTTAAAGCAATTGTACAAGATGTAATAAAAAGTTATGAAAAAGGTCAACCAGTTTTAGTAGGTACAGTATCTATTGAAAAATCTGAAAAACTAAGTAATTTATTATCAAAAGAAGGTATTAAACATGAAGTTTTAAATGCTAAAAATCATGAAAAAGAAGCAGAAATCATAGCACAAGCTGGTAAATATGGTGCTGTTACAATAGCAACAAATATGGCAGGACGTGGTACAGATATTATGCTTGGTGGTAATAGTGAATATTTAGCAAAACAAGAAATGAGAAAATTAAAATATCCAGAAAGTTTAATAGATCAAGCAACAGCATTTAATGAAACTGATGACACAGAAATATTAGAAGCAAGAAAGAAATTTAAAGAACTACAAGATAAATTTAATACTGAAATAAAAGATGAAAAACAAAAAGTTATAGAAGCTGGAGGATTAAAAATAATTGGTACAGAAAGACATGAATCAAGAAGAATAGATAATCAGCTTCGTGGACGTAGTGGTCGTCAAGGGGATCCTGGTGAAACAAGATTTTATTTAGCATTAGATGACGATTTATTAAAAATATTTGGTGGAGATTTAATATCAAGTATTTATGATAAAGGAAACATTCCAGAAGATTTACCATTAGAAGTAAAAATATTAGCAAACACAATAAGAAGTGCTCAATCAAGAGTTGAAGGTAAAAATTTCTCTATTAGAAAACATATCTTAAATTATGATGATGTTATGAATGTACAAAGAGATATCATATATTCACAAAGAAAAACTGTATTAGATGGAAATAATATCAGAGATAACATTATAGATATGATAACATCTGCCTGTGAAATGATAGTAGATACTTATCGTCAAGAAATAGAAAACAATACTGTTAATAAATCTGCATTAGAAAATGAAATAAAAGTAACATTAAATTTAGATAATATTGAAGAATTAAATAAAGAAAAAATTAATAGTAAAGATTTATTAGAAGAACTTACAACAAAGGCTGTTCAAAAATATGAACAAAAAGAAAAAGAAATAGGTGAAGAAATAAGACAGGTAGAAAGAGTTGTTTTATTAAAAACTGTAGATTCAAAATGGATGGATCATATTGATAATATGGACGAATTAAAAAACGGTATAGGATTAAGAGCATATGGTCAAAAAGATCCAGTTGTACAATATAGATTTGAAGGTGGAGAAATGTTTGATGAAATGATTTCTCAGATTAAATTAGATGTAGCCAAAATAATGTTGCACATTGTAAAAACTTCAAATAATACAAAAATGCAGTCAACAGTAGCAATAACATCAGAAGGTTTAGATAATTCTGCAATGAATGCTATGAATTCTGATGGAAAAACTATTCCAAATAATAATAATAAAACAGAAAAAGCAAAACCAGTAGTAAATGACGGTCCGAAGGTAGGAAGAAATGATCCTTGCCCATGTGGAAGTGGTAAGAAATATAAGAATTGTTGTGGAAGAAATATATAAAGGAAATAGATGGTAAATGAAAGTATTAGTAGCAACCAAAAATCAAGGTAAAATTGAAGGTGCAAAAAGAGCATTAAAAAATTATTTTGATAATGTAGAAGTTCAAGGAATACTTGCAGAATCAAATGTAAGTGAACAACCTGTAAATGATGAAATATATAAAGGTGCCAAAAATAGAGTAAAAAATTTAAAAAAGTATGCAAAAGAAAATAATTTGGTAGCAGATTTATATTTATCAATAGAAAGCGGTATCAGTAATTCTTTAGGTAGATGGATGATTACAAATATTGCAGTAATAGAAGACAATAATAATTTTGAGAGTTATGGTACAAGCCCATCTTTTCCTGTACCAGATAGATTTATTCAAGATATTATAGATACCGATTTAAGTCAAGTAATGAATCAAATATTTGAAAAAGATGAAGAAAGACATAATAAAGGCGGAGCAATACAATTATTAACTCATAATAAAATATCAAGAATAGATTTAACTGAAGCGGCATTTATTATGGCTTTAACAAAATACATTAATGAAGATAAATGGAGATAACGAAACCGAAACTTTGTTTAACTCTATAAAAAATGAAACAAATATTAACAATAAAAATAGTACACAATATACATTTCCAGAAAATGGAAAAACATTATTAAGAGCTGTTATAGATATAATAGATAATTCTAATCCTACTGAAGAAGAAATTGAAATATTAAAAAAAGTTGTTCAATCAATGGATTTAACAACTTTAAATGATGAAAAGTTAGCTCAAAGAATTAATAATTTATAATTAGTTGAAAAAAAGAAGTGTATTTTCAAGTAAAATGGACGGCACTTCTTTTTCTGTGTTGCTTTTTTTACTTCTATAGATAATATTATTTTGTAAATAATAAAGAATATTGAACCTGTTGACTTTTTTATGTATATAATATAAGATTTTAATAGAATAATTTAAAGGAGCAATATATGATTATTTTTATTATTTTAATAATTGCTATTGTGGGTGTAGCAATATATTTTGCACTTCCTATAATAAAAGAAGAAATGGCAAGAATAAACGAAGAAATGAATGAAGCACAAAAAGAAAAACAAAAAGAGGTTGAAACAAAAAAGAAAGCTGATTCTTTAAAAAGTATTTTTGAAGAAAAAAGTATTGAAGAAATTTTAGAAAAGATTTCAGATGATCCTAAAAAAATTCAAAAATTCAAAATATTTTTAAAGGAAGAATTAAATGAATCTATGAAAAGAAAAGATTCTGCTAGAGTTTTAAAATGTAATCAAGGGCTAAAAGCAATACAAAATTTGGAAAACAACTAAGAAAGGAACTTTTATGTTAGAACTTGAAGAAAACAATAAATTATTAATAAGTTTAAAAGAAAAAATTTTAGAAATAAAAAAAACTTTAAAATACGATAATTTGAAATCTGAAATGTTATCATTAGAATCCGAAACAGTAAAATCAGATTTTTGGACAAATACAGATAATTCAAGCAAAGTATTTTCAAAATTGAAGAAAATTCAAAAAAAAGTAAATGCAATATCAAATTTAGAAAATGAAATTAATAATTTAATTGAAATGAATGAATTATTAATGAATGATTTAGATGAAAATATGGTATCTGAATTATTAAAAGATACCAATAAAATTTATGATGCTTTGGAAAAATTAGAGATAGAAACATTATTTTCTAACAAATATGATATAAATAATGCTATTATAACATTACATCCTGGCGCTGGCGGAACAGAATCTCAAGATTGGGTTCAAATGCTTTATAGAATGTATGGAAAATGGGCAAGTGCAAATGATTTTACAATAAAAGAATTAGATTTTTTAGAAGGTGATGAAGCTGGAATAAAAAGCGTTACTGCGTTGATTTCAGGTGATTATGCATATGGATATTTAAAAGGAGAAATGGGTGTTCATAGGCTTGTTAGAATTTCACCTTTTGATAGTGGAGGTAGAAGACATACTTCTTTTGCATCATTAGAAGTTTTGCCAGAAATAACTGATGATATAGAAGTTAATATAAATTCAGAAGATCTTAGAATAGATACATATAGAGCTTCTGGTGCTGGAGGTCAACACATAAATAAAACTGATTCTGCTGTTAGAATAACACATATTCCTACTAATATTGTTGTTTCTTGTCAATCTGAAAGATCTCAAACTATGAATAAAGAAACAGCTATGAAAATGCTTAAATCTAAATTAATTGATTTAAAAGAAAAAGAAAATAAAGAAACAATTGATGAATTGAAAGGAATTCAAAAAGATATAGCTTGGGGAAGCCAAATACGTTCTTATGTATTTTGCCCATACACACTTGTAAAAGATCATAGAACAAATTACGAAACTGGAAATATAAATAGTGTAATGGATGGGAATTTAAATGAATTTATGAAAGAATATTTAAAAAAGTTTAGAAATATTTAAAAAAAATGTCACTTTTTGTCATTCTATTTTGTTATATATTATGTAAGGACAAAATAGGAGAGAGAATATGGACGCAGTAACTAAAATTTACATTCAATTATTAAAAATGGGATTTAATCCAAATCGTATTGGAGCTTTATATTTAGCAGAAGCAATAGCTTATTCCATAGAAAACCCAGAGATAGAATGCTTAGGTAAAGATTCATATAAATTTTTATATAGAAAACATAGAAAAAAATTAGCTACAATTAGATCTAATGTATTACATGCTTGTATTGATGCTTCTAAAAAGACACAAAAGAACATTACTCCAAAACGTACAGCTGTTTTTTTAGTAGAATACAATATAAGTCATCCAAATTTGACGGATTAATATATTTATGTTAAAATATATATGTAGTTTAAAAAACGGAGGTGCATATTTATGGCAGATAGATGTGAATTATGTAGATATTGGGAAACTGAAAGTAGTACATCAAGCAAAGGTGAATGTACAAGAACAGGTAAAATCACAAGATATGATGATGAAGCTTGTAGCAAATATAGTAGATAATTTTAGTAAAGCTCTTTTATAAGAGCTTTATTTTTTATATTATAAGAAAGCTTAATAAGTAAAGTTTATTCTTAATATTAATATGTTCTAAAAATATATTTTAATGAATATATATAATATTATAAAAAATGGAGGGATAAACTTATGGAAGAAAATATTAAAAAAAGCGAAGTTTTTCAAAATTTGTTTTTAGAAAACAGAGAAAAATTAAATGTTACAGGAGTTTTAGATGTACTTAGTTTTGATGATCAAATAATTATTACAGAAACAGATTTGGGCTTACTTACAATTAAAGGTGACAATTTAAAAATAAATAAATTAAGTTTAGATACATCTGATTTTGTTGTAGAAGGACATATAATAAGTTTATCATATTCAAATTCAAATACTAATAATCAAAAAAATCAAACTTTATTAAGTAAAATTTTTAAATAAGGAAAAGAACGTATGTATACACAATCTCAAATTTTTCTTTTATTTTTTGTTATAGGTATTATTATAGGAATAATATTTGACTTTTTTAGAGCATTAAGAAAATCTTTTAAAACTTCTGATTTAATTACAACATTACAAGATGTATTGTTTATTTTTTTAATTCGGAATATTAGTTAGTTTATCAATTTTTAAATTAAATAATCGGAAAAATTAGATTATATATTTTTTTAGCAATTTTTTCAGGATTAACTATGTATTTTTTGACAATTAGTAACTTTTGTGTTATAATATTTTATACTTTTATAGAACTACTTAAAAAAATAATTTATTTTCCAATATTTATTTTTAAAAATATAATTTTCTTTATAAAAAAGAAGGTAAAAAAATAAATTTATAGTATAATAAAATAAATATATATTTAGGAAGGTACTTATGATAAATTTCATAAAATCAAAAAAAATTTTTATATTACTTATAATTATAATGATTTATTTTGCGTATTTACTTATAAATCAACAAATAAAATTAAATTCATATGAAAAAGAAATTGCTTATTATAACAATAAAATTAACTCTTTAAATGAAAAGAAAGAAGAACTTTCTTCAACTCAAGCAAATGTTAATTCACCAGAATATATCGAAAAAGCAGCTAGAGAAAAATTAGACATGTATTATCCAAATGAAAGAGTTTATATAGATGTTAGTAAGTAATAATGCTTACTAGCATTTATTTATTTTATTTCAATTTTTTCTTATAAAAAATCACCAAACAAAATTAAATATTATTAAAGGGGGCATTCTATGGAATTAGAAAGTTTGTCATTAATCGACTTAAAAGATCTTGCAAAAGAAAAAGGAATTCAAAATATATCAAAATTAAAAAAATCAGAATTAATAGAAAAAATATTAGAAGTTTATTCAAAAAAAGATATTGTAGAAGAAAAAATTGAAGCTAAAATATCTGAAGAAAATGTTGAATATAAATTAACTAGTGAAGATGATCAATATGTTGAAGGTATTTTAGAATTATTACCAGACGGATATGGATTTTTAAGAGGAGATAATTATTTATCTACACCTAAAGATGTATATGTATCACCTGTACAAATTAGAAGATTTAAATTAGATACAGGAGATAAAATAAAAGGTATAAAAAGAACACCAAAAGAAGGTGAAAGATTTCCAGCGTTAATATATGTAGGAGAAGTAAATGGTGAACATCCAGAAAAAGCAATGAAAAGAAAAAAATTTGATGACTTAACACCTATATATCCAAATCAAAAATTAAAATTAGAAACTTTATCAAATGACTATACTATGAGATTAATGGATTTAATGGCTCCAATTGGAAAAGGTCAAAGAGGAATGATTGTTGCTCCTCCAAAAGCTGGTAAAACAACAATATTAAAGAAAATCGCAAATAGTATTACAGCAAATAATCCAGAAGTAGAATTAATAGTTCTTTTAATAGATGAAAGACCAGAAGAAGTAACTGATATGAAACGTTCTATAAAAGGAGATGTTATATATTCAACTTTTGACGAACAACCAGAACATCATGTAAAAGTTGCAGAAATGGTTATAGAAAGAGCAAAAAGGCTAACAGAACAAAACAAAGATGTTGTAATATTATTAGACAGTATAACAAGATTAGCAAGGGCTTATAATTTAGTTATTCCATCATCTGGAAAAACATTATCAGGTGGTTTTGATCCTAGTGCATTACATAAACCAAAAAGATTTTTTGGTGCTGCTAGAAATACTGAAGATGCTGGAAGTTTAACAGTTTTAGCATCTGCTCTAATAGAAACAGGTAGTAGAATGGATGATGTAATATTTGAAGAATTTAAAGGAACAGGTAATATGGAAGTTGTGTTAGATAGAAGTTTATCTGAAAAAAGAATTTTCCCAGCAATAGATATCAATAAATCTGGAACTAGAAGAGAAGATTTATTATTATCATCAAAAGAATTAAATGCTGTATATTCAATAAGAAAATCTTTAAGTTCATTAAATACTGCAGATGTTACTGAAAAACTAATTAATCAATTAATGAAAACAAAAAATAATGAAGAATTTATTGAAGAAATTTGTAAAAATATTAAATAATTGATTTAGATTAAGCACTATAATTTTATAGTGCTTAATCGCGTTTTATTAATTTTATAATTTTGATTTTCTTCAATTAAAAATAAAGGGGGAATATTATGAAACAAATATTAAAATCAATATTAAAAAAGCAATCTTTAAAGATACTTTTGATTTTTATACTTATTGCTATTAATGAATATCTTTTAATTTTTCCTTCCAAAATATTAGGTAAAATTGTAGATTTATTATATGATATAGATCAAAATAAAATTCAAATTATACATAATATATATTATCTTTTAGGTATTACTCTAGCTTTTATACTAGTTAGAATTGCATGGAAATATCTAGTTGGAATATGTAGTAGAACTTTAGAAAAAGATTTAAAAGACAAGCTTTTTGAACATTTTTTAAAAATAAAATTAACCAATATACAAGATATTAAAAATGGTGAATTAATGTCATATTTTGTAAAAGATATTGGTGAATTAAGAGGAGCATTATATAGAACCTTATCACATGTTTCTAGAATATTTTTTACATTAACAATTGTTACATTTACAATGCAAAAAGTAAATTTAAGTTTAACAATTGCTGCACTATGTCCAATAATTATAACTACATATATTATTATTATTTTAAAAAATTATGTTGAAAAGAGTTTTAAAAAATCTCAAAAATATTTTACAGGTTTATCTGAATATGTTCAAGAAAGCACAGATGCAATAAGAACTACAAAAGCTTATTCTGGAGAAACAAATCAATTGAAAAAATTTATTAAGAAAAATAGACTATTAAAGAAAAGTAATATCGCAGTTGATATTTATTCTACTTTATTATCCACATCTGTAAATATTTGTTTTGGATTTTGTTATGGAATAACATTACTATATGGTTCAAAATTAGTATTAGATAATACTATTTCAATAGGTGATTTTGTGGCTTTTACTGGATATATAGATTTATTTATTTCACCAGTAATGTGGCTTCCAGGAATAATATCAAAATATAAAAGAGCACAAATTTCTTTTAATAGACTTGATAAAGTATTTAAATTAGAAAAAGAAAATTTATTACTTACTGGAACTTCAAATGATGAAAGAATACATGGTGATATTTCTATTAAAAATTTAAATTTTAATTATCCCGGAAACATAGACATGGTATTAGATGATATATCTATAAATATAAAAGAAGGACAAACCTTAGGAATTATTGGAACAATAGGTAGTGGTAAAACTACACTTATGAATTTACTATTAAGATTATATCCTGTACCAAATAATAAAATTTTTATAAACAATATAGATATAAATAATATAGATTTAGTTACTTTAAGAAAAAGTATTTGCTATATTACACAAGACAATTTCTTATTTTCAACTTCTATAAAAGAAAATATAAAATTATTTAAAGAAGATTTTTCGGATACTGAAATAGAAGAAAGTACTAAAAAAGCTATGATTTCAAACGAAATTGAAAAAATGAATAATGGAATAGATACAGTAATAGGAGAGAGAGGAATAGATTTATCTGGTGGACAAAAACAAAGAGTTGTAATTTCTCGTGCGTTTTTAAATAAAAGTAATATTATTATTTTTGATGACACATTTTCAGCGCTAGACAATAAAACAGAAGAGATTTTATTAAAAAATATTAGAGAATTAGCAAACGGAAAAACATGTATAATTATTTCTAATAGAATTTCAGATGTAAAAGATGCAGACAATATAATTGTTCTTGATTCTGGAAAAATTGTTGAATCTGGTGTTCATTCTGAATTATTAAAAAATGATAATGGATTATATACAAAATTTTACAATCAGCAATCTTCAAAAGAATTGTCTATTTTAAATTAGAAGGGAGTGATAATATGAAAAATAAAACATTAAATAGATGTTATAAAATTGCTAAGCCTCATTTAAAAACAATAGTAATTGTATCATTATCTTCAATATTAATAACATTACTTGAAATTTTCAAACCATATTTAGTAAAAACTGTTATTGATGATTTTTTGAAATTTGGAATTTCAGAAAAAGGTTTTTTAACAATTAATATGATTGGAGCTGTGTATCTTTTGGTGGTTATATTAGGAAACATTTTAGAATTTGTAACAAAAACCAAAACTAATATTATGGGAGAAGAGATATTATATACCCTTAGAAATAAAATTTATAAATATACTCAAGATGCAAATGTAAAATTTCACGATAAAACTCCTGCCGGAAAACTATTTGTTAGAATAACAAATGATGTTGAAGATATATCTGCATTATTTAAAGATGTTGTTTCTACAATATTTAAAGATATAATTTCAATATTTGCAATAATTGGAATAATTATATATTTTAATTGGAAATTAAGTTTATTAGCACTTGCTGTTATACCTTTTGTAATAATTACTTCTGTTATTTTAACTATAATCTTAAATAAGATATATGACGAATCAAAAATTATAAGAACAAATTTAAATACTTTTTTAGCGGAATCTATATATGGTGCGAAATTAATAAAAGTATTTAATATTCAAAAAGAAAAACAACAAGAATGTGAAGATTTAACACAAGGATTTTTTAAAAAGAGAGTACCAGCAGCAATATTTGAAGGTCTATTTCCAGGTGCGATGAAGCTATTTGAAAATATTGCAATTACAATAATTATTTGTGCATGCATAAATAATTGGTTTGAAATCTCATTAGAAGTAGGATATATTTATATTTTTGTAAGTTATATAAAATCATTATTTGAACCTATAAATAGAACTATCGATAATATAGAAATCGTTCAAGAAGCAATTGTTTCAATAAATAAAATATATGATATATTAGAACAAACAGAATATTTAGAAGATTTTGATTCAGGTATAGAATTAGAAAATGTAACCGGAAAACTTGAATTTAAAAATGTATGGTTTGCATATGAAAAAGATAATTGGATTTTGAAAGATATTAGTTTTACTATAAATCCAGGAGAAACTATTGCATTAGTTGGAAAAACAGGTTCTGGAAAAACTACTATTACTAATTTAGTAAATAGATTTTATGATGTTCAAAAAGGTGAAATTTTATTAGATGGTGTAAATATTAAAGACATAAATAAAAGAAGTTTAAGAAGGCATATTGGAACAGTTTTACAAGATCCATTTATATTTGCTAGAAGTATAAAAGATAATATAAAACTAAACAAAAAAATTTCTGATGAAGAAATAAAAAAAGCAATAGAAATGTCATCTGCAAATGAATTTATAAATAATTTACCAAATGGGATAGAAGAAATTTCAAAAGAACGTGGAGAATCTTATTCAGCAGGTCAAAAACAATTATTAGCATTTGCTAGAATTTTTGCTCACAATCCAGATATCTTTATTTTAGATGAAGCAACAGCAAATATTGATACATATACTGAAAACCTAATACAAAAATCTATAGATGTGTTGTCAGCAGAAAAAACGGCTATTTTTATAGCTCATAGATTATCTACAATTGTAAATGTAGATAAAATTATTGTCTTAAATAATGGAAAAATAATTGAGCAAGGAAATCATGATGAATTATTAAAAAATGGGGGATATTATGCTAAATTATATAATTCATATTATGAATGTTTAGGATAAAATTGTCAATCTGTGAATTTGTTAACAAAAAGTTCATAAACTGTAAGTATAATTATAAAATATTAAGAAGCAAAACATAGCTTGCTTCTTTTTTATTGTAATTAGGAAGGTGATTTATAAATGAAAAAAATTTCAAATTTTATTGTTGAAAAAAGAAATTTTATTGTTCCTATATTTATTATACTTGCTATTATATGTGTATTTACATCTCAAAAAGTTACAATAAATAAAGAAATAACAGAGTATTTACCTAATGATTCTGAAACTAGAATTGGATTAGATAAAATGGAAGAAGAATTTTCAGATGTAACTACAACAAGTTCATTTCGTATAATGTTTAAAGGATTAACAACAGAAGAAAAAGAAAATATTTTAGAAGAATTGAAAAATGCAGAAAATATAGATTCTGTAGAATATGATGAAAGCGAAAAATACAATATCGATGATTATACTTTGTATACAATAAACGTAGATGCTAAAAGTGATTCTGATACTGCAAAAGAAGTGTATGAGAATATAGAAGAAAAATATAAAGATTATAATTTTGAAACAGATGGTGAAATTGCAGAAGAAAATTTAGTAGTATTACCAACTTGGATACTAGTTGTTGCAGTATCAGGAGTTATAATAATATTGTTATTTATGTGTGAATCATATGTTGAACCATTTCTATTTTTATTTTCAATTTTAATTGCGATTTTATTAAATAATGGAACTAATATAATATTTGATAGTGTTTCAAATATTACTAGTTCAATATCAGTAATTTTACAATTAGCATTATCAATGGATTATTCAATAATGTTAATGAATAGATTTAGACAAGAAAAGCAAACTGAAAAAGATCCTGTATCAGCTATGAAAAAAGCATTAGTAAATAGTATACAATCAATTTCAAGTAGCTCACTTACAACAATTGTAGGACTTATATGTTTAGTATTTATGAGCTTTACTATTGGAAAAGATTTAGGATTAGTACTTGCAAAAGGAGTATTATTCAGTTTAATTAGTATTTTCTGTATATTACCAGGATTAATCTTAAAATTTGATAATTTAATTGCTAAAACTAAAAAAAGAAGTCCTAATTTTAAATTAGATTGCCTAGGAAAGTTTAGTAATAAAGCCAAATATCCATTAACAATTGGATTTATAATAGTATTTATAATAAGTTTTTTATTAAAAGGAAATTTAAATATTGCTTATACAGCTTCTGATGATGATGAAGTTCAAAAAATATTTGGAGCAAATAATCAAATAGCTATTATTTACAATACTAAAGATGAAGAAAAAATTTCTAAACATCTATCTGAATTTGAAAAAAATAATAATGTTGATGAAGTTTTGGGATATTCAAACACAATTAATGAAGAATTAAAATTTGATGAATTAATTCCAAAATTAAATGATCTAGGATCTAATACAGAAGTAAAAGATTACCTTTTAAAGGTAATATATTACAAATATTATAATCCAAATGAAGATAATAAAATGACATTTAATGAATTTGTTGAATTTATACAAAATGATGTTTTAAAAGAAAATGATATGAAAGATAAAATAGATACAAAAACTCAAAAAGATATTGATAGATTACAAAATTTTACAACTTCAAAAAACATCAATAAAACTAGAAGTGCAACAGAGATTGCTAGTATATTAGATATAGAAAAAGATGATATAAACGATTTATTTGTTTATTATAATTCTAAAAATAATGATTTAAAGTTATCAATAAATGAATTTATAAATTTTATGAATACACAAGTATTTACAGATAATAAATATTCTTCAGAAGTTGATAATAAGACTAAAAACGATTTAGATACATTAAGCAAATATATTTCAAAAGAAACTATAAATAAGAAACTTACATCAAAAGAAATGGCTGAATTATTTAATATAAATGAAAGTCAAATGTCAGATTTATATAAATATTATATATTATGCGGAAATATTGAAACTAAATTAACGATACAAGAATTTACAAATTTTGTATTAAATTATATTGTAAATAGTGAATATGCTACGAATTTCGATACTGCAACAATCGAAAATATTAAACTTTTAAATTTTTATAGTAATTTAGAAAAAATAAATGCTAAATTAAATTCAAAAGAATTATCGAATTTATTTGGAATAGATGAAACATCTGTTGTAAAACTATTATACTTAAAATATGCTACTCAAAATAGTACTACAAAAATAAGTATTTCAGAAGAATATTTAAAAGATTATGATTTGTCAGCTTTAGAAAAAATTTATTTATTTGCAAAAAACGAAAATAATATAAACAACACAAAACTTTCTAAAGTAAATTTAGCACAAATCTTCAATACAGTAAGGCCTAATTTAGTTGAAACCATTTATTATATAGCTAATTTGCCAGATGAATATCCAATGTCACCAAAAGAATTTATTGATACTATTTTTACAATAATAAATATACCTACAGATGGAAGTGAAGTTGATAATGGTGTATTTAGTATTGATGATACTACACTTAATAATTTAAAATTATTGAAATTAATAATAGATGATACTTTATCAGAAAACAAAACTTTATATACTTCAGTTCAAATTTCAAATATTTTAGGATTACCATTAAAACAAGTAAACAGTTTATATAATTTAATTGATTTATTAAGTGGAAATACTCAAAGTTGGAATTCAAGTCCATATGAATTTGTAGATTTAATTTTAAATAATAGTGATAATTCAGAAATTTCTTCTGTAATAAACGAAGAATCAAAAAATAAATTATTATTATTAAAACAAGTTATGAATAGTACATTAGATAATAGCAATTATTCTTATACAGAACTTTCAAAATTAATTAATAGTGATGAAACAAGTTTAAAAAGTATATATACATTATTTACAATTCAAAATCAAAACATAACTTTAACACCTCTTGAATTTGTAAATTTTGTATTAGAACATCAAAAAGATACAACACTTAGCAATAGTTTAAATTCTGATACAATATCAGATTTAAATTTAGTAAAATCTGTAATGGATGGAGTAATAAATAATAAAAAATATTCTTATAATGAATTAAGTAATTTGTTAAATTCTGATACAGAAAAATTAAAATTATTATATGGATTATATGTGTCAAAAAACATTAATGTAAATCAAACAATGTCATTAAATAATATTGTAGAATTTATCTTAAAAGATGTTATAACAAATCCAGAATATTCGAATAAATTTGATGTTAACTCAATACAAAAATTACAAACTATAAAAGGAGTTATGAAAGCATCAATAGAAGGGAAAAAATATACAGCAACTGAAATATATGGATTATTATGTACTCTAGCTGATACAGAATTAGATAAAAATTTAATAGAAATAGTATATATATACTTTGGAAGTAGTTATAGTTTTGATGAAAATTGGACATTAACTGTAGAAGAATTTGTAAATTATTTAAATAATGATATATTAAAAGATGAAAGATTTACAGATTTTATTGATGATAAAATGAGAAAAGAAATTATAGATAGTAAAGAAACTATAAACGCTGCAAAAGATTTATTAATAAGTAACAAATATTCAAGAATAGTTATTAATACAAGTTTTGAAGCAGAATCAAAAGAAACTTTTGATTTTGTACAAAAAATAAAAGATATTCTTTCAAGCGAAAACATTGATTTTAATGTAATAGGGGATTCACCTATGGCATATGAAATGAGTAAAACGTTTAGTGATGAATTTGACAAAATATCAATAATAACTATGATAACTATTTTTATTGTAGTAATGTTTACATTTAAAGATTTATTAGCGCCTATAATATTAGTAGGAGTTATACAGTGTGCAGTATATATGACAATGGGAATATTATCTATTTCAGGAGGAACAGTATATTTTATAGCATTATTAATTGTTCAAAGCATTTTAATGGGATCTACTATAGATTATGGAATATTATATACATCTTATTATTTAGAGTTTAGAAGAACTAAAAATAGAAAAGAAGCATTAATTGAAGCATATAATAAATCAATTCATACAATTCTTACTTCAGGATCTATATTGGTAATAGTAACATTTATAGTAGGTAATTTTGCAACAGCTATAACTGCAAAAATCTGTATAACACTTTGTAAAGGGACATTATGTTCGATTATATTAATATTAATGTTTTTACCAGCAATACTGGCAACATTTGATAAGTTTATTGTAAAAAAATCAGATAAATCTTAATACAATATATATATCAAATGTAAATGAATATTTTATAAATAATAGCAAAAATGGTAAGGTACTTGACTAAACAAAAATGATGACTTTAAATACACCTTTAATGCAATTTAGTATTTACGTTTGTATTTTATTAATTTCATGGTTTGGAGCAAAAATAATAGTAAATACAGGAATGACAGAACTTACAAGCAGATGAATTTATAAAAAGTTTTCCAAACGGTTATAACACATATATTGAAGAAAGTGGAACTAATGTATCAGGAGGACAAAAACAAAGATTATGTATTGCAAGAGCAGCTATTAATGACACCAGTAATGATATTAGATGAAGCAACATCAAGTATTGATACTAGAACAGTGAAAATTGTTCAGGATAGTATGGATAAATTAATTTAAGGCAGAACAGTTTTTGTAATTGCACATAGATTATCAACTGTAAGAGATTCAAAAGCTATTATGGTACTAGAACATGGAAGAATAATAGAAAGAGGTACTCACGAAGATTTAATTGCTCAAAAAGGAGAATATTATGAGTTATATATTGGAGCATTTGAATTGGAATAATAAGAAAAAAGTATTTATTAGTAATCAAATTATATTAATTAAAATATAATTTAATAAAAATGTGAAAATAAAGAGTATTTAGCAAAAAATATTCTTTATTTTTTGCTAATTTTTTTATCAAAATATATAATGTAATAATTAACTTCTTTTGATATAGAAAAATTGAAAAAAAGAAATTTTTATGATATAAATTAAAAATAGTTGATAATTAGTAGTAAAATTGAAAACAAATTTCGTATTTATTATATGGAGATATAAAATGAATATATTAAAACCACAAAAAATATTATTTAATAATTTAAAAATAATAGAAAATTTAAGTGAAGAATTAAATATATATAAAGAAATAAAAAATGTTTCTATTGAAAATTATAGAGAAGACTATGTAGAGTTTACAGATATTAGAATTGAAAAAGCAATAATGAATAATGTAGAAATTATAAATGGAAAATTAGAAAATAATATATTTATAGATACAAAGTTTAATAATTGCAACTTTTCAAACACTTCTTTTGAAAATACTGGTTTTATAAGATGTGAATTCAATAATTGTAAATTAACAGGATGTAATTTTATTGAAAGTAGAATATACAATGTAAGTTTTATAGAAACAAATATAAGTTATGCTAATTTTTCAATGGCAAGCATTGAAAATGTATTATTTAACACTTCAAATCTAAGAAATAGTAGTTTTCAAGAAAATAAATTAAAAAATATGCTGTTCAAGAATGCAGATTTAACACAAGTGCAATTTTTTAAAACAAGTTTAAAAGGAATTGACTTTTCAGATAGTATAATAGAAGGAATGGCAGTATCTATTGAAGATATAAAAGGTGCAATAATAAATCAATTTCAAGCAATAGATTTATTATATTTGTTAGGAGTAAAAGTGAAATAATAAGAAGTATTAAACTTAAATAGTATGGTTATATATTTTATAAAATAAGAATTAAATAAAAAAATATAATTTATAAAGGAGATTGTATAATGAGTGAAAGATTTAAAAGTTTATCAGCAGTAATGCTATTCTTGACAAGAAAAAATGGAGATAATGAGGAAATATTATTTCAAAAAAGAATAAATACAGGTTATTGTGATGGCTTTTATGATTTATCAGCTTCAGGACATGTTGATGCTAATGAATCGATGAAACACGCAATGTGTCGAGAAGCAAAAGAAGAACTAGGAATTGAAATTTTGGAAGAAGATTTAGAATTTATTTGCATTATACATAAAAACAGCAATGGTTGTATTTATTATAATGGATATTTTAAAGCTACTAAATGGATAGGGGAACCTGTAATTAATGAGCCAGAGAAAAATGAAGAGTTAAAATGGTTTAGTTTGAATAAATTACCTAACAATATTATAGATGATAGAGTTATTGCAATAGAAAATTATAAAAACAATGTAAAGTATAGTGAATATGGTTGGAAATAACAAATTTAAAAAAGTCTGAAAAAGATATGATAAGAAACTGTAGTAGGTCAAAAACAAAAATTATAAAGTGCATAATTTCATTAGAAAAGGAGAGAGGACGCAGATATTTTGTTGATAATGATTTTTATAAAAATGAATTTCAATTTTTAGGATATGATAAGATAAAATATCTGTGTATAAAAGAACGTGAAATATCTGAATGGAAAACATTAACACAAGAAAATAAAAATAAAAATTCAAAAGATAAAAATAAAAAAGTTGTAAATATTTTAAATTATTTTTAAAAATGTTGTATTACAATTGATGTGAAACAAAATTAAAT
>CAZYST010000033.1:0-17718 GCA_964650305.1 uncultured Lachnospiraceae bacterium
ATTCCTTCTACAAATCTTAATATTGTTAAAGTTTTGGAATGTGTAGAACATCCAGATTCAGACCATTTACATTGTTGTAAAGTAGATATAGGTAATGAAGTTTTAAATATAGTATGTGGAGCTCCAAATGTAAGAGCTGGAATTAAAGTTATTGTTGCACAAGCTGGAGCAGAACTTCCAGAAGTAACAATAAAAAAAGGTGTTATAAGAGGGCAAGAATCAAATGGAATGATTTGTGCTTTATATGAAATAGGGTTAGATAAAAAATATTTATCAGAAGAAGATAAAAATGGAATTCATATATTACCAGAAGATGCACCTATTGGAAAAAATCCAATAGAATATTTAAAATTAGATGATGAAATTATAGATATTGAATTAACCGCAAATAGAGGAGATTTATTAAGTATGCTTGGATTAGCATACGAAGTTGGTGCTATATATGATAATCCTGTTAAAAAATTAGATTTATCTCATAAAGAATCAGGAGAAGATTTAAAAAATTCATTTAATGTAAAAGTAAATACAGAAAATTGTTCTTTATTTATAGCAAGAAAAGCATTAAATGTAACAATAAAAGAAAGTCCAGATTTTATAAAAAATAGACTTATTGCTTGTGGAATAAGACCAATAAACAATGTTGTTGATATTAGTAATTATGTTATGATTGAATGTGGTCAACCACTACATTTTTATGATGCAGATAGATTAGGAAATTGTATAGAAACAAGAATGGCAGTTTCAGGAGAAAAATTAACAACTTTAGATGGAATTGAAAGAACATTAGAAGATACAGATATAGTAATTTCTGATGGAAAAAGAGCTATTGGTTTAGCAGGTGTAATGGGTGGATTAGATACAGAAATTGAAGAAACAACAAAAAATGTTTTAATAGAAGCTGCTATATTTAATTCAGTAAGAGTTAGAAAAACATCTAAAAAAATAGTTAGAAGTGAAGCAAGTAATCGTTTTGAAAAAGGATTAGATCCAAATAGAACATATATGGCTATGGAAAGAGCAGTTAAATTATTAGAAGAATATGCTGATGCAACAATTCAAACAGGAAAAATTGTGTATGATGTAGCAAATAAAGAAGAAAAGAAAATTGATATAAAAGTAAAAGATATAAATGATTTACTTGGAACAGATATTTCTTTAGAGGATACATTAAATGTATTTAGAAGATTAGCTTTTGAAACTGCAGTAGATGGAGATACAATTACAGTAACAGTTCCAACAAGAAGAATAGATATTTCAATTAAAGAAGATTTAATAGAAGAAGTTGGAAGAATATATGGTGTTAACAATATTATTGGTAAATTACCAGTTGTTCCAATGAAACTTGGATATGTAGATAAAACAGATAGAGAAATTAGAAATAAAATGATTTCTTTAGGTTTAAATGAAACATTATCTTATGTATTAATAAATGATAAAGATGTTCATAAATATACAAATGATAGTTTTGAAGAATTAAAATTATTAGATCCAATGACAGAAGAAAGAAATACATTAAGATATAGCTTAATTCCATCACTTTATAAAATTTATGAATATAACAAAGCTCATTATACAAAAGATGTTTGCATATATGAAATTGGAAAAGGTTTTTGGAAAAAAGAAAAAGCATATGGTGAAGAAAAAAAATTATGTGCATTAATGACAGGTGAATATTATATAGGTTTAGATTTAAGAAAACAAGTTGATTTTTATATAATCAAAGGTGTAGCAGAAGAAGTTTTAGATTATTTAGGATATGCCAATAGATATAGTTTTGTACTTCCAAAACAATCATTAAAAGAATTTCATCCAGGTCAAGTTGCCGAAATTAACGTAAATGGAGATATAGTTGGTGTAATAGGTAGAATACATCCAGAAATTTCAAAAGATCCTGTGTATGTTTTAGAAATTAATTTAGATAAATTATTAGCTAAAAAAGTAGGAAAAATGAAATTTAAAGAGATTTCTATTTATCCTACAGTAAATAAAGATATAGCAGTTATTTTAGATAAAAAAGTTACTTCTGATGAAATTTCAAAAGTAATAAAAAAAGCTGGTGGTAATCTTTTAGTAAGTTCAAAATTATTTGATGTTTATACAAACCCAGCTTTAGGTAATAAGAAAAGTGTGGCTTATTCATTAACATTTGGTTCAAATACAAAAACATTAACAGATGATGAAATTAATCCAATTATGGAAAAAATTATTGAAGCTTTAGAAAAGAATTTAAAAGCAGAATTAAGAAAATAACCATAAATCCAAAATGGAGGAAATATGAACTGGACAAAAGAACAAGAAGATGCAATTTATAAAAAAGATAATAACATTTTAGTAGCAGCAGCAGCACGGAAGTGGAAAAACAGCTGTGCTTGTAGAACGTATAATTCAAAAAAATTTAAAAGATAAAATAGATATAAATAAATTATTAGTTGTTACTTTCACAAATGCTGCTGCATCTGAAATGCGTGAAAGAGTTTTAGATGCAATATATAAAAAATTAGATGAGATGCCAGAAGATGAAAATTTGCAAAAGCAAATAATATTACTTAGCAAGTCAAATATATGTACAATACATTCTTTCTGTTTAGAAGTTATAAAAAATAATTTTTTTGAGATAAATTTTCCAGCAAATTTTAGAATTGGTTCAGAAGAAGAAATAGAACTTTTAAAACAAGAAGTATTAGAAGATACTTTTGAAAATTTATATGAACAAGAAGATGAAAATTTTATAAAATTAATAGAATGTTATGCAGATTATAAAGGTGATGACTCTTTAAAAGAAATAATTTTAAAAATATATAAATATATTCAAAGTACTGCTTTTCCAGATGAATGGTTAAATGAAAAAGTAGAATTATTTAAAAATAAAGAAATAAATGAAGATTTTTCAAAATCAATATGGGGAGAAATATTATTAGATAATTTAAGAGAAGAAATTATAGATGCTGAAAATAGTTTAAAATCTATAAAGCAAAAATTAGATATGCATTTTGAACTTGAAAAATATTCAATAACTATTCAAAATGATATAGATAAGTTAGAAAACTTGTATAAATCTACACAACTAGGTTGGGATAATGCTTTTGAATATAAAGATTTTGTAAAGTTTGAAAAATGGCCAATAGATAAAAAAGTAAGTATGGATTTAAAAGATGAAGCAAAAGGAGTACGAGATGTAGTAAAGAAAAAAATTACTCCAATAATACAAAAAATATTATTCTGTAAATCAGAAGAAGCTTTTAATGACTTAAATGAAATGTATGAAATTTTGTATAGTTTAAAAAATATTATATTAAAATTTAAAGATGCTTTTAAAAATAAAAAAAGAGAAAAAAATCTTATTGATTTTAATGATATAGAACATTTTGCTTTAAATATATTAGTAAAAAAAGACGAAAAAGGAAATTATGTGCCAAGTGATGTGGCTTTAAAATATCAAGAAAAATTCGAAGAAATAGCTATAGACGAATATCAAGATAGTAACGAAGTACAAGAATATATTTTATCAACTATTTCTAGAGGAAATAATATTTTTATGGTAGGAGATGTAAAGCAAAGTATTTATAAATTTAGACAAGCGTGTCCAGAATTATTTTTAAATAAATATGAAAATTATTCTACAACTGGAAATGAAAAAGGATTAAAAATACAATTATTTAAAAATTTTAGAAGTAAAGAAAATATATTAAACATAACTAATATAATTTTTAAAGAAATTATGAGTAAAAAGTTAGGAGATATTGATTATACAGAAGAGGAATATTTAAATTTAGGAGCAGATTTTGATGCTAATATAGAAAATGAACTTACTAAATCAGAACTAAATTTAATTGAATTAGAAGAATTTGAAGAAGATGATGAACAAGAAGATGTTGAAAAAATTGATAAATTATTAGAAAAAGAAGAAATTGAAGCAAAATTTGTAGCAAGAAGAATCAAAGAATTAATCGAACAAAAATATAAGATAAAAGATAAAAAAATAGGAATAAGAGAAATTAAATATAAAGATATAGTTGTTCTTTTAAGGTCAACATCTGCAATAGCTCCAATTTACGAAAAAGAATTTATAAATAATGGAATACCAGTATTTTCAGATAGCTCAAATGAATATTTAGATACAATAGAAATTCAAACTATAATAAATGTTTTAAAAGTATTAGATAATCCAACAGATGATATTGCTTTAGTATCTGTTTTAAGATCTGAAATTGGTGGTTTTACTGATAACGAAATTTTAGAAATAAGATTTTTCGATAGAGATAAAAAATATTATTATAGTTTAAAAACTGCTCAAAATGAAATAAAAGGAAATTTAAAAGAAAAAGTAAATAATTTTTTAAATAAAATTAAAGAATGGAAATTTGAAAGTGAATATTTAGGCTTAGCAGAATTAATTTGGAAAATATATTTAGATACAGGATATTATAATTATGTTGGACTTATGCCAAATGGAGCTTTAAGACAAGCAAATTTAAAAATGCTTTTTGAAAGAGCAAAAGATTATGAA
Source organism: uncultured Lachnospiraceae bacterium (assembly GCA_964650305.1). Taxonomy (GTDB): domain Bacteria; phylum Bacillota; class Clostridia; order TANB77; family CAG-508; genus Scatovivens. The sequence goes on from CAZYST010000033.1 coordinate 4,508, forward strand.
AGAACAAGTTTTAAAGGATTATTTAATTTTATTAGATTTATAGAAAAAATAAAAATGGGAAATTCAGATATGTCTTCTGCTAAAATAATAGGTGAAAATGAAGATGTTGTTAGAATAATGAGTATTCATAAAAGCAAAGGATTAGAATTTCCAATAGTATTTTTATCTTCTACATCTAAAAAATTTAATATGCAAGATTTAAATCAAAACATATTATTACATCAAAAAGTAGGGCTTGGTCCAGAATATATAAATTATAATAGAAAAATACAATATCCAACATTAGCAAAAGAAGCGATAAAAATAATTTCAAAAACAGAAACAATTTCTGAAGAAATGAGAGTGTTATATGTTGCACTTACAAGAGCAAGAGAAAAATTAATTATAACAGGTACAATAAAAAATATTGAAAAAGATTTAGCAAAAAAAGAAGATGCATTAAAAATGTATTTAAATGATGATAAAATTTCTTCAATATTACTAAAAAAATATAATTCATATTTAGATTGGATTAATTTAGTTTTAATAAAAAATAAAAAATTATCAAATGAAATAGAAAAGAAAATATTTAAAAAATCTGAGATAATAGATAAAAATGAGAAATTAGATATTAATACAAATATTAAAAATATAGATTTAGATGAAGTAGATGTATCTAGGATAGAAGAGGAATTTTCATGGAAATATGAACATGAAGCATCTATAGAACTTCCAATAAAAACAACTGTAAGCAAAATAAAAGAAAAAAGTATGGAATTAGAAGGACAAATTGATTTAGAAAGTTTAATAAACAAAAAGCAAATTGGTATTGCAAATATAGTTCCAGAATTTATGGAAGAGGAAACTGTTTTTTCAAATGCTAAAAAAGGAACCTTAATGCATTTGTTTTTACAAAAATTAGATATAAAAGAAAAATACAATATAGAAAAATTAGAAGAATTAAAGCAAAAATTAATATATTCAAAAATTATATCAGAGCAAGAAGCAAATCTAATTAATATAAATAAAATATTAAAATTTACAGATAGTAATTTTTATAATAAAATATCAAAATGTAAAATTATAGAAAAAGAGAAGCCTTTTTGCATGAAAATATCAGCAGAAGAAATTGGAAAATCTAAAGAAGATGAATTATTAGTTCAAGGTATAATAGATTTATATGCAATAGATAATGATGATGAAATTATATTAATAGATTACAAAACAGATTTTGTACAAGATGAAAATGTTCTTATAGATAAATATATAAAGCAATTAGAAATTTATAAAAAGGCATTAGAAGAAGGTTTAAATAGAAAAGTAAAAGAAGTATATATATATTCTTTGTACTTGAATAAAGAAATTATAATAAATGTATAAAAGTCGCTTAAATATTAATAAAACTAGGAATAAAGATATTTACAAAAAAAGGATACTGATGTATAATATAGATATCGTAAGATAAAATTAGGGGAGAAAAAGCGCGATATGAATAGATTAAAAACATTTTTTACATATTTGTTATTAATAATAGGCTTTTTTGTAGTGTCACTTATATTAGAAAATGGTTTACTAGAAGATATGTATAAACAAATTGCAGGAAATGCAAATGGAACATATATAAATACTGATAATGGATTTTCAATTAATGTTGATGAATCAAGAGCTTCAAATGTAAGTGGATACTTAAGATTTAGAATAAAGAACACAACAGGGCATTACATAGAAAGATGTTATGCAAAAATAGATTTATATAGCAAACAAAATTTATTGGCTGCAACGAAATACGCAGAAATAACAGATTTTAAAGAAAATGAAGAAAGAAAATTCGAATTAAAATTCAAAGCAAATGAAATAAGTAGATATGAAATTTCTATGTTAGAGGATGTACCAGACAAATCAAATATATTAAACTTATTTGGATGGGAAATAGATTTAACAGATGTATTTGGAATGGACTTAACAAGATTCTTCGGAGATGATGTAAAAGCTATATTAAATGCAAATACAATAAAAGAAACAGGAATTTCAATATTCAATTGGGCTAAAGTAATTATAGCATCAGTACCTACATGGGCTTATGTAATTGCAGGTGGAATTGTTTTATGGCATATGCCAAAAGGATTTTTATTTGGAATATTTCCATTTTAATATATAATTTATAAAAAATAGTTTAGTAATACCTAAACTATTTTTTTTTGTTCTTTTTGTGTATTCCTTGTGAACAAAGATTTTCTTGCGTTAGATCATTAATTAATATATAATAACAATGAATAATTTATAAAAGTTTTTGTAAAGGAGAAATGTTTATGTTAGATTCTTTAAAATTAGAAAATTTACAAGAAAAGTCAAAAAGTATAAGAAAAAATATTGTAGAAATGGTTTATAGCGCTTCATCAGGACATCCAGGAGGTTCTTTGTCTATTGCAGATATTTTTACAGCACTATATTTTTCAGAAGTAAATGTAGACGTAAATAATCCTAAAAAAGAAGATAGAGATAGAGTAGTATTATCAAAAGGACATTGTTCACCAGCTTTATATGCTACACTTGCTGAAAAAGGTTTTATACCAAAAGAAGATTTAAAGACTTTTAGAAAAATAGATAGTTATTTGCAAGGACATCCAGATATGAAAAAAATTCCTGGAGTTGATATGACATCAGGTTCTTTAGGTCAAGGTTTATCAGTAGCAAATGGAATGGCTTTAGCTGGTAAAATGGACAATAAAGATTATAGAGTATATTGTATAATGGGAGATGGAGAAATACAAGAAGGTCAAGTTTGGGAGGCTGCAATGTCTTCAAGTCAATATGAATTAGATAATCTTTGTGTAATTGTAGATAATAATAATTTACAAATAGATGGAGAAATAAAAAAAGTTATGAATCCATATCCAATAGATGAAAAATTTAAAAGTTTTGGATTTAACACTTTAGTAATAGATGGAAATAATTTCGAAGAAATTTTAAAAGCATTTGAATCTGCAAAAGAAGTAAAAGGAAAGCCAACAGCCATAATAGCAAAAACAGTTAAAGGAAAAGGTGTTTCATTTATGGAAAATAATGCTTTTTGGCATGGAAAAGCACCAAATGAAGAAGAATATAAAATTGCTATGGAAGAATTAAAATAAATCTTAACTAGGAGGAAAGAAAATGGATATAAATAATAAAAAAGCTACAAGACAAAGCTACGGAGAAGCTTTGATAGAACTTGGAAAAATAAATAAAGATGTTGTGGTATTAGATGCAGATTTATCAGGTGCTACAAAAACAAATATGTTTGCTAAAGAATTTCCAAATAGATTTTTTGATATGGGAATAGCAGAACAAGATATGATAGCTACTGCAGCAGGTTTTGCTACATGTTCAAAAATACCTTTTGCTAGTACTTTTGCAGTATTTGCAACAGGAAGATGCTATGATCAAATAAGAAACAGTATATGTTATCCAAATTTAAATGTAAAAATATGTGCAACACATGCTGGAATTACAGTAGGTGAAGATGGTGCAACTCACCAAATGCTAGAAGATATTAATTTAATGAGAGGCTTGCCAAATATGACAGTTATTTCACCATGTGATGATACACAAGTAAAATGGGCTATAAATGAAGCATCTAAAATAAAAGGACCAGTTTATGTAAGATTGGGGAGAGCAGTTACACCATTAATTTATGAAAATGAAGAAAAATTTGAATTAGGAAAAGCTGTTCAATTTGGAAAAGGAAAAGACGCAACAGTATTTGCAACAGGAATTATGGTAGCAGAAGCTTTAAAAGCAAAAGATGAATTAGAAAAAGATGGAATAAATATAAGAGTAGTAGATATTCATACAATAAAACCTATAGATGAAGAAATAATTATAAAATGTGCAAAAGAAACAGAAAAACTAATTTCCATAGAAGAACATAGCGTTATTGGAGGTTTAGGAACAGCAATTTCAGAAGTATTAACTGACAAATATCCTAAAAAATTAACAAGAATGGGAATGAAAGATTGTTTTGGAAAATCTGGTAAAGCACAAGATTTATTAAATTATTATAACTTAAATGCTGAAAATATTATAAAAGAAATAAAATCTTAAATAAAATGAAAGAAAAGTAAATAAAATGTAAAAAAAACAAGTCTAAAACTTGTTTTTTTACATTTTATAGTATTGATTTTTTTTTTTATTATTGTTATTATTATATTGAATTATTATAGGATTTTTTGACTTTTAAAAGGGGTTAATGTAAATTATGATAGAATTTAGAAATGTAAGTAAAATATATGATACTGGAACAGAGGCTGTTCATGATGTTACTTTTACAATTGAAAAAGGTGAATTTGCGTTTTTAGTAGGATCTTCTGGTTCAGGTAAATCAACTTTAATTAAATTAATATTAAAAGAAGAAGAGGCAAGTAAAGGAAATATTATTATAAATAGTAAAGATATAACATACTTAAAACCAAAAAGAGTACCATTTTTAAGAAGAAGTATGGGAGTAGTATTTCAAGATTTTAGACTTCTTCCAGATAAAACTGTTTATGAAAATGTAGCTTTTGCAATGTACATAGTTAATGCAACACCAAAGCACATTAGAAGACAAGTTCCTATGGTTTTATCTTTAGTTGGTTTAAGTGATAAAGCTAAAATGTATCCAAATGAATTATCTGGTGGAGAACAACAAAGAGTTGCTTTAGCAAGAGCTTTAGTAAATAATCCAACAATGATAATTGCAGACGAACCTACTGGAAATTTAGATCCAGAAACTGCATGGGATATTATGCGTTTATTAAATGACATTAATGCTAGAGGAACAACTGTTGTTATGGCTACGCACGCTAAAGATATTGTAGATAAAATGAAAAAAAGAGTTATACAAATAGACAAAGGTATAATTGTAAGAGATGATAAAAAGGGTGGGTATAGTAGTGAAATTTAAGTATTTATTAAGTGAAGGATTTAGAAATCTATTTAAAAACAAAAAAGCAACATCTATATCACTTATAACAATGATATGTGCAATGTTTATATTTGGTATATGTTTTGCTGTTGGTCAAAATATTAATGATATATTAAAACAATTAAAAGATGCACAAGGAATGGAAGTATTTATTGAAAAAGATGCAACAGAAGAGCAAATGCAAAAATTAGGTGAAGATATTAGAGCTTTAGATGGTGTAAATATGGCAACATTTAAATCAAGACAAGAAGCAATAAATAGTTTTATAGAAAGTATGAAAGAATATAAAGATATTCTTGAAGGATATACTAATGAAGAAGAAAATCCACTTAGAGCATCTTATGTTGTTACACTAACAGAACTTGAAAATGCAACAGAAATTCAAGATACTATAGCTAAAATGGATTATGTAGCTAATATAACAAGTAGTAATATGACAATTGAAGTTCTTGTTAAAGTGGCAAATGGAATAAAAATTGCTATAGCAACATTTTTTGCTTTGTTATTAATAATATTAATAACAATAATATCAAATACAATAAAATTATCAGTACATGCTAGAAGGAAAGAAATTTTAATAATGAAATATGTAGGAGCTACAAACGGATTTATTAGGTGGCCTTTTATAATAGAAGGTATTTTAATAGGTTTAATTGCAGCGATAATAACATTATTGATAGTTGGTGGATTATATGATTTTATAATTATAAAAATTCAAGAAGCTAATGTACTTCAAATTATGGATATTACACTTTTACATTTTTCAGAAGTTGTAAAATCAATAACAATAGTATATGGAATATTAGGTATAGGTGTTGGTATAATAGGTAGTACAATATCTATGAGAAAATATTTGGAGGTATAAGCAAATAGTGAAAAGAGTTATTAAATTTAATTTAATAATTTTAATAATAATTTGTTTAATGTCAAATTTTGCTTATATTTACGCAGATGAAAATGAATCAACAAATAAATTAGATGATCTGCAAATTCAAAAAAATGAAATAGAAAATCAAATAGAAGAATCAAATAAACAAGTAGAATTTATAGAAAGTCAACTTTCTCAAACTGTAGTAGAAATTTCAGAAATAACGCAAGAGATATATGATAAAGAAGTAGAAATAAAAGCATTAGAAGCACAAGAAATAGAATTAAACGAATACATAGCAAAAATGGAACAAGAATTAATAGATTCAAATGAAAGATATGAAAAACAAGAAACCTTATTAAAGAAAAGATTAGTTGCCATGTATGAAATGGGTGAGACTACATATTTAGATTTTCTATTTAGTGCTAAAAATATAAGTGATTTTTTGTCAAATTATTATATAATAGCTGAAATAGGAAAAAGCGATAAAGAATTATTAAATGATATAAAAGCTGAAAAAAAATATAATAAATTAGTAAAACAAAGCTTAGAAATGCAAAAAGGAATACTTACAGCAAACAAGAAAAATATTGAAAAAATGAGTATTTCATTATCAAATATGAATGTTATAAAAAACAAAAAAATGCAAAATCTTACAGAAGAAGAAATTGAAATGCAAAAGCAAGTTCAAGAATATCAAGAGCAAATAAAAGAAATTGAAACAGAAATTAGATTATTAACAGTTGCTGAAGTAGGAGAAGAATATGTAGGTGGAAAAATGGCATGGCCAGTTCCAGGATATACTAGAATAACATCAGCATTTGGAATGAGAACACATCCTATTACAGGAGTGTATAAATTACACACAGGTACAGATATTGGAGCACCAATGGGGGCAACATTTATTGCTGCAAATGATGGAGTAGTTGTAAAAGCTGGATATAATACAGCATATGGAAATATGGTTATAATAGATCATGGAGGAGGAGTTTCTACTTTGTATGCACATGGAAGTGAAATATTAGTAGAAGCAGGCCAAACAGTTACAAAAGGTACACCAGTATTAAAAGTTGGATCAACAGGATATTCAACAGGTGCACATGCACATTTTGAAGTAAGAGTTAATGGAGAATATTTAAATCCTTTAGAATTTATAGCATCATATGATTCTTCAGAAGTTAAAGAAACAGAATCAGAAGAAGTTATATTAAATGAAACAATAGAAAATGAAGAAAATATAAATACAGAAGAACAATAAAATACAAACCGCAGTAAAACGGTAGATAAAATATGGAGGGAAAATGAAGAATTTAAAAATTCTAAAAAGCACATATATTATAAGTATAATTATGTTGTTAATATTTTCAACTGTAGGAATTTCATATGCTTCACAAAAAGAAGATTTGCAAAATCAAAAAGATGAACTTGATAAGCAAATAGAACAAACTAATACTGAGATAGCTGGTGTTAAATCACAAATGTCACAAGCTTTATCTCAAATAAACAGATTAAATACTCAAATAAGTTCATATGAAAATGAAATATCTGATATGGAAAAACAAATTCAAGAACTTGAAGGACAAATTGCAGAAAAACAAAATATGGTAACTCAAAAACAAGAAGAATATGATTCAAAAAAAGCATTATTAAGCAAAAGAATGATTGCTATGTATGAGGCTGGAACAACTTCATATTTGGATGTATTATTTAGTTCAGAAAATTTATCAGATTTTCTTTCAAAATATTACATAATAGATCAATTAGTTGAAGCAGATCAAGATCTGTTAAAAGAAATTGAAACAGTAAAAGCAACATTAGAAGCAGAAAAACAAACATTAGAAAATACACAAAATGAAATAAAAACTTCTAAAGAAGCGATTCAAGCTAAATCAGATGCTTTAACAGTTTCTGTAAAAGAAAAAAATAATCTTGTTACAAATTTAACAGCAGAAGAAAAAGAATTGCAAGATGAATTAGAAGAATTTGAAAATGATAAAAGAAGAATTCAAAATGAGTTATCAAAATATTTAAGTACTAATTCTTCTAATACAATAGTAGCACCAAGTGCGGCAGGATATATTTGTCCACTAAGAGGAAAAACAAAATCTAATATAACTACAGGTTATTATGGATATTCAGGTCATACAGGAGTGGATTTTGCTTGTGCTGCTGGAACACCTATACTTGCTGTAAAAGATGGAACAGTTGTAATATCTACTGCTTTAAAAAGATCAAATGGTACTTATAAAAGTTATGGAGAATATATTATTATAGATCATCATGATGGAACTTTAACTTTATATGCACATGGTCAAGCAGGTAGTAGATTAGTAAATCCAGGTGATAGAGTTTCACAAGGTCAACAAATAATGAGTGTTGGAACAACAGGAAATTCAACAGGAAATCATTTACATTTTGAAGTAAGAGTTAATGCAAGACCAGTAAATCCTACACCATATTTACCATAATTCATACATATATATAAATATAATACATATAATAATAGTAAGTTTTTAATTATATATTTATATAATATAAAGCAGGTATGTTCCTGCTTTATTATTTAGAAATGTAAAGGAGAAAAAATGGATTCATACGAAAAAAGAAATCTAATATATAAATTTGTATTTATATTAATAGCAGTTTCTTGCATAGTAGCAATACTTGCAACTCAATTTACATATAGCTATATTGCAAAACAAAATTCTTTATTAACAGAAAAATCAGAAGCTAGTGAAAGTGCAAATGAAAATATAGATTCAATAGCAACAACACTAAAAAATTTTAGAAGAATAATTGATAAATATTATATTGGTGAAGTTGATGAAAATAAAATATTAGATGAAACAATAAGAGGATATATTAATGGGCTAGATGATGAATATACAGAATACATGACAAAAGAAGAATGGGAAGATTATCAAGCAGATGCATTAGGAAACTTTGTTGGTGTTGGTATATATATGTCAGAAGATAAAAAAGGAAATACAATAGTTGTTTCTACAATAAAAGATACACCAGCAGAAGCAGCAGGAATAAAGGCAAAAGACATAATAGTTGAAGTAGATGGTGAAAGTGTTGTTGGCGTAGATTCATCAGATGTTGCAAGTAAAATAAAAGGTGAAGCTGGAAGTAAAGTAAAAGTTAAGGTTTTAAGAAACGAAAACGAATATATAGATTTTGAGATGGAAAGAAAAGAAATAAAAGTATATCATGTAAATGGAGAGATAAAAGAAAATGATATAGGATATATAGAGCTTATAACTTTTGATGAAGGTTGCAGTGATGAATTTAAAACAAAATATGAAGAATTAAAAAATAAAGGTGCAAAAAAATTAATATTAGATTTAAGATATAATACAGGTGGATTAGTGGAAGAAGCACTAAAAATAGCTGATATGATTGTACCAGAAAATAAAGATTTATTAATAACAGTAGATGCAGATGGAAAAAAAGAAGTAACTAAATCACAAAATGAAAATATAATAGATATGGATATTGTGGTTTTAGTAAATGAATATTCTGCAAGTGCATCAGAAATTTTAGTAGGAGCTTTAAAGGATAATAACGAAGCTACAATAGTTGGTACAAAAACATTTGGAAAAGGTGTTATTCAAAGTGTAATACCACTTAGTGATGGTAGTGTTTTGAAAATAACTACTAATGAATATTTTACGCCAAATGATGTGAAAATTCATAAAATAGGTATTGAACCAGATGTTAATATAGAACTAGATGAAAATCAAAAAGATGGTGAATATTTAAAAGATATTCAATTAGATAAAGCAATAGAAATATTAAAAAGTAAATAAAATGTAAAAAATATTGCAAAATTTAGTATACAAACAAATATCTAGTAAATTAATTTATAAAAAAGATGTTTAAAATTTATTTTTTTATTAAGAGAAAAAATAGTTTTAAAAAAAGTAAAAAAAACGTTGACACTATATAAAAATGGTAGTATAATATTTATTGCGTAAGATAAAGCGAAGAAGCAGAATGTGGCTACATCCTATAAAGTAGGGTGGAGGGAACTTCTGTGGAGTATGTCTTGGCTTAGACCGGGCGATAAGTTTGATAAATGTACATACTTATCCAGGAACACTTAAAGTTTCAATTATATATTGAATTACAAAAGATGTCTTGGATTTTATAATGGGTTTATAAGAAACACCAGGGTACGTTAATAACTTGCCGTTAGCCATAGTAAAAAATATTTTAAGGAGGGAAAATTAAAATGGCAACATCAAACACAAAAGTAGGAAGCGACAAAATTAGAATTAGACTAAAAGCTTATGATTATGTTGTTTTAGATCAGTCTGCTGAAAAAATAGTAGATACTGCTAAGAGAACAGGAGCTCAAGTTTCAGGTCCTATTCCACTTCCAACAGAAAAAGAAATAGTAACAATTTTACGTTCACCACACAAACACAAAGATTCTAGAGAACAATTTGAAATGAGAACACATAAAAGAGTTATTGATATTCTTTACCCAACACAAAAAACAGTTGATAGCTTAATGAAATTAGAGTTACCAGCAGGTGTTGATATAGAAATAAAATTATAATAAACATTTGTTACTGACGCTGTAAGAAATAAAAGCTACGCAGCCTCAGCAAACCAAGCTGAATATATTTCAGCCAATAGTTAGGAGGAAAAAATAAAATGAATAAAACAATTATAGGAAGAAAAGTTGGAATGACACAAATCTTTGATGAAAAAGGATTAGTTATTCCAGTTACAGTTATAGAAGCTGGACCATGTACAGTAGTTCAAGTTAAAACTGTAGAAACAGATGGATACAATGCTGTACAATTAGGTTTTGGAGAAGTTAAAGAATACAAAGTTAACAAACCAACAAAAGGACATTTCGCTAAAGGAAATGTAAAACCTTTAAAACATTTAAGAGAATTTAGAGTAGAAGATACATCTTCAGTAAAAGTTGGAGATGAAATAAAAGCTGATGCTTTTGTAGTAGGAGATTCAGTTGATATCCAAGGTACTACAAAAGGAAAAGGTTTCCAAGGTGTTATTAAACGTCATGGACAATCAAGAGGACCTATGGGACATGGTTCTATGTATCATAGAAGACCAGGTTCAATGGGATCAACATCTACACCAGGTAGAGTATTTAAAGGTAAAAAACTTCCAGGACATATGGGTGTTGAAACTGTTACAATACAAAACCTACAAGTTGTAAAAGTTGATTTAGATAAAAATGCTATATTAGTTAAAGGTTCTGTACCAGGAAACAAAGGTAGCATATTAAAAATAAGAAATACAGTAAAAGCATCTAAATAGAAGGAAGGAGGAAGAAAGAAATGCCTAAAATAGATGTATATAACGTAGAAGGAAAAAAAGTTTCTACTTGTGATTTAAAAGAAGAAGTATTTGGAATAGAACCAAATGAAGCAGTTGTACACAGTGTTTTAGTTAATTATTTAGCTAATCAAAGACAAGGAACACAAAGCACAAAAACAAGATCAGAAGTTAGAGGCGGTGGAAGAAAACCATGGAGACAAAAAGGAACAGGTAGAGCAAGACAAGGTTCTATAAGAGCTCCACAATGGATCAAAGGTGGTATAGCATTAGGACCAAAACCAAGATGCTATAAATACAGAGTAAATAAAAAAGAAAAGAGATTAGCAATAAGATCTTTATTAAGCTCAAAAGTTTTAGAAAACAATTTAGTTGTAGTTGATAAATTTGATTTTAAAGAAATTAAAACAAAACAAATGGCAACAGCTATGAAAAATTTAAAAGTAGAAGAAAAAGCATTAATAGTATTACCTGCTAACAACGAAATAGTTCAAAAATCTGCTAGAAATTTAGAAGGTGTAAGAACAAGTTCTGTAAATACAATAAATGTATATGATTTATTAAAATATAGAAAATTAGTTGTAACAGTAGATACAGTTAAAAAATTAGAGGAGGTGTACGCATAAGATGGTAGCAGAAGAAATTATATTAGCTCCAGTAGTTACTGAAAAAAGTAGCGAAGAAATGCAAAATGGAAAATACACTTTCAAAGTTGCAAAAAAAGCAACAAAAGTTGATATTAAAAGAGCAGTAGAAAAATTATTTGAAGTTAAAGTATTAAATGTTAATACTATGATGGTAAAAGGAAAAGAAAAAAGAGTTGGAGTACACCAAGGAAGAACTTCAGATTGGAAAAAAGCTATAGTTACTATAGATACAAATGTTTCTGATATGAGTTATTTAGGAAAAGGTGGAAAAGCTGTTAAAGTTTCTAAAAAATACAAAGATTCAATTGATGAATTTGTAGGTGCGTAAGAAACGAAACTATTTTAAAATAGTATGATATCTAGATTAAACTAGGATAATAAATAATTAAAAGGAGAGAAAATAAAATGGGAATTAAACATTATAGACCATATACACCATCAAGAAGAAATATGACTTCTTCAACATTTGAAGAAATTACTAAAAAAACTCCAGAAAAATCTTTATTAGCAGTTAAAAGAAAAAATGCTGGTAGAAATTCATATGGAAGAATAACAGTAAGACATCAAGGTGGTGGAAACAGACAAAAATATAGAATAATAGATTTTAAAAGAAGAAAAGATGATATGTATGCAACTGTTATAGGAATCGAATATGATCCAAACAGAAGTGCAAATATAGCATTAATAGAATATGAAGATGGAACAAAAAGTTACATCTTAGCTCCACAAGGTTTAACAGATGGAGATAAAGTTATATCAGGAAATAAAGTTGATATAAAAGCTGGAAACGCAATGCCAATCGAAAGCATTCCAGTAGGTACAATGATTCATAATATAGAATTAAATCCAGGTCAAGGTGGAAAATTAGTAAGAAGTGCTGGACAAGAAGCTCAATTAATGGCTAAAGAAGGTGCTTATGCTCACGTAAGACTTCCATCAGGAGAAATGAGATTAATATCTATTAAATGTAGAGCAACAATCGGAACAATAGGAAATTCTGATCATGAAAATATAAAAATAGGTAAAGCTGGAAGAAAAAGACATATGGGAATTAGACCAACTGTTAGAGGATCTGTTATGAACCCTAATGATCACCCTCATGGTGGTGGTGAAGGTAGAGCTCCAGTTGGACATTCAGGACCAATGACACCTTGGGGTAAACCAGCACTTGGATATAAGACAAGAAATAAGAAAAAACAATCAAATAAATTTATAGTTAAGAGAAGAAAATAATGTGTAAAGATTTGAGAAAGGAGAAAATCAATGTCAAGATCAAGTAAGAAAAAACCTTTCGTAGCTCCAAAGCTATTAAAAAGAGTTGAAGCTATGAACGAAACAGGTAAAAAAGAAGTATTAAAAACATGGTCAAGAGCATCTACAATATATCCTCAAATGGTAGGACACACAATAGCTGTTCATGATGGAAGAAAACATGTTCCTGTTTATATTTCAG
>CAZYST010000034.1:0-17490 GCA_964650305.1 uncultured Lachnospiraceae bacterium
CTAGCTGCCTAGTACCTAATCAAAAAATGTCCAATTTTTTGGGTTCAGTACAAAATGTAGTCTTTTTTATTAATTTTATTTTTCTAAGATTATTGTAACAGGACCGTTGTTTAAAAGTGAAACTTCCATATGAGCTCCAAAAACACCTTTTTCTACATCAATTCCTTCTTGTTTGCATTTTTCTATAAAATACTCATATAATTCATTTGCAAATTCTGGCTTTGCTGCATTTATAAAACTTGGTCTATTTCCAGATGAACAATCAGCATAAAGAGTAAATTGAGAAATTATTAAAAGCTTTCCTTTTATATCTTTAATTGACAAATTCATTTTTTCATTTTCATCTTCAAAAACTCTCAAATTACATAATTTCTTTGCTAAATAATCAGCTGTTTGTTTAGTATCATCATGTGTTATTCCGCATAACACCATAAAACCTTTTTGTATTTGTCCTGTTATTTTTCCTTTTACTTCTACTTTAGCATTAGACACTCTTTGTACTACTAATTTCATTATTCTTCTATATCCTTAACATCTACAACTTCTGCATTTTCAGCATCAGTTGGTTCTTCTTTTTTTATCTCAACATTTTCAACTTCTTCTGGTTGTTCTTTTCCACATTTTGAACAGAATTTTACATTTAATTCTAATTCTGTACCACAATTTGCACAAATTTTTATATTTTTAACTTTTAATATTTGTACATTTAATTTTTCTATTTCTTCTGTCATTGATTTAATTTCTTCACATTTTGCACTAACATCTTCTTTAGAAACTTCTGTACCATTTTTTAATTCTTCATAAACGATTTTTCCAACTTCTTTATAAGCTTCTTCTATTTTTTCTTTTAAATCATTTATTTTTCCTTTTAATTTTAATTCTTCTGAAATTTGTGCTGTTTTTCCTTTTGTAAATTGATAAGTTTCTGATGCTTTTTTTGTTATTTTATTTAGAAAATCCATTTTCATCTCTCCTTTTTTATTTATAAAATTTAATTATTCTTCTTTTAAACTTCTTGTCATCAATGTATTTACAGCTTCTTTTGGATCAAGTCCATTATATAAAACATTATATACACTCTCTACAATAGGCATTTCTATATTGTATTTTTTAGCAAGTTGATATGCAACATCTATATTATCTACACTTTCTATTGTCATTCCAATTTCTTTTCTTGCCTCTTCTATAGAAAATCCTTTTCCTATCATTTCTCCTGCTCTTCTATTTCTACTATGCATACTTCCACATGTTACTATTAAATCACCAAGTCCTGTTAAACCATAGAAAGTTTTTGCTTCTCCACCCATAATAGTTCCAAGTCTTGTTATTTCTACTAATCCTCTTGTAGCTAATGCAGCAAAAGTATTATCTCCTAAATTTAATCCTACAGATATTCCTGCACAAAACGCTATTATGTTTTTTAAAGCACCACCAAGTTCTACTCCTTTAACATCTTTTGAAGTATATATTCTTAAAGTGTTACTTTTAAAAGTTTCTGATATTGTTTCTCTAACATTTTCATCTTTTGACGCAATTACTAATGCTGTTGGAATATTTAAAGATACTTCTTCTGCATGACTTGGACCTGATAAAATTCCATATTTAATATTAGGTAATTCTTCTTCTACAACTTCGTCTAAAGTGCTTAAAGATTCAGCTTCAAAACCTTTTGAACACATTATAACCATTTGATTTTCTTTAACAAATTCTTTATATCCTTTTATAGTATTTCTAACAAACTTTGATGGTGTAACATGTAATATTATTTCTGCATCTTTTAAAGCTTCTTCATAACTATTTGTACAAGTTATATTTTCTGGAATTGTTACTTTTGGTAAAAATACACATTTTTTTTCATTATTTATTTTGTCTTTTTCTTCTTCACTAAAAGACCATATCTTTATTTCATTTCCTTGAAGTGCAAGATATATACCTAATGCTACTCCCCAACTTCCACTTCCTATAATTGCAATTTTTTTCATTTGTTATTCTCCTTTTTTATTATTTTCTTCTTTTTTCTTAAAGCTTAATTTATTTTCTTTTCCTTCAATAATTCTTTTTATATTTGTTCTATGATTAAATATTACAATTGCTGCAAGTAATATTCCAAATATAAAATAGTTTCCTTCAACAATATAATTTTCTGAAAAAGCAAAAGTTAATATTGGAAATAATACAGCTGCTGAAACAGATCCTAATGATACCATTCTTGTGATAATCATTAAAGCAAGAGCAAAAACTAAACATATTAAACCAATTTTCCAATTTACTAATATTATTATTCCTAAACTTGTCGCAACTCCTTTACCACCTCTAAATTCAAAGAAAATTGGATATGTATGACCAATTACCACACATAATGCTGCAATTTGAACAAGTGTTGCTGGATTTGCACTTTCTTTTGCTATAAATCCAGCTATAATCGCAATTAATATTGATACTACACCTTTTAATATATCACAACATAATGTTATTAAAGCTGCTTTTTTACCAACTGAACGTAACATATTTGTACTTCCAGCATTTCCACTACCTTTTTCTCTTACATCAAATCCTGCTACTTTTCTACTTATTATTACAGAAAAATTTATACTACCTATTGCATATGCAATTATTGCTATTACTATATATGCCGCCATTTCTATTCCTCCTATTTTTTAATTTTTATCCCCTTTTTCTCTTACTATTATTCTTACTGGTGTCCCTTCTAGTCCAAAATTGTTTCTAAAACAATTTATTAAATATCTTTCATATGAAAAATGGAATAATTCTTTATTATTTACGAATATAACAAAAGTTGGTGGTTTTGTTGAAGCTTGTGTACCATATAAAACTTTTAATCTTCTTCCTTTATCAGAAGGTGGTTGTACAACAGATATTGCTTCATTTATTACTTCATTTATTACTGATGTAGATACTCTTAAACTATTTTGACTGTTCACATTATTTATCATTTCAAATAACTTATTAACTCTTTGACCTGTTTTTGCTGATATAAATATAATTGGTGCATAAGATGCATAACTTAGTTTTTCTTTTACTTCTTTTTTATATTTTTCTAAAGTACCTGTTTCTTTTTCTACTTCATCCCATTTATTTACAACTATAATTATACCTTTTCCTGCTTCATGTGCTTCTCCTAAAATTTTAGCATCTTGGTCTGTTACACCTTCTAATGCATCAATTAATAATAAACACACATCAGCTCTTTCTATTGCAAGTAATGTTCTCATAACACTAAATTTTTCTATAGATTCATTTACTTTTGCTTTTCTTCTAACACCTGCTGTATCTATAAATGTATATTTTCCATATTCGTTTTCAAAATCAGAATCAATAGCATCTCTTGTTGTACCTGCTATATTACTTACTATACTTCTTTCTTCACCTAAAATTTTATTTATTAATGAAGATTTACCAACATTTGGTTTTCCTATTATTGCAACTTTTATTCTTTCATTTTCATTTTCATCATCTGTTTTTGATGGAAGCTTATCATATATTGCATCTAACAAATCTCCTATTCCTATTGCATTTGCTGCTGATATAGGATATGGTTCACCTAGCCCTAAATTATAAAATTCATATAATTCTGCTGGTGGTTCTCCATAATTATCTGATTTATTGCATGCAAGTATTATTGGTTTATTTGATTTTTTTAACATTACAGCAATTTCTTCATCACTTGCTGTAACACCTTGTTTTATATCTGTTATAAATAAAATAACATCTGCTACATTTATAGCTATATTAGCTTGTTCTCTCATTTGAGTAACAATTATATCTTCATTTTCTTTTTCAATTCCACCTGTATCTATTAATGTAAATTCACGATCTTTCCATGTTGTATTTGCATATATTCTATCTCTTGTTACACCAGGTGTATCTTCAACTATAGATATTCTTTGACCAACAACATAATTAAAAAATCTTGATTTACCAACATTTGGCTTTCCTATTATTGCTACTATTGGTTTAGACATTTTTCTTTCCTTTCTTATTTTTTTGACTTATATAGTATATAATATTTTTGCATATTTTTCAAGTTTTCTATTTTCTTTAAGTTTATTTAACACTATTGTTTCTCTTCCAAATAAATATCAAAAATGCTACTAATGAAATTATTGTTAATATATTAGAAAATTTCATTAAACTTGTACCTGTATATTCTACTTCTAATATCATATTTTCATCTTTTGGAAGTTTTATTCCTAAAAATCCATTTTCTGTTTCATATGTATCTTTGCATATAATTCCATCAATTCTTACTTCATATCCTGGATAATATATATATGGTAATTCAAATTTGGAATTATTTTCTAACACAGTTATTCTAGCTTTTAATTTATTATTTTCTTTCTTTTCATCTTCTATTACAGCTTTTCCATCAATCATATATATATATTCATCTCTAGTAGCTATATAAAATCTATGATCATATGCTTTTTTAGGTAAATATTCTGCTTTGGCAGTTCCAGCAATTACTTCATATTCTTTACCAGACATTTCACCTAATGTATATTCTTCTATTGGCCTTATGCTTTCTTCATTATATGGTATAAAACCTTTTAAACTAATTATATATAATAATGATATTCCTATTATTATTAAAGTATCTATTTTTTTATATTTCTTTATTACACATTCCATATTTATACTACAAATTGTACATAAAAAGAATCCTGCCATTTGTAGCATTCTCCATGGAAATTGAATAATATAAAAAGAATCTGGTAGTATTTTCCAAGGAAACAATTTTGTTGTCATAAATAAACATAATATACCTGAAATAGAAAAGAATAAATATTCTTTTTTATTTTCTTTTAAAATCTTATATGACATAAATGAAAATACTAACATTATTATATGTGGACCTAATTCAAAAACAATTCTTTCGTCATTTGGAGTTGCAAATAATCTTTTTATACTTAATTTATGATTTTCTATTTGCTCAATATCTGACATTGAACCTTCTTGATATACTACATATTCTGTATACGATTTTGTTTCTAAAAATGGAATCCAAAATGCTGATGTAATAAGCACAATGAAAACTGTATTTATAATTAAATTTTTAATTACATATGTATCTTTTAATTGTTTTATATTTATAAGCACATATACTGCTGCAAATATTGCAACAATTATTGTTGATAAATTATGAGTAAATATAAGTCCAATTGCACCTATTGCTAAATAATAATTTTTTTCTTTATTATTAAATAAATTATATAATCCTAAAAATACTAATGGTATAAAAACAAAAGAAACAAATTCTCCTAACGCATTTCTAATATATAAATCTGAAAGATGATATGGAAATGACATATATAATATTCCTGAAAGTAAACCATTTTTTTTACTTTCTGTAAATTTATATACAAATATATACATAAATATTCCAGATAATAATAATGCAATATATGTAAATAATTTATATGCATTTATCCAAGAAATTGTAAAAAACTTACATAAAATAATTCCATATGTAGAAAGTGAACCATAAAATAAATCCCATGAATATCCAAAACCATTAGTAAAAGAAGAAATTATTTTAGTTATAATTCCACCTTCTTTTATTGTTTCGTATGTTCCAAATGCTCTTGCTATATGTTGAATTCCATCATCAGTATATACATCTAATTTTGAATTTAACATTGGAATTGCTAAAATTAATGAAACTAAAAAAATAATAAAATAATCAATATTTATTTTTTTTAATATATATTCAATCTTGTTTTTCACTTTTGTACCTCTTTTAATATTCTAATTTTCCTTCTAAAAATTCATCATTTTTAATCCAATCTTCTACTATAATTTCCTTATATTCTTGTTTATTTATTCTAACTATTACTTTTTCTATACCTGCATTAATTATCATTTTTCTGCACATTAAGCATGGTGATGCACCTTCTTCGTATTTTTCTCTTTCTTCCGTTCTATATCCAACTAAATATAGTGTTCCACCTAACATTTCTTGCCTAGATGCTGATATAATAGCATTTTGTTCACTATGTACACTTCTACATGCATCATATCCACCATGTCTTTGGTCTGGTAATAATTTTTTCTTTGTACAATATCCTAAATCACAACAATTTATTCTTCCTCTAGGTGCTCCAGAATATCCTGTTGATATTATTTGATCATGATTTACTATTACAGAACCATATTTTTTTCTAAGACATGTTGATCTTGATGCAACAGCTTCTGCTATATCCAGATAATAATTTACTTTATCTATTCTATCTACCATTAATCTTGGTCTCCTTTTTTTGAGAAATTATATCATTAAAACCTTTTTTTATCAATATTACAACTTTATTTTATAAACATAAAATTAGATTTTTAAATTTTTTCTTAAAATATTTACAAAGTAAAAGTGAACATTAAAACTTTTTAAGTCCGTGTTTTGTTCATGCGAAATTTACAATGTAAATTTCTATGCAAAGTATTAAAAATTTAGAAAGCTTTTCTATAATAAAAAACTAGGAATATATAATATTCCTAGTCTCAAAATTCCCTGCGCCAACTCCAAATCTGTTTAATTGTTTACAATCTTATTAACTTAATTGCCAAAATCTTTTTAGCAAATGGTTCATGTACTCCTCCGTATCCGCAAATTTCACCTTTATATGGTTCTTCTACGCTTAAATATACTTCAGCTACATTTTCCGGATGTCCATGTTTTTGGATTTTTTCAAAGCTCATATCTAAATATTCCATCTCGAGCTTATACTTTTTCCCACGTTCTGTAAAATATAATTCGCCACATGGATAGCAAAGTACTTGTTCCGTTCCTTCTTTAGGTATTAAATCTCCTTCATAAAAGTTTGTTGAAACAAATAAAATCTCACAATTCTGCAATGCACCTTTTTCTTTCTGAAATTCTACCTTCCGAAATTTAAAATCAAATTGGACTTTATACATTCCATCTTCGATTCCTACATAAATTTCAGGTAAATTAGGTCTAAAATTAAATCTTCCTTTTACCCGTTGTATTTTTGTTCCTAATTCAAATCTCATATTCTACCTCATTTCTAATAATTGCAAGTTGGCTATATAAAAATAGGGCTTTTATAATTATAACAAATTTTTAACTTTTTTTCAAGAATTCAAAGCATTTTAAAGTGTTTTTAATATTTTTATCAATTTACATATAATACATTAAAAATACTTTTTATAATTTTAACTTATATTTTATATAACAAAAAAAGACATATAAATATGCCTTTTTTATTTTTGTTATAAATTAGTCATTTGCTTTTTTTGCTATAACTTCTTTTCCATCATAATATCCGCAGTTTGAACATACTGTGTGTTGTCTTACTGGTTCATGACAGTGAGAACATGTTGATAAATTTTCTTCTTCTATTTTCCATGTTGATCTTTTTAAGCCTGTTCTTGCTTTAGACCATCTTCTTTTTGGTTGTGCCATTTTATTTCCCTCCTTTAGCATTTACGAAATGTATATGTTATTAAATTATTTCTCAAAGTTACTTGTATAGTATACAACCATTTAGGCACTTTGTCAAGACTTTTTACACCCTTCTGCATAAAAATATTTATTTATTTTATAATATTTTTAAACTATTTATTTAACTACAATAACTTTATTTTAGCTTATTTTATTCTTCTTTATCTTCTTTTTCATCTGTCTCAGTATTTTCTTCAATTTCTTTTTTTATAGCTCTAACTTTTATAATTCTATTGTGAGCATATTTTTCAATTTTAAATGTAACGTTTTCTAATTCTACAATTGGTTTTTCATTTTCTTTTGGTATTCTATCCAATTGATCTAATATAAATCCTGAAAGTGTGTCATAGTCTCCTTCTGGAATATCAATTTCCATTATTTTTTCTAAATCATAAATTGGAATAGTTCCTTCAAAAATATATGTGTTATCATCTATTTTTTTATATTCTTCATGTACTTCATCATATTCGTCATAAATATCACCAACAAGTTCTTCTAAAATATCTTCCATTGTGACCATACCAACTGTTCCACCATATTCATCAAGAACAATTGCTATTTGTAATTTAGCTTTTTGTAATTCTTTAAAAAGTTCATTTATCATTTTAGTTTCTGGAACAAAATATGCTTCTCTCATAAGTTTTTTTACTTTTGTATTTTTATTTTTACTTTCTCTTAAAATATCTTTCATATAGATAACACCTTTTATATTATCTATATTGTTTTCATATACTGGTATTCTGCTATATCTATAATCAAATCCACTTTCATCTAAATCACCTAATGTTGTATTTCCTTCTAAAGCAAACATATCTGTTCTATATACCATTATTTCTGATATAGCTCTATTATTAAACTCAAAAACATTATTTATCATTTCCTTTTCTTCTGTTTCTATTGTTCCTTTTTCTCCACCTACATCAACCATCATTCTTATTTCTTCTTCTGTAACAGTTTCTTCTTCACTTTCACTTACACCAAATAATTTAGAAACAATATTAGTTGAAAGAGTAAGGAATTTAACAAATGGAGCTGTAAAGAATGATAAAACTCTAATTATTCCTATTGTTCCAAATGCTACTTTTTCACAATATTTCATTCCTATTCTTTTTGGAACTAATTCACCAAAAATAAGCGTAAAATATGAAAGAATTATTGTTATTAAAACAAGTGAAATAGTATTCCATACAGAAAGTGAAATATTAGGTAATAAATTATATAGCATTGGTGCTAATTCTGAAGCAAATGTATCTGCAGCAAAAGCACTAGATAAAAATCCAGCAAGTGTAATTCCTATTTGAATTGTTGCTAAAAATTTACTTGGTGA
This sequence comes from uncultured Lachnospiraceae bacterium, assembly GCA_964650305.1. Lineage (GTDB taxonomy): Bacteria > Bacillota > Clostridia > TANB77 > CAG-508 > Scatovivens. The sequence continues at coordinate 8,805 of CAZYST010000034.1, forward strand.
TTTTAACATTTTTGCTATTTTTTTAGCTTTTTTGTCACCTTCTTTTGCCATTATATTTATTTTAGCATCATTTAAAGATATAAACGCAATTTCAGCAGCTGCAAAATATGCATTTATACCTATTAATATTATTAATACTATTATTTGCATTTTTTTCTCCTATCATTTTTTGTTTTATTTTAATTTAATTTTATTAACTTAATGTTAATTAATACATTAACTTTAGGATAATTTTATAAATATTATATTCATCTGTCAATAATTATAATAGCTAAATTTGAGTTTTTTTTGAATTTTTTTCTTTATTTTTTATGCAAAATTTTTCTCTCTCTTTAAATATTTATTATTTTTATCTGTTATCATTGTTTTATCTATTAGAACAAAAAAAATACATCATCTGATGTATTTTTTTGTTTGTATATTTTTTATTATATATCAAATTTTTTAAAAGCGTTGTTTTCTTGTATTCTAAGTTCTGGATTATCATTTAAAACTTTTTCAGCTAAACTATCTGATTTGTCAAATTCTACTACATATCCTTCTAAGAATTTTGCTTTTTCTCTTAAAGCTTCTGCATCTTTATTTACATATATTTTTGATTTTCCTTTTCCATTTTTAGCTTCTTGTATTAAATTTGCTACTGGTGAATTTCCGTCAAAAGCTACAACAATTGAATTTCTTCTTTCAAAGATTTCATAGTTGAAACTTTTATAAATTCCTAATTCTTCTGGTTCTATTGAAACACATACACCATCTAAATTATTTTTTAATATTGAATTTGAAACTTCTTCTGAAACCATTTTAGGAACAATTGCATTAATTTGAAATTTTTTATTTAATTCTTTTGATAAATCTATTAATGCTTTTTCATATCCTTGCATTTTATGTCCTACAACAAAGTATGCTTTTTTGTCATCTAATTTTTCTACTAATTCTCTTAATGCATTTTTTGCACTTTCATTTAAAACTGTTTCTCTTCCTTGAGAATTAAAACTTCCACCAGCTATTATTACAGGTACTTTTTCTTGTGGTAATAGACTAATTATTTTTTCTTTTAAAACTTCTTTTGCTTCTCTTAAATTAGCACCTATTTTTATTTCTGTTTTATTTTCACTATTTGTTTTGAAATTTTGTTCTTCTACTTCTAATAATGCTTCTGTTATTGTTCTACCATTTAATAATTTTTCAAAAGCTTCACTTTTTTCTTTGAAATATGTTTTGCTATTTTCTATTATTTCATCTTCTACTTTTCTCATTTTCATAAAATCTGAATCGTCTAAACCTAATAGATTTTGAAGTGCTATTTGTTCTTCAAAAGTATCTGTTCCATAAATACCAAAACCATCTGTGCCTTGTACGCATTTTATATCATTTTCTAAATATTTTTTTATTGGATGTCTTGTTATTTCTGTTAAGTTATTTAATCTAACATTTGAAGATAATTGGAATTCTAGTACTACACCAATATCTTGCATTTCTTTAATTATTTCTTTCCCTCTTACTGTATCTAAGTCTTCTATATGTAATCCATGACCTACTCTAAATCTTGGTGCTTTTTTTCCTTCTGGTACAGCATCTTTTACGCATTCTATTGCTTTTACAACATTATCTTTATATGCATCATTTTCTCCAGCATGTATTCTTATTGTATATTCTGAGTCTTCATTTAAAGCATATTCTACTAGTTCTTTTATTACATCTTTGAATTCTGTAATATCATTTATTTCTTCTCCTATTATGTCACTACCTACAACATAAGGACTTTTTGATAACGCTTTTAATACATCTAATGCTTCTCTTATTTCTGTTGGTGTTAACCAAACTCTTCTTAAACCTGCTAAAAATCTTATAGATACTCCTGTTTCTGCTTCTGTTAAAGGAAGTATTTCATGAACTTGTTCTAAGAACATTGTTCCTTTCTCACCTTTTTTTGTAAGATCTGTTGTAGCTATTTCAATATATTTTATACCTTGTTTTTGATATTCTCTTGAAATCCATAACAATTTATCTTTCAATATATTATTATTTTCATATTTGCTTCCTTTTTTTGCATCTTCTAACATTCTTACTAAATAATTTTTAACATCTTTTTCAGGTACTCTTTCTGCTATTTTTTTGTTAATGTCTATTTTTATTTTAGATTCTCTACCTTTTGCAAAAACATATCTATATGTATATAATTTCTCTAAATTTGTAAAAACTGCTTGCCCGTCTTTTATAAGTGCTAAGCTATTTCTTATTTTTCTAATATTTTCTTCTGCATTTTCTAAATTATTTAGAATTAAATCTGCAAAATTTATATATGTTTCATCTTTTATTTTTCTATCTAATATTTTACCTTCAAGTTCACTATATATGTATCTTTGTTCTATTTCTCCTCTATACATTTCTAATCTTGCTGATTGTTCTTCTGTTATTTTTAATCCTAATTTGTTTATATAATATAAAGGATATCGTATTTGATGTTTTATACCAAGTGCTATTAAAGCATCTGGTGGCAACATTGCATTCATATGTGTGTGTAAATCTGTTCTGAATTTTGACTTTTTATAAACATATGATTTTATTATTGTTTTCTTTATATCTAATTTATATGATTTTGTTTGTGACATTAAAGTTTTTGTTATTGCTGGAATTTTAGCTTTCATTTCTATTATTCCATCTGTATATATATTAGCTATTTTTATTCCTCCTAGTCTAAATATATACACTTCTTCATTGTCTCCATTTATACTTGCTGGTATTCTTCCAGTTATAATTCTCATATCATTTTCGCCAGTTTTTGTTTCTACTTTGCAAACTTTGGCTAGATTTGTTATTAAATTTCCTGTATGGTGATTTGGAGTTTCTATAATGTATTCAAGCTCATCTTCATTTTCTTGATATAAAGTTACTACTATATCTTTCTCTTTATCTAAATAAAATCTATTAAAATAATTTTGCTTTTTCATTATATATCTCCTTTTCTATTATTAATTTTTTCTATACTGGTTAATTCCATATTATACCAGAAAATCTTCAGTTTTTCAAGCTTTTTTGTGTTTTTTATGTAAACTTTCTGTGAATTTTATTATAAAAGCCCACTTTTAAAAGTAGGCCTTAATTTATATTATTCTTTTTTCTATATATGCATTCGCTATATTCTTTATTTCTTGCATTTTTTTATAAGTATTATTATCTTTATATTCTATTCTATCTATAATTATATTAATATAATTATGTTCTTTTACATATTCTATTGATTCTTTAAAATTATAATCAAATATAAAAGCTATATATGATACCCATCTATCCATATTAGTTTTTGCAGTTCTTGAATCTACCAATTTTTCTTTTTTAAAGCTTTCAAATATTGAATCTGATAATCTTTCTTGTTCAAATTCTTGCATACTAACACCAAATAAAGCTTCTGTACTTTCAGTTTCTTTCACTTTAAAATTATCTATTTTATCTGCATCTCTTATTATTTTTGCATGTAATAATTCTATTTCATTTAATCCATTTTCATCAATTGCATATTTATTATGATTTTTTATCGCTTTAAAAATAATATCATCATATTTATTTTCTTTAACATAGTCTCTAAGTACTAACTCTCCATTTTCTTTTTTGCTAAATAATAAATTTATTCCTGCTTGTGCATGATCTATTGTATTAAAATCATCATAAGAATCATATTTTTTTAATTGTTCAAATCTTCCTATATCATGTAATAATGCAATTAGTTTTGCAAGCTCCATATTTTCTTCATCTAATTTTAATTTTTTTGAAATATATTCGCTTGCATTTAAAACACTGTATGTATGTCTTATTTTTAATGCTATTTTTTCATTTTCTATATCAAAATCTTTTAAATATTCTTTAAAAGATTTTTCAGCATATTCTATATTTATCATTTCATTCTCCTTTTTCATACCATTCAGCAAACAATTTTATTGCTGAAACAGAACCATCTATTTTTCTTCTTTCTTCTCTTTGTTCATCATCCATTTGTGCAAGTGTTATGTCAAAGTTTTTAGGTTTAAAAATATACCATAAATCTGACCATTTTTTATCTCTATCAATTCCTGCAATTTCATTAGACAAATTACCTTCATGTAAACCATAAAAATATTTTATTTCTTTTCCATCATAATATGCTAAACATTCTTTAAATGCACATTTTCTGTTTTTTTCATTTTCCATTAATTTTAATATTCCATCTATCCCTATAGTATCTAATGAAAAATTAACAAATGTTTTTGGAAAACCATTTAATGCATCTATATAAAATCCCGAATCTTGAGCTATACATGGCTTTTTAACCATATCATATGCTTGTTTTACTTTGGCTGTAGCTATTTCTTTTATATCATCTGTTCTTGGCTCTATAAGTTCATATTTATATGATATTAATTTGGCTTTTTCTAAATATTTTTGAGCAGATGCTATTTTTCCTGTATTATGTGTTACAAAAACTATTTCTTTCATATTTTATTTCCTTTTAATTTTTATAGATTATATATTAATAATTACTTATTTTCAATAAAAATAGATAATATTTATCAAGCACAAAAGTTATATTACTAATTGCTTTTAATATTATCTATCTTTATTTTAAATGTATTATTACAACAAAAAGTTATTACAATTTTATAAAAAGACCTTTATCATTATTGTCAGATTTATTTTTAGCACCTATTTGTATTGCTGAAATATTTTGATTTGATAATTCTTCTTTATTTGACAATATATACATTTTATCATCAATATTATTTATAATTTGTGCATATTTTACAAGATTTTTTTCATCTTTTTTAGAAAGATTTTTTCCTCCTTTATATTTTGATTTATGTTCTAAACTTGCCCAAAAATCCATCCCTACTGTTCTTATTTGTACTTCTACTTTAACGTATATTATACCTTTTGCAAAATTTATTGGAACTTCTAATATCAAATGGTAACTCATATATCCTGTTTTCTTGGGATTTTTAATATAATCTTTTTTGTTTAAAACTTTTATATTTTGAAAATTTTCTATATATTCTGCAATTTTATAAACATCATCTTTAAAATTACATATTATTCTTATTCCAGCTATATCATTTAATTTTTCAATCATATTTTCATATGTTAAATTGTAATTCTTTTTTTCTAATTTTTTTATTATACTTTCTGAAGTCTTTACTCTTGATATAACATGGTCTATTGGGTTATACCCATAAAATTCTTTTAATTCATCTTGCAATATTTCTATTTTTGTTTCTAATTCTTTTAGTGCTGATTTATATAAAAACATTATTTTATTATAATTGTTATCATCTATTTTTATCTTTTCTTGTTTGCTTAAAAAATTATTCATTGAGATTAAATTCTCGTTTTCTGACATTCACTCACCCTTTCTTTTATTTTCTATAAAAATTTTATTTATATTTTATTAAAACAAAATTAAATTATTGTGAAATGTTTGTGAATTATATTATAAAACGATTTTTTCAAAAATTTTTCTTATTTGTTCTTCTGTTCCTGCTACTTGGCCTTGAACCATATTAGGCTTTCCGCCACCTCTACCGTTTAGATTTTCATTAAAAGCTTTTGATATTTCAGTAGTATTATAATTTTCACTCATTATCATATATTTATACATCTGTTTGTCTTTTGAAAAAACTGCAGCAATTTTATTTGATTTTTCATTTATAAGCTGACAAAAAGATTTTATTTCATTTAAATCTAAATCTTCCTTAAAAATAATATTTATATCTTGTTTTTCTATTTGCTGAGCTTCATTTTCAAAAATTTTGTTTTTTAATTTACTATTTTTTATTTTTAATTCTTTTATTTCATTTTTAAGAGCAACTACGGAATTATATATTTCATTATGTTTTGCTGATAATAACACAGAAAGTTTTGATAATTCATCATATTCTGCACCATAATTTTTCAAAGCCTTTTTACCACATATCATATATATTCTAATACCTGATTTATATTTTTCTGCAGACAACAATTTTATTATTCCTATTTCTCCTGTTCTTTTTACATGTATTCCACAACATGCACAAAGATCATATCCTGGAATTTCTATTAATCTTATATTTCCTGAAATTCTTTTCTTACTTCTATATTCTATTTGTAAAGCTTCCTCTTCTGTTACAATTTTTTCTATAATTTCTATATTTTTAAATACAGCCTCATTTGCTATATTCTCTATTTCTTCTAATTGTTTTTTGCTTAAATCAATATTAAAGTCCATTGTAACAAAATCTTTTCCCATATGAAACCCAACATTAACAGTATTATATTTTTTACAAATTATACCTGATACAATATGTTCTGCTGTATGATGTTGCATATTTGAAAATCTTTTTTCAAAATCTATTTTACAATTTACATTTTTTTCAATTTCTATTTTTTCTTCAACTTCATGATATATTTTATTATCTTTTTCTTGTACATCTACTACTTTTACACCATCAATCATTCCGATATCTGCTGGTTGACCACCACCTTCTGGATAAAAAGCTGTATTTTCTAATTCCACTAATATTTTATTGTCTTTTTCAATACAATTTATTACTTTTGTATTAAATTCTTTTAAATAATTATCTTTATAATATAAAGTATCTAACACTTTAATAACCCCTTTTATTTTATATTTATCTCTAATCCTATTGGACAATGATCACTTCCTAATATTTCTGGATATATTTTTGCATCAATTATCTCATCTTTTATTTTTTCAGATACAATAAAATAGTCAATTCTCCAACCAATATTTTTTTCTCTTGCTTTATTCATATATGACCACCAACTATATGCTTCTTTTATATTTGGATATTTATATCTAAATGTATCTATAAAACCATTGCTTAATAAATTTGTCATTTTTTCTCTTTCTTCATATGTAAAACCTGAATTTCCAATATTTGATTTTGCATTTTTTATATCAATTTCATTATGAGCCACATTTAAATCACCACATAAGATAACACTCTTTTTAGAATCTAATTTTTTTAAATATTCAAGCATACAATCTTCCCAAATCATTCTATAATTTAGTCTTTCTAAACCTCTTTTGGAATTTGGTGTATATACATTTACCATATAAAAATTTTCAAATTCTAAAGTTATAACTCTACCTTCTTTATCATGTTCTTCTATTCCGATTCCATATGTTATATTTATAGGTTCTTTTTTAGTAAATATTGCAGTTCCAGAATATCCTTTTTTTTCTGCACTATTCCAATAAGCATAATACCCTGAAAATATAGACTCTATAAATAAATCTATTTGTTCATTTTGTATTTTTGTTTCTTGAATACAAAATATATCTGCATCTATTTCTTTAAAAAATTTTTCAAAACCTTTATTAATTGCCGCTCTTATTCCATTTACATTCCATGATATTAATTTCATAAAAATCCTCTTTCTTTAGTTTTTATTTTAAAAAGCCTTTAATTATTTCTTCTTCTGCTTCTTTTTCTGTAAGTCCTAAAGTCATAAGTTTCATTAATTGCTCTCCAGCTATTTTTCCAATTGCAGCTTCATGAATTAAATTAGCTTCAACATTATTTGCTGTAATTTCAGGTATAGCTATAACCTTTGCTGTATCTTTTATAATTGCATCACATTCTACATGTCCAAAGCATTTGTTATTTCCTATCACATTTGAATTAAATTCTTGTACAGAATTTTCTGTTGCCACTGATCTTGATGTTACTTTTGTACTAGCATTTTTCCCTTTTAATTCTACATCAAAAATAGTTTTGGCATATTGATTTCCATGTGTCATAATTTTTTCTGTTACAGTAAAACTTGCATCATCTTCTATTACACCTTTTGTAACTCTTTGCGTAGAATCTACACCTTTTATTTGAACAGATTCCATTTCCAAACTACTTCCATTTTTTAAATACACTTCTGTAACTGGATTTAATATTCTTTTTCCTTCTCCACTACCTTCTCCATAATGTTTTTCTATATATTTTACTTTAGCTCCTTCTTCCAAGAAAAATCTATGAATTCCATCATGTTGTGAATCTTTATGATGATCATTATGAATACCACATCCTGCAACTATTATAACATTCGCATTTTTACCTATAAAAAAATCATTATATACCACATCTTTTAATCCACTCTCTGTAATAATAACAGGAATATGAACAAATTCAAATTTTGTATTTTCTTTCACTATAATATCAATTCCAGAAACATCTTTTTTTGTAACTATATTTATATTTTCTGTAACTTTTCTTTCAATACCTTGTCCATTTTTTCTTATATTATATGCACCTTTTGGAGTTTCGTCTAAATCTGCTATTTCTTTTAATAATTCTTTGTCAATATTATCCATTATTCAATTCCTCCCAATTTGCAACATTTTGGTTTTTCTGGAACAGTTTCTAATAATTCTTCTCTTCCACCAATTTTTTCTATTTTTCCTTCTTTCATTAATATAACAACATCTGCAATATTTAATATTCTTTCTTGATGAGAAATGATTATTGTTGTTCCTTTTGTTTTCTCTCTTATTTCTTCGAATATTTTAATTAAATTATTAAAACTCCATAAATCAATTCCTGCTTCTGGTTCATCAAATATTGTAAGATTTGATTTTCTTACTGCCACTGTTGCAATTTCAATTCTTTTTAACTCTCCTCCTGAAAGAGATGAATTTATTTCTCTGTCAACATATTCTTTTGCA
>CAZYST010000035.1:0-16297 GCA_964650305.1 uncultured Lachnospiraceae bacterium
TATTCTATATGCAGAAAAATTGCAGAAAAACTAAAAAAAGAAATTCCAAGACAATTATTTGAAATTCCAGTTCAAGAAGTAGTTGGAGTAAAGATAATAGCAAGAGAAACAATTTCTGCTATGAGAAAAGACGTTTTAGCTAAATGTTATGGTGGAGATATAACTAGAAAGAAAAAATTATTAGAGAAACAGAAAAAAGGTAAAAAGAAAATGCGTCAAATAGGAAATGTGGAAGTACCACAAGAAGCATTTTTATCAGTATTAAAACTAGATGAAGAAGAATAAAAAAGAAAGAGGAATAAAAAATGAGACAAAGTTACAGAGATAAAAGAAATAGACAAGCTAGAATTGCAAGAGAAAAGGAAGAAAATTCAAAACCAAAATTTGTAGAAAGAAGAGAAGGCGAAAGAAGAAATGGAGATAGACGTCAAGGTGATAGAAGGTTTGGTGAAAGACGCCAAACAGGAAGAAACACTGTAGATAGAAGAGTTGCAGAAAGACGTCAAAGTGAAAGAAGAATTGAAGATAGAAGAAAAGAACAAATATATGTAGATAATATAAATTCAGAATATGAAGATGTTGTAGCAGGAAGAAATGCTGTTTTAGAACTACTAAAATCTGAAAAAGATATTAATAAAATATTCGTAGAACGTGGAGAAAAACATGGTTCTATAAATGAAATAATAGCTAGAGCAATAGAAGAAAAAGTAGTATTAGTAGAAGTAGATAGAGAAAAATTAGATGCTATGGCAGAAAATCATCAAGGTGTTGTAGCAATTGTTCCACCATTTGATTATTGTGAAGTAGAAGATATTTTGGAAGTTGCAAAACAAAAAGAAGAAGATCCATTTATTTTAATATTAGATGGAATAGAAGATCCACATAATTTAGGATCTATAATAAGAACAGCAGAAACAGCAGGAGTTCATGGAATAATAATTCCAAAAAGAAGAAATGCACAAGTAAATAGTACAGTAGTTAAAGTTTCAGCTGGAGCAACAGCATATGTAAAAGTTGCAAGAGTAACAAATATAAATGAAACAATAAAAAAATTAAAAGATTCAGGTCTTTGGATAATAGGAACAGATGGAGCAGCTACAACTGAATATTATAATCAAGATTTAAAAGGACCTTTAGCTATAATTATTGGAAGCGAAGGATTTGGAATGAGTAAACTTGTAAAAGAAAATGCTGATATATTAATAAAAATACCAATGAAAGGTAAAATTACATCATTAAATGCATCTGTTTCAGCAGGAATTGTAATTTATGAAGCTGTAAAACAAAGAATAAAATAATATGTAAACAATAAAAGGTATCTCCAATGATACTTTTTATTGTAGTTTGTAGCTTTTTTTGATAATAAAATTTGATTTATTATGTAAAGTATGATATAATATATATGACCAAAAGATAAATAAAACGGAGGAATGAGTTATGAAGAATATCACTACAATTGTGGCAATGAAACGGGAAGATGAAAGAGTAATTTCTGTAAATGGAGGTCAAATTTTCGTATTTGATAACAAGAGCTTTGCAGAAATCGAGAAGATGGTTGAAGAAGCAAATAAGCTTACTGGTTATGTCAATGGTCTGTACCAGATTGATGCACTGTTTTATATGAAGGATATTTCCCATGCGATGTATGATTCGATCAAGAATGCAAAAATTGGTGTAGAACTGGGATATAATTGCATGAAAGTTGAAAAAGTTTCTGAAAATCTGTATACCATCAAGTAAGATCTCACTTCTGGGCTAAGTGTACATATACCTTAGTTTTGTAAAAGAAATATCTTTAAGTAGCACGTGAAAATCATGTGCTACTTTTCTAATATAAAGCAAAAAAATTTTTATAAAATATTGACTAAATAAAAATAGTTGTGTTAAAATATTTATGTCGAAGAGATAAAGAAATCTTAAACAGATAAAAAAAAACCCTTTTTTTATCTGTTTTTTGTTTTTTAAAAAGAAAAAATATTGTAGAAAAATGGAGGATGAAATGAAAATAGGTTTTGATAATGATAAATACTTAAAAATTCAAAAAGAAAAAATAGAAGAAAGAATTAATATGTTTGATAATAAATTATATTTAGAGTTTGGGGGAAAAATTTTTGATGATTATAATGCAAGCAGAGTATTACCAGGATTTAGTCCAGATGCAAAAATAAAACTTTTACAAGAATTAAGAAAAGATTTGGAAATAATATTTTGCATAAATGCAAATAATATTCAAAAGAATAAAATAAGAGCAGATTATGGTATTGGATATGATGTAGAATTATTAAGATTAATTGAAAATATATCAAAACTTGGAATAGAAATAAATAGTGTAGTAATTACTATGTACACAGGTCAGGAAGAAGTAGAAAAATTAAAGCAAACATTAGAAAATAAAAATATTAAAGTATATATACATAGACCTACAAAAGGATATCCAGATGATGTAGAAGTTATTGCAAGCGAAGAAGGATATGGAAAAAATCCGTATATAGAAACAACTAAAAAATTAATTGTAGTTACAGCACCAGGTCCAAATAGTGGAAAACTAGGAACATGCCTATCACAATTATATCATGAACACAAAAGAGGAGTAAAAGCAGGATATGCAAAATTTGAAACATTTCCAGTATGGGATTTACCACTTATGCATCCTGTAAATATATCATATGAGGCAGCTACAGCTGATTTAGGAGATATAAATATGATAGATTCATTTCATCTAGAGGAATATAATATAAAAGCTGTAAATTATAATAGAGATATTTCATCATTTCCAATTTTAAAAAATATATTAAATAAAATTACTGGTAAAGATATATATAAATCTCCAACAGATATGGGAGTAAATATGATTAGTAAATGCATAATAGATGACGAGGTATGCCAAGAAGCTTCAAAAATGGAAATAATAAGAAGATATTATGCAAGTTTATGTGATTATAAAAAAGGTATAGGAACAGAACAAACAGTAGAAACAATAAAAAAATTAATGAATAATATTGGAATAAATACTTCTGATAGAAAAATTGTAAAATATGCATTAGAAAAAGCAGAAAAAGAAAATGTAAATTGTTTAGCAATAATGCTTGAAAATGGAAAAATAATAACTGGAAAAGAATCTGAATTATTAAGTGCTTCTAGTGCTTTATTAATAAACACAATAAAAGAATTATCTGGTATACCTGATGATGTATTTTTATTATCACCTTCAGTTTTAGAATCAATTTTAAAATTAAAACAAAAAACATCATATAAAAGAAAATATTCATTAAATTTACCAGAAGTTTTAATAGCATTAAGTATATGTGCAAAAACAAATCCAATTATAGAAAAAACTTTAGAATCAATTGAAAAATTGAGAGGATTAGAAGCGCATAGTTCATACATAGTATCTACTACAGAGCTTCAAGTTTTAAAAAGTTTAGGTATAAATTTAACATGTGAACCAAAACTTATTGGTTATGAAGAATAAAAAGGAAAAAATATGCAAAAGAAATTAATAAAAATAGATAATGAAGTTAAAAAAATTATAGAATGTAATGAACTTACAAACGATATATTAATAGTAAAATATTATATTAATATAAATGATGTTATATTAGTAAAAGAAAATCAATTTGTTTGCATTATAGAAGAGGGAAAAATATTAGATACTGCAAATGAAAAAGGAAAATATATTGTAGGTGAAACTTTAGAAGAAAATATAAAATATAAAAATATCAGCATAAGAAAAACAGAAGAAGAAAAATTATGTGTGATTTTTATAAACAATAATATAATAGAAAATAATAAATATTATATTAAAAATCCAATTGAATATGTTGATTGGACATATTCTAATGAACCTTTAATTGTAGATATAAAAGGTGAGGGAATATTTTATTTTAAAATAATAGATTCTATGAAATTCTTAAGCAATATGGTTATAGGGCTTAGAAATCATTATTCTAAGCAAGAACTTATAGAACAAATAAGAGAATATATCGTAAATTCAATAATTAAAGGTATAAATGAAGTATCTAATGAATATAAAATAAATATAAATGAAATTTGTGAAAAATCAAAAGATTTTGAAATTAAATTAAGTACTAATATATATGATGAAAAGTTATTAGAAAAAGGAGTAAAAATAACATTTTTTAATATAGAAAAATTAGAAGCTAATATTCCAATTGAAAATATAAAAAATGAATCTTTAAAAAAATGTCAAAATTGTGGAATGATATTGGAAACAGAAGATTATTTTTGCAAAAAATGTGGAACATTAAATAAATAATTTATAAAAACTATTGACTTTTTTTATAAATGGGTATAAATTATTAGCAGTCGATAAGAAAGATTGCTAACCAAAAACGTCGACTGCTTTATAGTTCGGCGTTTTATTTTTTAAAAAATAAAATGCTAGAATTAGCGAGCGAATATTAAATATATAGGGGATTTTGGAATATAAAAATGTTTTTTTAATATATTTAATATATGAATTGTATTAATGTTTTAATATAAAGGAGGAATGTAAAATGATAAAACCATTATCAGACAGAATTTTAATAAAAATGGTTGCTGCAGAAGAAACTACAAAAAGTGGAATAATATTAACTGCAGCTTCTCAAGAAAAGCCACAAATTGCGGAAGTTGTAGAAGTTGGGCCAGGAAGTGTTGACTCAAATGGAAATAAAATAGAAATGCAAGTAAAAAAAGGTGATAAAGTAATTACAAATAAATATTCTGGAACTGAAGTTAAATATGAAGGTGAAGAATATATAATTGTTAAACAAGCAGATGTACTTGCTATTGTTGAATAAATATACTATTAATTATTTATAAATAATCAATTTATCAATAATTAATTATCAATAATCAATTTATAAATATTTTATTTTAATTTATTATTTATTTTTCAAAAAGTATCGGTCATTAGAAATTTTGAAATAAATTCTAATAAAAAATTTCAAAATTCCAATAAATTGTAGAATTTTTTCATTTTGTATAAGAATTTATAATCTTCAATTTCTGACTATCAACTTTTTTCAAAATAAATAATAAAATTAAAATATTAATTTCGAAAGGAGTTTTTTAAATGGCAAAAGAAATTAAATATGGTGAAGAAGCTAGAAAAAAAATGCTAGAGGGTGTTAATAAATTAGCAGATACTGTAAAGGTAACATTAGGTCCAAAGGGGAGAAATGTTGTTTTAGATAAAAGTTATGGTGCTCCTCTTATTACAAATGACGGTGTTACAATTGCAAAAGAAATAGAATTAGAAGATAAATTTGAAAATATGGGAGCTTCTTTAGTAAAAGAAGTTTCAACTAAAACTAATGATGTTGCTGGTGATGGTACTACAACAGCTACTGTTTTAGCACAAATTATGTTAAAAGAAGGTGTTAAAAATGTGGCTGCTGGTGGAGATGTTTTAGGAATAAAAAGAGGTATGGATAAAGCAACAAATGTTGCAATAGATGAATTAAAGAAAATATCATCACCTATAAATGGAAAAGAAGATATAGCAAGAGTTGCAAGCATTTCTGCCAATAATGAAGAAATAGGTAATTTAATTGCAGATGCTATGGAAAAAGTTTCAAAAGATGGTGTAATAACAATTGAAGAATCAAAAACTTCTTCAACAAATGTAAATGTTGTAGAGGGTATGCAATTTGATAAAGGTTATGTTTCTCCATATATGGTTACTGATACTGACAAAATGGAAGCAATAATGGATAATCCATATATTTTAATAACTGATAAAAAAATTACAAATATTCAAGAAATATTACCTTTATTAGAAGCAATTCAAAGTTCAAAATTAGTTATAATAGCAGATGATTTTGAAAACGAAGCTTTATCAACACTTATTTTAAATAAATTAAGAGGAATTTTAAATGTTGTGGGAGTAAAAGCTCCAGGTTTTGGTGATAAAAGAAAAGAAATGTTACAAGATATAGCTGTACTTACTGGCGGTGAAGTGATTACATCAGATTTAGGATTAGAATTAAAAGATACAACAGTTGAAATGTTAGGTAGAGCAAAACAGGTTAAGGTAACAAAAGAAAATACAATAATTGTTGACGGAATGGGAAATAAAGAAGACTTAGAAGATAGAATTAAACATATAAAAATGAATATAGAAGAAACAAAATCAAATTATGATAAAGAAACTCTTCAAGAAAGACTTGCCAAACTTGCTGGTGGTGTAGCTGTTATTGAAGTTGGGGCTGCAACAGAAGTGGAAATGAAAGAGAAAAAATTAAGAATAGAAGATGCTTTATCTGCAACTAAAGCTGCTGTAGAAGAAGGAATATTACCTGGTGGTGGTACTGCATATGTAAATGTTATTCCAGAAGTAGAAAAATTATTAGCTGGAGTATCAGATAATGAAAAAATTGGTGTAAAAATTATATTAAAAGCTTTAGAAGAACCTGTTAAACAAATAGCAATAAATGCTGGTTTGGAAGGTGCTGTTATATTAGAAAAAGTTAAACAAAGCAAACCTGGTATTGGATTTGATGCAGCAAAAGAAGAATATGTAGATATGAAAAAAGCTGGAATTGTTGATCCTACAAAAGTTACTCGTTCAGCTCTTCAAAATGCAGAAAGTATTGCTTCTATGATTCTTACAACAGAAAGCATTATTACAGATAAACCAGAAAAAGAATGTGGCTGTGGTGGCCATGGTCATGAAATGCCAGAAATGGGTGGAATGTATTAATAATAAAAAAACTTAGTGCAAATATTTGCACTAAGTTTTTTTATGAACTAAAATATTTTTATGTGGAAATATTAGCAACATCCGCTTCTGTTATTACCACCGCAACAGCAGAAAAGAATTATTAAAAGTATAATAATCCATAAACAATCATTATCTCCTCCGAAAAGTCCACAACCACAACCTCTGTTTTCTGGCATTTTAAAATCCTCCTTTTAGTTTATTTTTTTAAATCTTTTGTATGTTATATATTATGATTTTTAAAATAAAGTGTGATAGATAAAAAACAAATATTTAATTATTAAAAGTATACAAAAAATAATTTTAATGATATAATACAAAAAAATAAGTTCATACATAAGATATGGAGGGGAAAAATGGGAAAAATAGTTCTTTTAGACGACTTGACAATAAATCAAATTGCTGCTGGTGAAGTTATTGAAAGACCAGCATCTGTAATAAAAGAAATGGTAGAAAATTCAATAGATGCAGGTGCTAAAAATATAACAGTAGAAATAAAAAATGGTGGAATTTCACTAATTAGAATAACAGATGATGGTTGTGGAATTGCAGAAGATGATATGGAAATAGCTTTTGAAAGACATAGTACAAGTAAAATAAGAAGTGCGGAAGATTTAAATGTGGTAAAAACTATGGGGTTTAGAGGCGAGGCGTTAGCTAGTATTGCATCTATTGCAAATGTAGAAATGATATCAAAAACTGAAAACAAATCAACTGGGCACAAATTGGTTATAGAAGGTGGAAATATACTTGAAAAGACAGAAATAGGAGCTCCAACAGGTACAAGAATAACTGTTGAAAAACTATTTTTTAATACACCTGTAAGATATAAATTCTTAAAAAAAGATTATACTGAAGCAGGTTATATAGAAGATATAATAAAAAGAATTGCTTTAGTAAATAAAGATGTTTCTTTTAAGTTTATAAGTAATGGAAAAACAATAATACAAACAAATGGAAATGGAAATCTGCAAGATATAATTTATAGTATATATGGAAAAGAAACAGCAAATGAAGTAATAGATATAGATTATACATATGAAGATATGAAAGTAACTGGTGTAATAGGTAAACCTATTATTGCTAGAGGAAATAGAGCTAATCAATTATTTTTCGTAAACAATAGATTTATAAAAGATAAAAATCTTTCAGCTGCAGCAGAACAAGCATATAAGGGAATGATACCTGTTGGAAGATACGGATTTTTAATATTAAATATAGATATGGATCCTAAAAAAGTTGATGTAAATGTTCATCCAGCAAAATTAGAAGTAAGATTTGAAGAAGAAAATAAAGTTTTTAAAGCAATATATCATGCTATAAAATCTGGTCTTATGCAATCAGAATTAATAGCTGATGTTGAAAAACCAAGTGATGAATATAATGTTAAAAGTAATGATGAATTTAAAAAATTAAATATAAATTCAAATTATCAAACTTTAGAAGAAACAAATGAAAATTATATAAAAGATGAAGAAAAGAAAATGGGATTTTCAGGTATATTTAAAAGACGTAATAATGAAGAAGATGAAGAAAGAAATCCATTAGAAGAAATATATAATGCAAGAAATGGAATAAAAAATTACTTTGAAAGCAAAAAAGAAGGGGTTGAAAATACTGTTTCTTTGAATAAAAATGATACTACAGAAAGTAAAATAGATGAAACTAATTCAATAAAAGATGAATTTAAAAAATTAATAAATGAAAATGAAATAAATAAAGAGATAAAATTTGAAAATACAAAAATTTCAAGCAATACAAGAGAAATTGATGTAACAACAGTAAACAATTTAATAAAAGATGCAACGCAAGAATTAATGTCTACAAAATTAAATGAAAATTTAGAAAAAACACAAGTATTAAAAGAAAATATTAATACTGCTACTGCTACTGAGACAAAAGAACATACACAAATAGTAGATTTAAATTCAGAAAAAGAAGATCTTCAAAATACGAGAATTTTGAAAGAAGAAGAAAAAGCATTTTTACCACAAAACACAATTATATTAGATAAAGAAGAAAATAGACATAATGTTGAAAACAAAGAAAACTTAGAAAAAAATGAAACTGATACAAATATAGAAAATGTTAATAAAGCTTTTAATGAACTTGCGGAAAAATTAATTAAAGCTAAAGCAGATTTTGGTAGTAACACTCAAATGATAGATACCTTAAAAGTTAGGGAAGCTCTAAAGGAATCAAATAATGAAAATTTAGAAAAAAATGGTGTTTCAGAAGAAGTAACACCAGAATTTGAAGAAATGTACAAAAAAACTTTTGGTGTTGAACCAAATGCTATAAGAAGAGAAAAAGAAAACGAATTAAAAGTAGAAAACAAAATAGATGCTTCAAAAGATTTTAATTATGCTAATATGAATGTATTTGATGAAAAAGAAGAATATCCAGAAATTAAATATAAATTTTTAGGAATAGCTTTTTCTACTTATATAATTATTGAAATAAAAGATGAAATGTACATAATAGATCAACATGCAGCTCATGAAAGAATAATGTATGAAAAAGTTAAAGCAAATTATTATAGTGATGATGAAAAAGATGAACAATTTTTATTGCTTCCAGATATAATTACATTAACACATAAAGAAATGGATATAGCTAAAGAAAATACAGAAATGTTTAAAAAAGCAGGTTTTTCTTTTGAAGATTTTGGAGAAAATACAATAAAATTAGTATCAGTTCCAAGTATGTGTGAAAAATTAAATACAAAGCAATTATTTTTAGATTTATTAGATGAAATTGATACAGTAGCAGTAACTGCAAGACAAGAAAAAGAAGAAAAATTCATAGCTACTGTTGCATGTAAATCAGCAGTTAAGGCAAAAATGAAGTTAGATGAAAGAGAAGTAGACAAGCTTATGCAAGAACTTTTAAAATTGCCAAATCCATTTACATGTCCTCATGGAAGACCAACAGCTATAAAAATGACAAAAATAGATATGGAAAGAAAATTTAATAGGAGATAAATGTTATGAAACCAAAAGTAATTGTAATTGCTGGACCAACAGCATCAGGAAAAACAGCTTTATCAATAGAACTTGCAAAAAAAATAAATGGTGAAATAATTTCAGCAGATTCTATGCAAGTATATAAAGAAATGAATATTGGTACAGCAAAGATTACCGAGGAAGAAGCACAGGGGATAAAACATCATTTAATAGATGTTGTTTCTCCTGATGAAAGATACACAGTTTCTAATTTTAAAAATGATAGCGAAAAAATTATTTTAGATATACTAACAAGAGGAAAATTTCCAATTATTGTAGGTGGCACAGGATTATATATAGATTCTTTAATATATGGAATTGAATATCAAGAAATGAAATTTGATGAAAAATATAGAGAAGAATTAATGAAAATAGCTGAAACAGAAGAAGGGCTTGAAATACTATATAATCGTGCAAACGAAATAGACGAAGAAGCAATGAAAAAAATAAGTAAAAATGACAAAAAAAGAATTGTAAGAGTTTTGGAAATTTATAAAGCAACAGGAAAAAATAAAACAGAACAAGAAAAATTATCTAGAATTAATGGTGTAAAATATGATTATAAAGTTTTTGCAATATCTAGAGATAGAGAAGCTTTATATGAAAGAATAAATAAACGTGTTGATATAATGATAGAACAAGGTCTTATAGAAGAAGTAAAAGATATATATGAAAAATATAATAATTTTCATACAGCTATGCAAGGACTAGGCTACAAAGAAGTTGTTGAATATTTAAAAGGAAATTATACAAAACAAGAAATGATTGAAATAATAAAAAAAGAAACTAGAAATTATGCAAAAAGACAATTAACATGGTTTAGAAAAAATAAAGATATTGTGTGGCTAGATGCAGACAAAGGAGTAAAAAATAATCTTGATATTATTTTAGAAGGAATAAAATAAAAGTGAAGAAAAAAGAAAGTTTAAAATTAATTATTACAATAATAGCGATAATTTTTTTAATAATTTTAGTTACTAATAGTACAAAAATGTTAAAAAAACCTGTAAATGTTTCTGTTGCAGAAGCTGGTTTTTTATCATTTGAAGAGCCTGCAACAGGCTACGTTATGAGAGAAGAAATTGTACTAAAAGGTGAAAATTATAAAAATGGAATGGTTACAATTGTAGGAGATAATCAAAAAGCTGGAAAAGAAGAACCAATTTTTAGATATTATTCTAATGGAGAAGAAAAAGTATTATCAGAAATTGAAAGTTTAGAAAAAGAAATAAATGAAATTTTAAATACAACAGATTTTCAAATATTTTCAACAACTGATATTTTAAGCTTAGAAAAATCAATAGAAACATCAATGGATAATATATATAATCTTAATGAAATTTCAAAAATACAAGAAATTTATAATTTAATAGAAACATATATGAGTAAAAAAACTGATATAACTGGAGAACAAAGTCCAAATGAATCATATATAAAATCTTTAACAAATAAGCGTGATGAACTAAAGAAACAATTAGAAAATGGTTCTGAAATAATAAAAGCACCTATTTCAGGAATTGTATCATACAGAGTAGATGGTTTAGAAGAAATATTAAAAACAGATGATTTTAGCTATTTAAATAAAGATTTATTAGAAAGCTTTGATTTAAAAGTAGGAGCAATAGTTCCAGTAAATAATGAAAAAGGAAAAGTAGTAAATAATTTTTACTGCTATATAGCAACATGTATGAATACAGAGAAAGCACATGATGCCAAAGTGGGAGATAAAGTTTCTTTAAGACTTTCAACATCAAATGAAATTAGTGCAGAAATTGCAGAAATAATAAAAAATGATGATTCAGAAGATGAAGATGTAATTATAGTATTTAAAATTTATGATGATGTAGAAAATTTAATAGAATATAGAAAAATATCTTTTGATGTAGTGTGGTGGAAATATACAGGTTTAAAAATTAGTAATTCGGCTATAATAGAAGAGAATGACAAAACATATGTTGAAAAAAATAAAGTAGGATTTCAAGAAAAAGTAGAAGTTTTTATTTTAAGACAAAATGATACATATTCAATAATAGCTTATACAGATGATGATTTTGAAAAATTAGGATTTACTGATGAAGAAATTGACGAAATAGACAGAATAAAATTATATGATGAAATTGTGTTACATTAAAAATACAAAATATTACATGAAAATTACAAAAATATTATTTTTGTATAACATTAGCTTAAAATGGAAAAAAAGTATTGACAATATTTGAAAAAAGATAGATACTATATACAGATTAAGCTACAAATGAAAAGAAAATATTAGGAGGTCTGTAGAAAAATGGCAGGAACAACAGCTATAAAAAAATTTATGAATTATTTTTGGGGTGAAAATGACTCACAAGAAAATTATGATGAAGAGTATGATAATACAGAGTATGCTTATGATTATGAAGATGAAGATGAAACAGAAAGTAGTCCATTAAATAATATATTTAGAAAAAAATCAAATGTGGTATCAATGCCACAACCACAACAAATCAAAATGAAAATATCAAAACCAACAAATTTTGATCAAGCTGATGAAATAGTGGTTCAATTAAAAGAAAAGAATGCAGTTGTTATTAATTTAGAATATGTTAGTAAAGACGTTGCTAGAAGAATAGTAGATGTTGTTAGTGGTGCTGTAAAAGCTTTAGATGGAAACATAGAAAAAGTATCTAATTCTATATTTGT
Organism: uncultured Lachnospiraceae bacterium; assembly: GCA_964650305.1. Taxonomy (GTDB): domain Bacteria; phylum Bacillota; class Clostridia; order TANB77; family CAG-508; genus Scatovivens. The sequence continues at coordinate 12,412 of CAZYST010000035.1, forward strand.
TGTTGCTCCATATAACTATGACATCGTAAATGAAATAACTAAAGAAAAAATAGAAAGTAAGTTTTCTGCTTCTTGGATAAAATAACAAATAATCGGGAGGAATAATATATATGCTAACACCTTTAGATATTGAAAACAAAAGATTTTCTAGAACAATTAAAGGGTATAATGTTGAAGAAGTTGATGATTTTTTAGATGAATTAACAGCAGAATATGAAACTTTATATAGAGAAAATGCAGAATATAAAAATCAAATAGAACAATCTAAAAAAGATTTAGAGCATTATAAAAGTGTTGAACATACATTACAAAACACTTTAGTGATTGCACAAACTACAGCAGATGATATAAAAAATATGGCTCAAAAACAAGCAGACCAAATTATAAAAGATGCTCAAAATGAAGCTAGAAGAAATGTTGATGAATTAAATAAAGAAGAATTTGAGATAAAAAGAAGATTAGAAGATTTAAAAAGACAATTTGATGTATATAAAGCAAAAATGGAAGCTTTACTTATATCTCAATTAGAATTATTACAAGATAATAATGATAAAAATTAAATTATAACTGTACTTATGTACAGTTTTTTTATGCTTGAAATTAGATATTAAAAAAATAATAGATACTTTAAAATTTGTATGTTTTGCTCTTATATTTTTAAGTGCAAATTTTTTATGTTGATATAGCAAAAAAAAGATGATATAATTTGAAAATAAAAGAGGTGGTTAAAATAAAAATAGCAGTAATATCAGATATACATGGAAATATAGAAGCTTTAAATCAAATAATAGAAGATGCAAAAAAAAGAAATGTAGATACTTTTATCGCTTCTGGTGATTTAGTAAATGAATTACCATTTGGAAATGAAGTAATAGACAAATTAAAAGAAATAAATGCATTAGCTATTAGAGGAAACAAAGAACAGTATTTTATAGATTATGATAAAAATAAATATGACTGGAAAAATATTCAATTTCAAAATACTGTATATATGTATGAAAAAATTTCAAAAGAAAATTTAGAATATATAAAAAAATTACCATTTTCTTTAAGTTTAGAATATGAAAAAGTTAAAATAAAAGTTGTACATGGTTCTCCAGAATCTATTACAGAATTAATTCATAGAGATGATATTGATTTAATAGATAAATATACTAAAAATTTAGAAGAAGACATTTTGGTATTAGGGCATACTCATGAACCTATATGGACTTATAATATGAATAATAAATTAATAGTAAATGCTGGTTGTGCAGGGGTTTCACCAAAAAACATAAATTTTGCTGAGTATGTAATAATTGATATACAGAATGGAAAATATGAAATTGAAAATTTAAAAGTAGAATTTGATGTTAATAAAATAAAAGAAGGAATATTAGAAAGTGGATTATTAAAAATAGATTTAGCTTTTATAAATTTAACTTATGAAACTTTAATAGGAAATGCTAAATTAAAAGAAAAATTTTTTAGTGAAGCAAAACAGATGATGATAGAAAAAGGAAGGAAATTAAAAAAAGAAAATGTAAAAGGCATATATGAGACTTTTAAATTATATGATGATGATATTTGGATAGAACTTACAGAAAAATATAAGAGTGAGTTTAAATTAAAGTTGGAGGGAAAATGAGGCTAGATAAATTTTTAAAAGTATCAAGAGTTATAAAAAGAAGAACTGTTGCAAATGAAGCAGCAGATAGTGGTAGAATTTCTGTAAATGGAAAAATTGTTAAACCAAGTTATGAAGTGAAAATTGGAGATATTATAGAAATAAAGTTTGGAGATAAAATATCTAAATTTGAAATTTTACAAATTCCAAAAGTTCAAACAAAAGATGTAACTGAAATTATAAAGATATTATAAGAAAGGAGCAAAAAGATGCCAGATTTTGTACATTTGCATGTCCATAGTGAATATAGTTTATTAGATGGAATGTGTAGAATAAAAGATTTGCCTAAAAGAGCAAAAGAATTAGGAATGAAAGCAATAGCACTTACTGATCATGGTGTAATGTTTGGTGCAGTAAATTTTTATAAAGAATGTATAAAAGAAGGCATAAAGCCAATTATAGGTTGTGAGGTATATGTTGCTCCTAGAAGTAGATTTGAAAAAGAAGCAGGAAAAGATGATAAATATAATCATCTTATTTTGCTTGCAAAAAATAAAGAAGGATATCAAAATTTAATAAAATTAGTTTCTCTTGGTTTTACAGATGGATATTATTATAAACCAAGAATAGATAATGAAATACTAGAAAAATATAGTGAAGGATTAATTTGTTTAAGTGCATGTTTAGCTGGTTCTGTAAATCAAGCATTACTTGCAGATGATTTTGAAAAAGCAAAAGAAATAGCGTTATGGCATAAAAAAGTTTTTAAAGATGACTATTATTTAGAACTTCAAAATAATGGATTATCAGAACAAGTATTGGTAAATCAAAAATTAATACAACTAGGTAAAATGCTAGATATTCCATTAGTAGGAACAAATGATGCACATTATTTAAAAAAAGAAGACTCATATAATCATGAAATTTTATTATGTATTCAAACTGGTAAAAAAATGACTGATGAAGACAGAATGAGATTTGAAACAGAAGAATTTTATATAAAATCACCAGAAGAAATGGCAGATTATTTTTCAAGTATACCAGAAGCTATTGAAAATACAGTGAAGATTGCTGAAAAATGTAATTTTGATTTTGAATTTGGCGTTACAAAACTTCCAAATTATGATGTTCCAGAAGAATTTAAAACTCATGAAGAATATTTTAGAAAATTATGCTCAGATGGAATAAAAGAAAGATATGGAGAAAATCCATCTAAAGAAATATTAGAAAGAACAGAATACGAATTAAGCATTATTTCAAAAATGGGATATGTTGATTATTATCTTATTGTGTGGGATTTTATTCATTATGCTAAAACAGTTGGTATTCCTGTTGGACCAGGGCGTGGTTCTGGTGCAGGTTCAATTGTTGCATATGCAATAGGTATAACAGATATAGATCCAATAAAATATAATTTACTATTTGAAAGATTTTTAAATCCTGACAGAATAAGTATGCCAGATTTTGATGTTGACTTTTGCTATGAAAGAAGAGGAGAAGTAATAGAATATGTAGCAAGAAAATATGGAATTGACCATGTATCTCAAATAATTACTTTTGGTACTTTATCAGCCAAAAGTGTTATTAGAGATGTTGGTAGAGTATTAGATGTTCCATATGCAGAAGTAGATAAAATAGCTAAAATGATCCCTTTTGAAATACATATTACAATAGATAAAGCTTTAGAACAAAATAGAGAATTAAGAGAAGAATATGAAAATAATGAAACTACAAAAAGAATAATAGATATAGCTAAAGGTTTAGAAGGAATGCCAAGAAATGCATCAACACATGCTTGTGGTGTAGTAATAACAAAAGATCCTGTAGATACATATGTACCATTATATTTAAATGACGGAAATGTTGTAGCACAATATACAATGGTATTATTAGAAGAATTGGGACTTTTAAAAATGGATTTTCTAGGTCTTAGAACATTAACTGTTATAGAAGATTGCAAAAAATTGGTAAAAAAGAATAGAGGAATAGATGTAATTTTTGATGAAAAAATGGATGATCCAAATGTATATAAACTATGGCAAGAAGGAAAAACTTTTGGTATATTCCAATTTGAAAGTGCTGGTATGACTAATTTTATGAAAGAATTAAAACCAGACTGCTTAGAAGATATTATAGCAGGAGTTTCTTTATATAGACCTGGACCAATGGATCAAATTCCAAGATATATTAGAGGAAAGTTAAATCCAGGACATAATGAATACACCCATCCAGCATTAGAGCCAATATTAAATGTTACATATGGTTGTATGGTTTATCAAG
>CAZYST010000036.1:0-15946 GCA_964650305.1 uncultured Lachnospiraceae bacterium
AATCACTTATTCTATTTTTATTTAATTTTGTTTCACATCAATTGTAATACAACATATTTGAATATTTTTTAAAAAATTAATATATATTTAAATAAATTCTTCAAAAACAATATTAGCAAAATCTAATCCTTTTTTAGTTAATTTTATATTGTCTAAATCAACTTCTATTAAATCTTTGTTTACTAATTCTTCTATTTCAAATCTAAAGTAAAATAAAGGATTTATTTCAAATTTTCTTTCAAATTCTGAAATTGATATTCCGTTTATTTTTCTAAAACCAATCATCATAAATTCTCTCATTTTTGATGGTTTATCTTGTATTTCATTAATTTCTATATTATCTTCTAACTTTTTCTCTTTTATATTTTTTAAATATTCTTCTACATTTATAATATTAGAAAACCTTACATCGCCAAAATAAGAATGTGCTGCAATTCCAAAACCTATATATTCATCTTGATTCCAACAATTTAAATTATGTTTCGACTCTTTTCCTTTTTTACTGTAATTTGAAATTTCATATTGAATAAATCCATTTTTCTCTAAAATTTTCTTTGTTTTCCAATACATTTTTCTTTCTATTTCATCATCTGTTTTTGGAAGTTTTCCATTTGATATTAATTTTTCTAATTCTGTATTTTCTTCTAATATTAATGAATATAAAGAAATATGTTGTATATCTAAATTTATTACTTTTTTTAAAGAATCTAGTAATTCCTCTTCTGTCTGAGTTGGAAGTGCTAACATTAAGTCAACATTTACATTTTCAAATTCTTCTTTTTTACATAATTCATATGTATTTAAAAAATCTTCATATAAATGTATTCTTCCAATTGTTTTTAATAATCTATTATTTGTGCTTTGAAGTCCTATGCTTATTCTATTTATTCCTATATTTCTATATTTTTTTATCTTTTCTGCTGTTATTGTACCTGGATTAACTTCTATTGTTATTTCACAATCTTCAGTTACTAAAAATTTTTCTTTTATTTTACTTAATATATTTTCTATATAATTTTCATTTATATATGAAGGTGTACCACCACCAAAATATATTGTATCAACACAACTATCATTTAAATTTATATGTGTATTTTTCGCATTTTTAGAAATATATCTTATTTTATCTTCTATATTTTCTATTTCACATATCAAAGAATTTATATAATCTTCAACATAATTTATATTTTCAAAAGATACAAAATCACAATATTTACATTTTCTTTTACAAAATGGTATATGTATATAAATCCCTATTTTTTTCATTTTAATACCCTTCTTTTATACATTTATTTTTCACATCACAAATAGCTTTTTTTATTAATTTACAAGTAAATTCAACAATAGTAGCTAATATCAAAGAAATTATAAATACCATACAAATATTTATAATAGTATATATATTTTCACCTAAAAAACTCATTTCATTTTTTCCTAATAAATTAAAAATATTTTCAGAAACTATTTTTAATTTTTCCATTACACACCAATGTATTAAATATATATAATATGTTTTATAAGCTAAAAATAATATAATATTATTTACTTTTGTTCGTTTAAAATCCAAAGATAACACAAAAATTGCAAGTCCTATTGCAGTTATATAGGTAAACCCATATCCCCAACTTAAAAATACTTGATTATTTATATCATATTTGCAAGCAAAATATTGTGCAATTACTCTTATTATATTCCCAATTATAACCATTATCGCACCAATTATTCTTGCTTTTTTATTTTCTTTAATTTTATTTATATTTTTATAAATAATTGTTCCTATTAATACCCATAAAATACTTTTATCTATTTTTTCTGCAAAAAATTCAATTCTGCCACAAGGTAATAAATAAAAATTTTGAATTACCATTACAATTATTCCTATAAAAATTAAAGTTCCAATTATCTTTCTTGCATTTTTTGCTTCTTTTTCATCTTTACATATAAGATTTAAAATTGGATACCATAAAACACATTTTATGTATGAACATATATACCACAAATGTGTACATAAAGGAATATTGGTTTCAAAATTCAAAATATTTGCAAATATTAAATTAAAATCTATTGTTGGATTTTGTAAACACCATAAAAATGTTTTTTTCATTTGTTATCCAACTAAAAAATATTTGTGAAAAAAACATTATAAATAATGCTGGAATCAATATTTTAGTTAATGTGTTTTTTACAATTTTTTTATAACTTTTTCCATTAAACCAAAAAATCCTGTAATCATAAAAAATATCGCAACATTATCTGCAAAAAATGATGCAATTGTAAGTCTACCTATATCTATATTATTTTCTTTTATAAAAGGTAATTTTATATGTTGTCCTATTACAATTATACAACCTAATAATCTTAAAAATTCTACACTTACAATTCTTTTATTTTTTACTTCCATATTATTTTCGAAGCTCCTCTGCAATTTCATGTATTTTTTGTAATCTATGATTTACTCCTGATTTTCCAATTGGCTTATCTAATAATTCTCCTAAAGCTTTTAAACTTATTTCTGGATTTTCTAATCTTACTATAGCTATTTCTTTTAAGTAATCTGGTAATTCATCAAATTTCTTTAAATTTTGTATTAATTTTATATCATTAATTTGATTTATAGAAGCATTAACAACTTTATTAATATTAGCAGTTTCGCAATTTACTATTCTATTAACATTGTTTTTCATTTCTTTCATTATTCTTATTTCTTCTAGTTTTAATACACCTTTATTAGATCCTATTAAAGCTAAAAATTTTGAAATTTCTTCTGATTCTTTTATATATGTGTATATATTTCCTTTATTTTCTAAATATTTTAAATTTACTCCAAACATCTTGCAAATATTAATTATATATTCTGCATTATTTTTTTCTTTAAATATAATTTCTAGATGATATTGCTTATTAGGGTCTGTAACAGAACCTGCACCTAAAAAAGCTCCTTTTACAATCGCTTTTTGAATTTCTTCATTATCAGATAAATTAATTTTCATAATTTCATCTAATATTTCATTTTTATTTATAAAGGCTATATATGTTTTTCCTTTTTTATCTGGTTCATATTCTAAATTTAAATTAAATAAAATTTTATATATTCTTTCTATATTAAATTCATTTTCTGTTATAATTTCTATCCCATTTTCTTTTTGAGTTACATTTCCTGTTAATATATAACCAAATAACTCTGCTTCTAATATTTGGGTATTTTTAAAATTACTAATTTTACTTAATTCTTCCTTTATTTCTGATGAAAATGACATATCTTTTTTCCTTTTCTTTTATATTATTTTTCCTATTACTATTCTATCATTTTGTGCTAAATCTTTTTTTGAATAAATATTTATATATCTATTATTTTTTAATATATTTTCCACTTCTTTTTTTTGATTATATCCAATTTCAAATGCTAAAATTCCATTTGGATTTAAATATTCTATTGCTTCTTTTGCAATTTTTTTATAAAAATCAAGTCCATCTATTCCGCCATCTAATGCAAGAATTGGTTCTTTTTTTACCTCTTCAGATAATTTTTTTATTGTATCTGTTTCAATATATGGAGGATTTGAAACTATAATATCAAATTCACAATTTATATTTTCAAATAAATTAGATTCTATTAATTTTATATTACATTTATGTTTATCAATATTTATTTTTGCCACATTTAAAGCTTCTTGACTTATATCAGATGCATAAATTTCTACATTTTCTAAGTTTTTCCACAAAGATATTGCTATTGCTCCACTTCCTGTGCATAAATCCAATATTTTTAATTTTTTTTCTTGTTTTTTAGCCAAATTTATAACTTCTTCAACTAATATTTCTGTATCTGGTTGAGGAATAAGTACATTTTTATCCACATAAAAGCTTTCCCCATAAAATTCTTGATTATTTAAAATGTATTGTATTGGTTCTTTTTCTTTTAATCTTTCTATTTTTTCAAAAAAAATTCTATACTCTTTCTCTTCAATTTCTTTATTATCATAAATCACCAAATATTCTTTATTTTTCCCTAATACATCAGCTAAAATCATTCTTGCTTTAATATTTGAATCTTCTATATTGTTTTCTTTTAAGATATAAATTCCTTTAGATAATATATCTTTTATTTTCATAAATATTTTCTCCATTTACAATGTTTTTTTATTTATATAAATTTTAAAAAATTTCTCATAATTTTCCCATATAGTCTATCACTTTTTCATAAAAAAATCAACAATGCCAACCATTAAGGCTGACATATACTCTTATATTGTAATTAATATAAAATAAAGATAAAAATTAATTTATAATAAAATTATTTAGCAAAATATATTAGTAAATATAAATAAATACTTTTATTCATAAAAGCACAAAAAAAGCCCCACGTCTAAGCCGTAAGGTGAAAGAATTTTTATGGACCTGTATATATACAGGTGGGTGCTGTCCTAAATACTTCTGGGTTTCTTACTAATATTATGTAAGCATACACGCCATATCTAGAGTACCTGCTCCCTTATCCAAAACTTTGTAGGTTCTAAAAATTCCGTCTATACGCACTACGCAGGGAAACTTGTTAACTATATTGTTTACTGTAAATATATATTAACATATTGAAAAAAAGTTTTCAAATTTCTTTTTTTGGATTATATATGATTAAAAGCAATTTTCTTCTTTTTTTATAATTTATTATATGTTTTACTAATTATTTTGTTGCTTTTGATTGTTTGATATTTTAGAAATAATATTATATAATAATATGTGTAGTTAATAAAGCACTTCTATTTTAAAGTTGCTTTATTTTTTTATACTTAAAATTCTGGAACATATCTTTCTTCATTTTCTTCAATATCTTGAATATATCCATTTTCTAAATTTAATTCATTTATATAATTTTTTATTTCTTCTAATTCTTCTTTGGTTATTTTCCTATTTATATCATTTGTTTCCATTGCCTTATATGTAGGAAAATATTGAGCCATAATACTTACATAAGTTTTTCTTCCGAGATTTTCTTTTATCCATTTTAAAACCATTTTACTATTTCTTACATGATTAGGTAATATTAAATGTCTTATTATTAAACCTTTTTTTATAATTCCATTTTCATCAAAAATAGGATTACCAACTTGTTTATACATTTCTTTTATTGCTTCTTTAGCATATACGGGATACTTATTTATATTAGATAAATTATATCCAAGTTCTTCATAATAGTATTTAAAATCAGGCAAATATACATCAATATATCCTTCTAGCATTTTTAGTGTTTCGACTTTTTCATAACCACTTGAATTATATATAATTGGTATTTTTAATCCCTTTTTTCTAGCAATTTTTATAGCTTCTATTGTTTCAGGCACATATATTACTCCTGTTACCAAATTAATATTATTTGCTTTCATTTCTTGCAATTCTATAAATATATTGGCAAGTTTATTTACATCTACTACATTATTTTCAACTATATTTTGACTAATTTTATAATTTTGACAATATTTGCAATTCAAATTACAACCTAAAAAAAACACAGTTCCTGAACCATTTTTTCCACTTATGCATGGTTCTTCAAAATAATGAAGTTTATATAAAGCAACTTTAGTTTTAGAACTACTTTTACATCTACCAATTTTTTCATTTCTATTTATTTTGCACTCATGTGGACATAATTTACATTCTAAATATTCATTCATATTATTCATTCTTTCTATCTTTTAATATTAATTATTTATCATATTTTGCTAAATAATTTTTCCTTTCAAAGTAATATATAGGTACTCTTCTTCTTTTATGAGATGTTGATTTACATCTTTTAATAATTTTTTCTTTAATAGCTATATCTTTTGTATCTCCTATTTCTATCATTTCTGCTATTTGATTATATTTTATTCCCATTTTTTCTTCATCTGTTTTTTCTCCTAATCCATCTGCAGGTGCTTTTTTCAATATTTTTTTTGGAACTCCTAAAAAATCTCCTATTGCTAATACTTCATCAACTGTAAAATTTGCTATTGGATTAAAATCATATGCACTATCTCCCCATTTTGTAGTATATCCTATCATATATTCACACAAATTTCCTGTTCCGAATAACTAAATATCCTCTTGATTGAGCTATTGCATACAAACTCATCATTCTAAATCTAGGTTTTATATTTACTTTTGATTCAAAATTTAAATCTTCCTTATTTTCTTTTATTAACAAATTTTCATATAAATTATAAACTTCAGTTAAATCTATTTTCATAAATTCTACATCAAATGCTTCTGCTACTAATTTAGCATCATCAAAATCATTACTAATTGAATTACATGGCATAGATATTGTCAAAACTTTTTCTTTTCCTAATGCTTTTACCGCCATTGCTATAACTGTTGCAGAATCTTTTCCACCACTATTTCCTATTACTACACCTTTTGCACCAGTTTTTTCTACATATTCTTTTATCCATTTTATAGCATTTTCTGTATGTTTTTTTAACTCTTCTTTTTCTAACATAATTTCTCCATCATTCAAATAATTTATTTTCTTTTATATAATTATATACTTCATCTGTTGTAAGATATCTAATACTTTTTCCTTGTCTTATTTTACTTCTAACGAATGTTGAGCTTAAATTGCTTCTAACATTATTTTTTACTTTTATCAAAGAATCTTTATGCTTTTTTAAAAATTCATTTTCTTTTATTATTTCATTCATATCATCTTCATCACGTTCAAGCACTAATATTTTAAACTTTGTAACTAATTCTTCTGCTTTTTTCCATTTATCTAAATATTTCAAATTATCAGTTCCCATTGTAAATAATAATTCTTTATTAGGATATTCTTTTTGCAATTTTTCAAGTGTTTCTATTGTATACAATGCTCTTTCACTTTTTATTTCTACATCTGAGACTTCAAAATCTTCATTTTTATCACAAACAATTTTCAACATATTATATCTATGCAAATTACTTAATAAATCTGCTTTTTCATATTTAGAATTTACTGGAACAAATATAACTTTTTCTATATTTTCATATTCATTTACAATTTGTTCTGCTAATGAAAAATGTGAATTTATTGGTGGATTAAAAGATCCTCCAAAAATAACTATTCTTTTATTATTAGTAACTACTTCATATTTTTCACTTTCGATTTTGTCAGAAAAATATTCTTTTAAATTATATGGATTTAAAATAAGTTCTTCTTTTTGTTTTTTAGTCAATTTTTTTATCCTATATTCTAACTTAGAAGCTAGTACTCTATTTTCACTTTTCCATGCCATCTCTAATTTATTAGCATCATGATTTTTAGTATATTTTGCACATTTTTCGCTTTTTTCCAAATGTTCATTTATCCTTCTTTCTAAATTACTTGTTATTCCTGTATAAATTGAATTATCTGAACATCTTAACATATAAGTATAATACATATTTTCTCCATTTATATAAAACTATATATATGTTATATCATCTTTTATAAAAAAAAGAAATAAATATTGCTATTTATTTCTTTTTTATTTTTTAAGATTTATAATATCTTCTATTATAGGATTTTTCTTTGCATGATTTTTCTTTAAATCTAAACCTAACAATTGTAAAGTTATTATTATTTCATTAATTTCTTCTTTTAAAAATTCTTTTTCTGCTAAATCCATTCTTGAATTACCACATAATTCTAATACTGTATTTATATTATTTTTTTCTAATTTGTTTATTATTTTTTTTGGCATTTTTAAACTTTTTATTTCTTTTTTTAAAAGTTCGTTCATTTTTTATTTATCCTCTTTTTTTAATTTTCCATTTTTTATTTCTTCTGACGCAATTGTTACAGCAGACATAAGATTTTCGCAATCTATCATTGCTTTTTCTCCATTTTCCAATTGTCTTGCTCTTTTTGCCACCATATTAACAAGTTCAAATCTATTATCTGCAACTTTTAATAAATCTTCCACATTTGGTTTATGTATCATTTTACAACCTCCTTTTCTTAACATAAAATTTTAAGATAAGTAACCTTGAAAATTTAATAAAAAAAGTAGTCTTAAGCTGGATTTACATCTCCAAAGACTACACGCTATATAAATATTATACCACTTTTAAAAAGCAAAATGTAAGTAAAATTTTAAAATTTTTATCTATTCTTTTATTTCTTTAGCTAATTTTCCAATTGCTTTTGTTTCTATTCTAGATACATATGAACGAGATATTCCCATCATATTGGCAATTTCATTTTGTGTTTTTGGTTTTTCTCCATTTAATCCAAATCGAAGCTCAATTATAAATTTTTCTCTATCTTTTAAAATTCTTTTCATCTTTTCATATAAAATTTTTACTTTTAATTTTAAATCCACTTCATCTTCAATGTTTTTTTCATCATTTTCTAAAACTTCTTGAAGTGTTACTACATTATCATCTTTATCTTTTCCTATTGGTTCATTTAAATATATATCATTTGCATGTTTTTTATTACTTCTTAAATACATAAGGATTTCATTTTCTATACATCTAGCAACATATGTAGCTAATTTAAAATTTTTCTCTTGATTGAAAGTATTTATTCCTTTAATTAATCCAATAGTTCCTATTGATATTAAATCATCTTGTTCTAAATTAGTTGATGAATATTTTTTGCAAACATGTGCAACTAATCTTAAATTTCTTTCTATTAATATATTCTTAGCATTTTCATCTCCATTTTTCATTTTTAATAGATATTCTTTTTCTTCTTCTATTGAAAGTGGTTCTGGAAATAGATTAGCACTTTGTATGTATCCAACACCTATTATCATTTCTGTTAAAAAAGTTAACATACTTGTTATAGAAAACACAAACATATTTACCTCCAAATAAAAAAAGTAAATAATTATTTGTAACTATTTACTTTATCTTTATATTTTAGTATATGTTTATTTTTTAAATTCGTGCTTGACTACATTAAGTTATGCTATCTTTGCGTTTTCTTTTCTTAACTCTCTTGCATGATTTAAAGAAATTTCTGTTATGTTTCCACTAGCTATTCTTGCTATCTCGTTTACAATTTCTTCTTCCGTTAATTGTTTTACTCTGGTTTTTGTTTTATTTTCTTCAACTTCTTTAAAAATATAATAATTATTATCTCCTTTTGCTGCAATACTAGCCAAATGTGTAACACATATAACTTGATGTGTTTTAGAAATATTTTTTATTTTTTCCCCTGTTTTGTTTGCAGCAACACCACTAATACCTGTGTCGATTTCATCAAATATTAATACTGGAATTTTATCTGCATTTCCTAGCACATTTTTTATTGCCAACATTATTCGTGACATTTCCCCACCTGATGCAATTTTTATCAATGGTTTTAATTCTTCACCAATATTTGTTGATATAAGAAATTCTATTTTATCTAAACCGTTTTTATTGAAATTCATTTCTTCTGAAAATTTTATTTCAACACTAAAATTTGCATTTTTCATTTCTAAATCTTTTAAATTGTCATTTACTTGATTTGATAATTCTATAGCATATTTTTTTCTTATTGAATTTAATTCTAGTGAAATATTATATAATACTTTTTCTTTTAATTTTAAATCATTTTTTAATTTAGATATGTATTCTTCTAAATTTTCTATTTCAAAAATTTCATTTTTTACTTTATTTTTGTATTCTATAATTTCTTCTATTGTATTACCATATTTTCTTTTTAATGATTTTATTGTTTCTAATCTTTCCTCTATTTTTGATAACTCTTCTTCGTCAAAATTTGTTTCTTCTGTGGAAAATTCTAAGTCTCTACCTACTTCTTCTAAATCATAATATGCACTTCTTATTCTATTTAATATTTCTTTATATTTTTCACTATATTCTTCAATTTTTTCTAATGATTTAATACTTATATTAACATTATCTAGAACATTGTTATTTATTTGATTTTCTGCTTGTATTAAATTTTCTGAAATTTTTTCATAAGATGATAAAATCTTTCTTCTTTCTTCTAATTCTATGTCTTCATCTTTTTTTAATTTTGCGTCCTCTATTTCTGTTAGCTGATAATTTAATAAATCTAATTTTCTTTCTTTTTCTTTATCATCACCATAATTATTAGATAATTCTTCTTTTATTTTTAAATATTCTTCATATATTTTTGCATATTCTTCTTTTTTTGATTTTATTTCTTTATTAGCATATTCATCTATTATTTCTATATGTGTTGATTGGTTTAAAATTGATTGGTTATCATTTTGCCCATGAATATCTATAACATCATTCATAAAATTTCTAAGTTCACATACAGATACAAGTCTACCATTTATTTTACTAATATTCTTTCCTGATAAATTGATTTCTCTAGATACAACTACTGTATCATCTTCAAAACCTTTATTGGGCAAATATAAAGACATTTCTACAAAAGATGTTTTTTCACCTTTTCTAATCATATCTTTTGAAAATCTACCTCCTGCTAAAATTTGAAGTGATCCTATTATTAAAGTTTTTCCTGCACCAGTTTCACCTGTTAGAACATTAAAACCTTGATTTAAATTTATTGTTATATCATCTATTATTCCTATATTTTTTATATGTAATGTTGTTATCATAAAAACCTCCACAAATACAAATATATGTTTGGTATAGTTATTATACATCAAAACATTTTTTTGTCAATACATTTGTTCGTTTTTTATTTTTTAAAAATAGATATCATAATAATTATAATATCTATTTTTAATTTTTATTTAATATCCTAATTCTTTTAATTTTTTAAAAATTTCTTCCATTGCTAAATCTCTGTGATTATGTACTGATGCATATTCTTTTTCGTCCATATCATTCATAGGTTTTTCAAAACCTATTGGAACAAATACTGGTCCATATGTTAGCCCGCCTAATGTTCCTGGTTCTTTTGCTATACTTCCTTTACATTCTCCTCTTGCAACTAATTTTTCACCATTTGGTAAAATAGCTGTAAGCACACATACAAAATCTGCTGCTCTTTCCTCTTTTGTTTCAAATTCTTTCATGTTATTTAGTAATTTAGTAAGATTTTCCATTTGTGTTGGATGTTCTCCTGCATATCTGCCAGTATAAACACCTGGTTCACCATTTAATGCTTTTACACATAATCCTGCATCATCTGTTAAAATTATTATATCTTTTAAGTTTATATTATTACAAAATTCTTTTATTGCTTTTGCTTTTATTTCTGAATTTTCTTCAAAAGTTGTTCCATTTTCTTCAATTTCTTGATTAAAATTAATGTCTTTTATTGTTAAAAGTTCTGCATCAAAATTATGTATTCTTATAATTTTTTTCATAGCTTCTACTTTAGCTTTATTTCCAGTTCCATATAAAATTTTCATTTTTTTCTCCTTTTATAAATCAAACTCTCTTATTTCACAATTTCCTAAATTGGCAGACATTATTATACCATCATTTGGAATACCTGTAAAATAAGCATTTATAGCTCTAGATACTCCACCATGAGTTACTATTAATATATTTTTTCCTTCATATTCATTTTTTATTTCATCAAATCTTTTAGTAACTCTTTCTAAAACTTTACTTATTGGTTCTATATTATTTGTAGTTAAATCTAAATTTAGATTAAATAAATCTTGTGAATTGAATATATCTTTACATTTTTCTTTTATTACAAATCCCTCATAATTTCCAAAATTTCTTTCAATAAAACTTTCATCATATATAATTTCCAGTTTTTTATCTTTATTTAATATTTCAGCTGTTTTCTTTGCTCTTTTAAGAGGTGAGCTTAATATTAAATCAATATCTAATTCATTTATTTTCTTTCTTGCTTCTTCTGCTTGACTCATACCTGTTTCATTTAATTCTATATCTGTAACACCTTGCATTTTTCTTTGCACATTCCAATCTGTTTGTCCATGTCTTATAATATATATCTTCATTTTTTCTCCTTTTCTTAATATATTTTTGTTTACATTTTAAAAAGCAGTATTTGCTTTTTATACTATCATAAAATTTTTTTCATATCAATATTGATTATATCAAAAAAGATGAAAATTTAACTTTTCATCTTTTTAATATTATTCATAAAATTTTTCTATATCTTCTTTAGTAAGTTCAAAAAATCTTATTGCTGTATTTTTCTTTTTCCATAAATTCAAAGATTTTTCACCTACAAACGAAACAATACCTTCTTGCCTACCTGCTCTATATTTACAAGTTTTAAACGGTATCTCTATTTCTTGAATATCTGATACTAATATTTTTTTCAAATTTGGACAATCTGTAATTGCAAAATCAAAAACAGAATCTATATTTTTAAAAACTATTTCTTCCAAATTTGTACCTTTAAAGCAATTTAATATATTTTGTGGTCTATTTAAAATATATACTTTTAAATCTTCTAGAAATTCTATCCTCTTTATTTTTTCACAATTCAAAAATGCATTTTCTCCAATATTTTTTAGTGATTTTGAAAATATAACTTCTGAAAGATTTTTACAATTCTTAAAAGCATTTTCTCCAATCATTTCAATTTTTCCAAGATTTACTTTTCTTAATTTTTCTGCATTTTCAAATGTGTTGTTTCCTATACATTTATACGTTTTATCTGGACTTAAGCTAACTCCAGATGTTGCTTTTTCATTTAATATTTCTATTTCTTCCAAATTTTTAAAAATACTATTTTTTTCAAAATGATATCTTCCTATTCCATTTGTAGCTATTGTAAGCTTTTTTGTGTTTTCAACAATATCTTTCGATAAAAAATCTTTAAAAAATTTAGTTGTTCCATCTATAAGCTCTACTTTAAAAGCTGGACCTGTTGATGATTTCCATTCAAGTTTCATTTTCTTTTGCAATGCTATTTCATTCCAATTTTTAAACCATTTTTTCATTGAATTTAAAATAGAATCTTCATAATATAAATTTATTTTATTTTCTAATTGTCTCTCTTTTTTCTCATCAATGATATATTTTCTATTGTCTCTTTCTAATATATTTCCTATAATTTCTATATGATCATCTCTTGATCTAACATTTTTTATCATTAATATTTGTTGCCATAATTTATAGTTATATAATTCTTTTTCATTTGTTTCTTGTGCCCAATCTATTAATAAATTTCTTTTTATTGTATCATTTGGTTCATTTTTTGCTCCATCATATAAAACTTCTTTTATAGCATTTATTAAATATTCTTTTTTACAATATTTAAATATTTCTGTAAAATCTAATACGGCTTCTACTTGAAGTTTATATATTATAATTTCAAGAGTCTTTTTTCCTATCTGTTTATTGTGTTCAATTTCTTTTATTGGGTTATAGGTACTCATATTCCAATTTTTTTCATCTTCTTCAATTTCTTTCCACAATTCTTTAATTCTTTTTAGAGCTTCTGCATCTGTCTTATTTTCTGTTACACTTGCAATAATATTATTTTTCTTTAATACATAATAATCTATATCAGAATTTAATTTTATTAAATTGTATAACACATTTGATGACATTTTATCAAATCCTGATAACACATTACTAGAATCTAATTCTATATCCTTCGCTTCTTTTTTTATTTCTTCTAATTTTTGATTATAATCATTAGCTTCTTTAAAATTACTTGAAATTTTAAGTTCTTCTATTTTGTGTTCAATTTGGAATATTTGCATTAATAATAAATCAAATTCTTTTTTGTTTATCATTTGTATTCTCCTAATTTTTGTATTATATTTTTAATTACTTTTATAATTCTAAAGTTATTCTTTTTCCTGAAGGTTTATATTCTGTATATTTTACTCCACATGTATCAAACATTGATTTTGAAACAATTACATTATCAGCATTTTTATATTTATCTTCTTTATATATAACTTCTTTTATTCCAGATTGAATTATTGCTTTTGCACATTCATTACATGGAAATAATTTTACATATATCTTAGAGCCTGTTAAATCTCCTCTATAATTTAATATTGCATTAAGTTCAGCATGGCAAACATATGCATATTTTGTTTCTTTAAAATCTCCTGTTCTTTTCCAATGCATTTCATCATCATGTAATCCTCTAGGAGCACCATTATATCCCATTGATAATATTCTATTATCTTTACTTACAATACAAGCTCCTACATCTGTATTAGGATCTTTACTTCTTTCTGCTGAAAGCATTGCTATTCCCATAAAATATTCATCCCATGATATATAATTTTCTCTTTTTTTATCTATATTTACTTCTGCCATATTACCTCCATAAAATTTTACTTTCATATTCCTATAAAATTATATCATATAATTTTATATTTTTCTCAATTTAATAACTAAAATTTTTGTAATTTTAATATATTTTTTCTTACTTTTATGTTATTTTTTAATTATTACATAACATTTAAATATCCAAAGAAAATAGTTGCAAATAATAGTGCATAAAGAATAGCATTATGATATTCTTTTTTCATATTTATTACCTCACCTTAAAAATATTTATTAAGTACATTATACTATATTTTAGTTTTAATTAAAATTATTACTTTATAAATTAACAATTTTATCTTTATATGCTTCTAATGGTGGAGTGATTTCTTTATCAAAATGATCTTGAACATAATTATAACTTACACCTACTGAAACAGTTCCATCAAATTCTGTTTCTAGTACATAGTGTTCAACTAAACAATCTTTTGATAATAGTACTCTTGTTTTTAATCTATTAAAGTTATTCATATATATTTCATTTCTAGCTACTGATACATGATACATAGGATTTAATGACGCTAGTAATATAGATTTAAAATTAGATGGAATAAAATCTAATGTTACTTCTTTTAAATAATTTCTTTCACCATTTAATATTTTATTTAAATCTTCTTCTGTATCTACATTTCTTATGTCATGCCCTTCATAACGATATGTTTTGGTTTCATTATCATAATGAAGAGTGTACCATTCTTTTGTTTTTGTATCTATAAATTCTATATTATAAGGAATAACTTCACCATTTTCATTTGTTATTAACTCTTCCTCAGGAGCATAAGGATTACTAGTTTCTTTTATAATTCTATCTCCAACTTTTTTAGTAAAATAATTCATTCCATTTTCACCATTTGAAGAAAAAGTTTGAGACATCCAATAATTTTCTTCTGAAAAACTATCCGCCACTTTATAGAATCTAAATAATGCAACAAATTTATACAATGAAAACATTAAGTAAATTGCTATAAAAACTATTAATATTCTAATTATAATTTTTCTAACATTTATTTTCTTGCTAGTCTCTTTTTTTGTTTCTTCTATATTATCAATTTCATCGTTTAATAGATAGTCATAACTTACATCAAAGAATTTTGTAATTTCTTTTAATTTATCAATATCTGGTTTTGTTTGTTCTGATTCCCATTTTGATATAGCTTGTCTTGAAACATTTATAGCATTACCAAATTCTTCTTGTGATAAACCTTTTTCTTTTCTTAATTTAATTATTTTTTCATATAATTTCATTTGTACCACCTCACTTATAATTTAATTATAAACATTTGATATCTATAATTCAACCATTTTTTAATGGTAATCTGTCAACCTAAGCTTACATTTGCATATTTTTATACTTATATTGAAAAAATACTTCTATTAATAGATAAAAAAAGGAACAATTATCAATTGTTCCCTTAATGTATTTAATGATTCTTTAAAAGAATTTTTTCAAAATCTTCCAAAGCATAATCATAAATTTTTCTAATTTTTTTGTTCATAAAATTTATTCTCCTTTCATTTTATCTATAAAGTTTTTTACCAATCTTTTTAGTCTATCTTTTGAAAGTCAAACAATATACTTACATATTGCAAAAGTCTTAAAAATGAAAAATGTTGAAAATTGACAAAAAATGAGTAAAGCTTAAAACTCTACTCATATCAATAAAATCTACTATTCAAAACAAATAAAAAACGATGAAAAAGGTAATCTTTTTCATCGTCATTGGTGACCCCTACGGGAATCGAACCCATGATTCCACCTTGAGAGGGTGGCGTCTTA
>CAZYST010000037.1:0-3098 GCA_964650305.1 uncultured Lachnospiraceae bacterium
ATTTAATTATATTTTTTTATTTTCTTGTTTCACATCATTGACACAACAACAATTTACTTTATGATACTCATATAACCCATATTGAAAAATTTTACAATATGTGATATAATTATTAAGATATATATATTAAAAGGAGTTGTTATGGTGGATAACACAGAAAAAACTAAAACAGTTGAAAATGTTTTAGATGAGAATAAAAACCCTAATGTTTTTAGATTAAAAATGGAAGATATTTCTGGCACAAATAGTGAAGTATTAACTATTTATTTATATGAATTAAATAATTTTATACGTACTCATAATTTAAACAAATCTGAAAAAATGTTATATACATCTTTACAATCAGCATTAGAATATTATAAATACATTTCAGATACTAATAGTCCATTTTTCACTTCTGTTTTAGATTATACAGAAAGAGAAACTATTGCTCTTCAAAAGAAATTTCCAGGCTTAGATATAAAAACATCTTTAAGAGTAAAATCACCTATTAGTGCCTATAATAAAATACTTGATAAAATTCAAGAATATATAGTTAAAGGAAGAGACTTAAAAGATTTAAATTCTAGTTTAAGAGATTTTATAGGAATAAGACGTATAATTTCACCTAAAAATGCTTTACTAAATAATCCTAAAAAATCTGCATTAAGGACTTTAGAATTTGCAGAAATGCAACTTATTAATCAAGAAAGAGTTGGATGTAATATAATTCCTATAAGAAAAGAAAAAATTCACGCTATTGAAGCTTTTCATCCATATCAAATAGATCCTGAAACACAAGAAATGTATATACCAAAACATTTTGAAATACCTGAGAATTTAACAGATAGATTTAGATATTCTGTAAAAAATTATATAGCTTATCCAAAAGAGTCATTGTATCAAACATTACAATATTGCACATATTTACCTTTTTCAAAACAATATGCTTTAGAATATCAAGTTAGAGATACAAATATGCATAAAATTGCAGAAGAAGGACAGGCAAAACATACAAATTACAAAGTTGGTTTTGATACTGATAAAGCAAGATTTCAAACTCGTTTTGTAAGAGCAAATACACCTATAGAATATGAATTTGATCAAAAAACACAAAAAATGATTCCATACTCTTTAGATAAATCTTTAAGAATACACAAAGGTTACTCATTCCAAGATAGATTTGGTATATCTGAAGAAGAATTTTATGAAAACTTTACAAAAGAAGATCAAGATCGAATATTATCTTTAAAATACTCTTTTATGTTTGATGAAAAAAAACAAAGCTATGATGTACTTCCAGTTCAAACAGTTGAACTAGCAAGTTTGATAAGAACTTCACCAGATGCACTTCATGAAACTTTAAACAATAATGATCCAAAACATTCTGATTTTGATGATAGATAAAATATAAATTTATAAAAACCTTTAACATTTTATTTTGTTAAAGGTTTTTATTTTAAATATTTTTTCACTTTTCACTATCTTAATTTTTTTATTTTTCTTCTTTTTTTCACTTTTACTATCTTAATGTTTTCTATTAAAACATTTCTTCTAAATAATCTTTTCCATCGTTTTTTTCTAAAATTTTCAAATTAACATTTTCCTCTTCTAATTCTTTTAATATCTTTATTGTATCATCTCTAGATTCCATATCTATAATTACTAAATTATTAAAAAAATTTTTACCAAATGATAATTCTCGTATGTAATTTTCTATTCCATCTTCTACATCTTTTACTGTTAAAATAAGCTTTATTTTTTCTTGAATTGTTTTATAAGATTTTGTTCTAATTTTATCTTGAATTAAACTTAAAATACCATATATACAAAATATCCAAACAAATAAATATACTATAAATTCCATATACCTATTTCCTCCTTGTTTATCTATTATGTTATATTTTATGTATATTTATTAATTTATGTGAAGTTATTAAAAAGCAAAAAAAGAAACCCTTATGGGTTTTCTTTTTCATCTATGCATTTTTCAGTGTGCTTAGCACTGAAAGTATTAAACTATTATACTAACATTAAAATTGCTGTATCAGCATTGTCACCTTTTCTAGGTTCCATTTTTAATATTCTAGTATATCCTCCAACTCTTGTTTCATATTTTGGAGCTAATTCATTAAATAATTTATTCATTAAGTCTACGCCTTCAACTTTATTTATTTTTTTCATTATTTTTCTTCTTGCATTTAATCTTGATGGCATATCTTTTTGTCTTTTTTCCATTGTTGTTTCTTTTACAACTCTTAAATAATCTTTACCGTTTTTGCTTGTAACTTTTTCAGTAACTTTTCTACCATTATTATCTAATTTTGCTTTAACAACTTTAACTTCAACTTCTTCAAAATTTTTATGTTCTTTAACAGCTAATGCGATAACACTATCAACTATTGATTTAACTTCTTTTGCTCTTGCTTCTGTAGTAACTATTTTACCATTTAATATTAAATCTGTTGCTTGTGTTTTTAACATTGCTAATCTTTGATCAGTTGGTTTTCCAAGTTTTCTTGTTCCTGCCACTTTATTCACCTTCCTTAAAATTAATCTTCATCTGATGAAAAGCTTAAACCTAAAGCTATTAATTTGTTTGTTACTTCATCTAATGATTTTTTACCAAGATTTCTAACTTTCATCATATCTTCTTGTGATTTATTTGCTAAATCTTCAACTGTAGCAATACCAGCTCTTTTTAAACAGTTGTATGATCTTACAGAAAGTTCTAATTCCTCTATAGGCATTTCTAAAACTTTCTCTTTCTTTGATTCTTCTTTTTCAACCATTACTTGAGTATTTCTTGCTGTTTCTGATAAGTCAATAAATAATTCTAAATGACCTGTCATAACTTTAGCAGCCAAACTCAAAGCTTCAAATGGTTTTAAACTTCCATCTGTCCAAACTTCAATTGTTAATTTATCATAATCTACCATTTGTCCAACTCTAGTATTTTCAACTGAATAATTTACTTTCTTTACAGGAGTAAATATTGAATCTATTGGTAATACATCTATTGGATTATTTTCTTTTTTGTTCTTTTCTGCAACATTATATCCTCTTCCTCTATTTACTGTCATTTCCATATGTAAATCACAGTTTGCTGATGTTGTTGC
>CAZYST010000037.1:3108-15246 GCA_964650305.1 uncultured Lachnospiraceae bacterium
AGTTCTGGATTTAATATTTCAACTGTTCCATCTGTTACTATATCTCCAGCTGTTATTTCTCCAGCACCTTTAAAGTCTATTCTTATAATTTTTTCATCATTGTCAAAAACTTTAAGTCTTACATTTTTTAAATTAACAATTAACTCAGGAACATCTTCTACAATACCTTGTACTGTAGAAAATTCATGTACTACGCCGTTTATTTTAACACTTGTTATTGCAGCTCCTGGTAATGATGATAATAGTATTCTTCTTAAAGAATTTCCTATTGTCATTCCATATCCACGCTCTAATGGTTCACATATGAATTTTGCATAATTCCTCTTATCGTCTGTTTCTACACATTCGATGTTTGGTTTTTCAAATTCAATCATTTTTACCTCCTAAATCGGTTTTTAAGAAAACCTTATATAATTTCTAACCCCTTTACGTACGTAATCCTAAGTATATAATTTATTATTTAGAATATAACTCAACTATTAAGTGTTCTTCAACTGGTAAGTCTATTTCGTCTCTGTTAACTACTCTAACTACTTTTGCGCTTAAGTTTTTGCTATCTAATTCTAACCATTCTGGAATTGGTCTTTTAGCACCATTTTCAATATTTTCTTTTATTACAGGATTGTTTCTTCTAATTTCTCTAACAGCTACAACATCTCCTGGTTTTACTAAATATGAAGCAACATTAACTTTTTTACCATTTACTTCTATATTTCCATGTGTTACCATTTGTCTAGCTTGAGGTCTAGAAACACCTATTCCTAATCTATATACAACATTATCTAATCTGCTTTCTAATATTTGTAATAAGTTTGTACCTGTTATACCTTTTTTATTAGAAGCCATTTCAAAATATTTTCTAAATTGTTTTTCACCTACACCATAGAATGATCTAGTTTTTTGTTTTTCTCTTAATTGAGTACCGTATTCAGAAAGTTTTGTTCTTTTTTGTCCATGTTGTCCTGGAGCATAATTTCTTCTTGTTACACTACATTTATCAGAATAACATCTACATCCTTTTAAGAACAATTTTTGTCCTTCTCTACGGCATATACGACATTGTTCGTCTTTATATCTTGCCATATACTAATTACACCTCTTTCTCAAATCTTTTATTTATCTCTTTTTATTAAACTCTTCTTCTTTTTGGTGGTCTACAACCATTGTGTGGTATTGGAGTAACGTCTTTAATCATTGTTATCTCTAATCCAGCTGTTTGTAAAGCTCTTATTGCTGCTTCACGTCCAGCACCTGGTCCTTTAACATATACATCAACTGTTTTTAATCCATGTTCCATAGCAGCTTTTGTAGCTGTTTCTGCAGCTTGACCAGCAGCAAATGGTGTACTTTTTCTAGAACCTTTAAATCCTAATCCACCAGCACTTGCCCAAGATATTACATTACCTTGTGTATCTGTTATAGAAACTATTGTATTGTTAAAACTTGAATGAATATGAGCTGAACCTTTATCTATGTTTTTTCTTTCTCTTCTTCTAATACCTGTTTTTTTAACATTAGCTTTTGCCATTTGGTATTTCCCTCCTTAATTTTTGTTAAATATTATATCTAACTATGCTTTTTTACTTTTACTTACTAATTTTCTTGGACCTTTTCTTGTACGAGCATTTGTTTTTGTTCTTTGTCCTCTTACAGGTAGTCCTCTTCTATGTCTTATTCCTCTGTAGCATCCTATTTCTGTAAGTCTTTTAATATTTAAAGCTACTTCTCTTCTTAAGTCACCTTCTACTTTGTATCCTTCCATAGCTTTTCTTATACTTGCAACTTGATCGTCTGTTAAGTCTTTTACTCTAGTATCTGGATTTACTCCAGCTTCTTTTAATATTTTTTGTGAACTAGGTAATCCTATACCATATACGTATGTTAGTCCTACTTCAACTCTTTTTTCTCTAGGTAAATCTACTCCTGCTATACGAGCCATATTTTTAGCACCTCCAAATATATTTCTTTAATTTAAAATAGTTGTTATCTTTTATTATTTTTAAGTTGAAATGTATCTTTTAGATAGTCTTAAAAATATTAAAAGACATATATATAAACACAAATATGATATTAGATTTAAAATAATCTAACAGCCGCTACATACTTGTGTTAATATCAAAAAAAATTTAATTAACCTTGTCTTTGTTTATGTTTTGGGTTTTCGCAAATAACTCTAACTACACCTTTTCTTTTAATTATTTTGCATTTTTCACATATTTTCTTTACTGATGCTCTTACTTTCACTTTTATCCCCTCCTAAAACTATATATAAATAAATTTTTTAACTTATTTTGCTCTCCATGTGATTCTACCTTTTGTTAAATCATAAGGAGATAATTCTAATTTTACTTTGTCTCCTGGTAAAATTTTTATATAATTCATTCTAAGTTTACCTGAAATATGTGCTAATACTTGATGTCCATTTTCAAGCTCAACTTTAAAATTTGTATTTGGTAATGTTTCTACAACAGTACCTTCAACTTCAATAACATCTTCCTTAGACAAGTTTGTTTCCTCCTACTAAAAATGCATATTTTGTTTTTATTTATGCATATTTAACATACTAGCTTATTGTTTTCAACAATAAGCTAGTATAGTATATAATATTTTTGCTTAGTTGTCAATATTTTCTACGATTTTTTTAATATTTTCTTTATTTTTATTATAATAATGTTAATATTTCTGGTTCTCCATCAGTTATTAATATAGTATTTTCATAATGAGCTGCTAAACTACCATCACGTGTTACTATTGTCCAACCATCTTCTAATTCCCATATATCTGGTTTACCATCTATAACCATAGGTTCAACTGCAATTGTCATTCCTTTTTCTAATCTTGGTCCTTTTCCTGGTTTTCCATAATTTGGAACTCCTGGATCTTCATGCATTTCTTTTCCTATGCCATGACCTTGAAACTCTTTTACAACTGAATATCCAAATTTTCTTACATATGTATCAACAGCATTTGATATATCTCCAACTCTATTTCCTGCTTTTGCATATTTCATTGCTTCAAAGAAAGATTGTCTTGTAACTTCTAATAGCTTTTTAGCTTCTGGACTAGCATTTCCAACTGCAAATGTTCTTGCTGCATCGCCATTATATCCATTTTTTAAAACAACTAAATCTACACTAACTAGATCACCATCTTTTATAATTACATTTTTTGATGGTATACCATGTATAACTTCATCATTTATAGAAATACATAATGTTCCTGGAAAACTTGGAACACCTCTTACTCCACTTGGATATCCTTTTTGTGCAGGTATACCACCATGTGATTTTATAAATTTTTCTGCCATTTGGTCTAATTCATAAGTTGTCATTCCAGGTTTTATATTTTTTTCAATCATTTCATATGTTAAGGCTGTTATTTTGCAAGCTTCTTTCATTAATTCAATTTCTTTTTTAGATTTTATAGTTATCATTTATTCTCCTTAAACAATTATTTGTTTTTTAAATATTCTATAACATCTTTTGCAACTTCATCTTTCATTCTATTTACTGTTTTACTTAATACTGTAGAATATAAAGCTCCTGTTGTTTTATAATATTCTGCTACTGGTGCTGTTTCTTTATAATATACTTCTAATCTATTTTTAGCTTTTTCTAAAGTATCATCATCTCTTTGATGTAATGGACTACCACAATTATCACATACATTTTCTACTTTAGAAGGGTGTAAAACTATATTATATACAGCTTTGCAATCTGAATTTGTACAAATTCTTCTGTTTACAATTCTTTCTAATATTTCTTCATCTGGTGTTTCTAAATTTACTACTATATCTATTTTTTTATTTTCTTTTTCTAATATTTTATCTAATTCTTCTGCTTGTTTTACTGTTCTTGGGAAACCGTCTAATATTAAACCTGTTTCCACATCTTTTTCTGTCAATCTTCCTGCTATCATATTAACAGTTATATCATCTGGTACTAAAGATCCTTTTGTCATATATTCATTTGCTTTTTTTCCAAGTTCTGTACCTTCTTTAATATTTTTTCTAAAAATATCTCCACTTGATATAGCTGGAATATTAAATTCTTTTGATAATATTTCTGCTACACTTCCTTTTCCTGAAGCTGGAGCTCCTAACATTATAATTACCATAAAAACCTCCTTAAAATTAACATATATAATTAATATCCGAATATATTAATTATATATATCAATTTAATATAGATGGGTGGTTTTTAAAAAACCACCCTTTATATTTTATTTTTCTAAAAATCCTTTATAATGTCTCATTACTAATTGAGATTCTAGTTGTTGTACTGTTTCTAAAGCAACACCAACTACGATAAGAATTGATGTACCACCAAATGATATATCTACACTTGAAAATCTCATTAACATAGGTAAAATTGCTATTAAACTTAAGAAAATAGCGCCAAACCATGTTAATTTTCCAAGTACTGATGAGATATAATCTGTTGTTGGTTTACCAGCTCTAATACCTGGTATAAATCCACCATTTTGTTTTATGTTTGTAGAAACTTCTGCTGGATTAAATGTTGCATATGTATAGAAGAATGTAAATCCTACTATTAATAGTAAATATACTATAGCATTTGCTAAAGAATATCCCCAAGCAACATTTGAAGTAGATGTAGCAATAGAGAATTGATATAATCCATCTAAAAATCCACCTGCTCCAATTTTATCAGAAGCAAATATTTGAATCATCATTGCTGGAAATGTCATAAATGATGATGCAAAGATTACTGGCATTACACCAGCCATTGCAAGTTTAAGTGGAATATGTGTATTTTGTCCACCATACATTTTTCTTCCAACAACTCTTTTTGCATATTGTACTGGTATTTTTCTTTCAGCTTGTTGTACAAATACAACACCTGCTACAAAAACAATAGCACCAACAATTATTGCAAGAGCTGTTACTATTCCAACAGTGCTAACTCCTGTTCCTGTAAATATTAAGTTCCATAAAGTTACAACTCCAGATGGTAATCCTGAAACAATACCAATAAAGATTATAATTGAAATACCATTTCCAATACCTTTATTTGTAATTTGCTCACCAAGCCAAATTAATATTGCTGTACCTGCTACTAATGATAGTATAACCATACTAGCAGTTAAGAAACCTGGATTTATAAATATTCCTGTTGAACTGTATGAAAAATAAATTCCTAGAGCTTCTACTAATGATAATACTAATGTTAATAATTTTGTATATTTATTTATTTTAGCCTTTCCTTCTTCTCCACCTTCTTTTAAAGCTTTTTCTAAAGAAGGAACTATCATAGCTAATAATTGTATAACAATTGATGATGTTATATATGGAGTTATTGTCATTGAAAATATTGACAATCTTGAAAAAGCTCCACCAGATATAGTATCAATTAAGCCTACAAGGCTTCCAGTAGCTGATTGCATTTGGCTTGATAAAGCAAATGTATCAACTCCTGGAACTGTTATGAAGCAACCTAATCTAAATATTACTATTAATATTAAAGTATACAATAATTTTTTTCTTATCTCTGGT
Source organism: uncultured Lachnospiraceae bacterium (assembly GCA_964650305.1). GTDB lineage: Bacteria > Bacillota > Clostridia > TANB77 > CAG-508 > Scatovivens. Next base: position 8,624 of record CAZYST010000037.1, read on the forward strand.
GTTTTTAATGCGTTTTTTATAGTCTTAAACAACTAAACCACCTCTATCTTTCCACCTGCAGCTTCTATTTTTTCTGCAGCAGCTTTAGTAAATCTTGTTGCTTTAACAGTTAATTTTTTATCTAAATTTCCTGTAGCTAAAACAACTATTCCATCATTTATTTTTCCGATTATACCTTCAGCTAATAAACTTTCTGCTGTAACTTCTGTTGCTTCTGATTTGTTAAGCATTGTTAAAGTTACTTCTGTATAAGTTTTAGCATGAATATTATTAAATCCTCTTTTTGGTAATCTTCTATATAATGGTGTTTGGCCTCCTTCGAATCCACGTCTTACTCCACCACCGCTTCTTGCTTTTTGTCCTTTATGTCCTCTACCTGAAGTTTTTCCAAGACCTGAACCTGTACCACGACCAACTCTTTTTCTTGTTTCTTTTTTTACAGCTGGATGTAAGTTTCCTAATTCCATCTTTGCACCTCCTCTTATTATAAGTTTTCTTTTTCTAAATTATATCATTATAATTATTTTTTTCAAATATATTTTGAATTTTTTATATTAAACAATATCGCTAACTTTTTTTCCTCTTTTTTTAGCAATATCTTCAACAGTTTTCATGCTTTTTAGAGCTTCTATTGTAGCATAAACAACATTTCTTGGATTATTTGTACCAATAACTTTTGAATTGATATCTTTGTATCCTGCAAGTTCAAGAACAGGTCTTACACTTCCACCTGCTATAATTCCAGTACCTTCAGCACCTGGTTTTAACATAACACTTGCACTACCAAATTTTCCAACGAATTCATGTGGTATTGTTGTTCCAACAACTGGTACAGTAACTAGGTTTTTCTTAGCTTCTTCAATAGCTTTTTTGATAGCATCTGGAACTTCAGCTGCTTTACCATTTCCTACACCAACATGTCCTTGTTCATCTCCAACAACAACTACAGCACTAAATCTAAATGTTCTACCACCTTTTACAACTTTTGCAACTCTATTGATAGCAACAACTTTTTCTTTTAATTCTACTGTTTTTTCGTCCATGAGATTTTTTAATCCTCCTTATCTTTTTAATGATATATAAAAATATTAGTTATTTCAAAGTTTAAAACTAGAATTTTAATCCAGCTTCACGTGCTGCTTCAGCTAATTCTTTAACAACACCATGATATATAAATCCACCTCTATCAAAAACTACTGTTTCTATATTTTTAGCTGCTGCTTTTTTTGCAACTAATGTTCCAACTTCTTTAGCAGCTTCTTTATTTGCTTTTTTTGTTTTTACATCATTATCTAATGTAGAAACATACACTAAAGTTTCTCCTTTAGTATCATCTATAATTTGAGCAATTATATTTTTATTTGTTCTACAAACAGCAAGTCTAGGACATTCAGTTGTTCCACTTATTTTTGTACGAACTCTTTTATGTCTTCTTACTCTTTCTAATTTTCTATCAGTTTTAGTAATCATTTTATCTCCTTTCTAGGTTCTACTTTCTAGGGGTATATTTAATCCCTTATATTTTTCTTTAAGGGATTAGATATACCCCCTAAAGTTTACTTTATTTAACCTAATTTGAACATTTTTAATTTATTTTACTAAATTTTATTTTTTACCAGCTTTACCTTCTTTACGTCTAATAACTTCTTCAGCATATTTGATACCTTTACCTCTATATACTTCAGGTGGTCTCTTTGTTCTGATAACTGCTGCTGTTTGACCAACAACTTCTTTATCCATACCTTTAACGATTATTTCGTTTTGAGATGGTACATCAAAAGTTATTCCTTCTGGAGCTTCCATTTCAACTGGATGTGAATATCCTAAAGTTAAAACTAATTTTGTTCCTTGTTTTTGTGCTCTATAACCAACACCATTTACCTCTAATTTTCTTTCGAAACCTTTAACTGTTCCTTCAATCATGTTGCTGATTAATGTTCTTGTTAAACCATGTAAACTTTTGTTTTCTGGCTCATTATTTGGTCTTGTTACTGTTATAACATTGTTTTCCATAGAAACTTTCATATTTTTATGAAATTCTTTTGATAATGTTCCTTTTGGTCCTTTTACAGTAATGTTTTGACCATCTATTTTTACTTCTACGCCTTCTGGTACTGTAATAGGCTTATTTCCTATTCTAGACATTTCTATTTTTCCTCCTTCTTTAAATTTTCTGCCTTAGCTTAAATTATTTTAAAGACATCTTATTTTTATATTATATAAAGTGTAAATTGTTTTGCAATTTACATCCAGACACTGTAGCTCAGCTTACGCTTTGTACAGTCTCTGGAATTACCAGATATAAGCTAAAACTTCTCCACCTATACCTAATTCTCTTGCTTTTTTATCTGTCATTATTCCTTTTGAAGTAGATATTAAAGCTATTCCTAATCCATTTAATACTTTTGGTAATTCATCTTTAGATGCATATATTCTTAAACCAGGTTTACTGATTCTTCTTAATCCATCTATAACTCTATTACCTTTCTCATCATATTTTAATGTGATTCTTATAACACCTTGAGAATCGCTTTCGATTTCTTCAAAAGCTTTTATATATCCTTCTTCAAATAATGTTTCTGCTATAGCTTTTTTAATTTTTGATGATGGAACATCAACTGTTTTAAATTTTGCACTATTAGCATTTCTTATTCTTGTTAACATATCTGCTATTGGGTCAGTTGTATTCACGTTTTTTACCCTCATTTTTTATTATTTTATTTATATCTAATTTATCAAAATCTTTTTATTACAAACACATTAGCATTTGTATGCTGATTACTGTAGTTTAGTTAAAAACTTAAATCAGTTTCAACATTCTACCAGCTTGCTTTTTTAACTCCTGGTATTTCTCCTTTATGAGCTAATTCTCTAAAGCAAACACGGCATATTCCATATTTTCTAATATATGCATGTGGTCTTCCACATATTTTGCATCTATTATATTCTCTAGTTGCATATTTTTGTGGTCTAGCACATTTTACTTTTAATGATTTTTTAGCCATTTGTTTCTCCTTTCTTCTAATCTTTTATAGAATTCAATCTTTTTTGATTTGGATAAGTTATCTGCTAAATATTAAACTTTTAGTTTGCAAACAAATAACTTAGTTTTTAAATGGCATTCCTAAAAGTGTTAATAATTCTTTTGCTTCTTCATCAGATTTAGCTGTTGTAACAAATATAATATCCATACCTCTTAATTTGTCAACTTTATCATATTCGATTTCTGGGAATATTAATTGTTCTTTAACACCCATTGAGTAGTTTCCTCTACCATCAAAAGAATTTCCTGAAACTCCTCTGAAATCTCTTACTCTTGGAAGAGCTACATTAAATAGTTTGTAAGCAAAATCATACATTTTTCCAGATCTTAATGTTACTTTACATCCTATTTTTGCACCTTCTCTTAATTTAAAAGCTGCTATTGATTTTTTAGCTTTTGTTACTACTGGTCTTTGACCTGTAATAATGCTTAAATCATTCACAGCATTATCTAAAGCTTTAGGATTATCTTTTGTTTCTCCTAATCCTATATTTATAACTATTTTTTCTAATTTAGGAACTTGCATTACTGAAGAATAATTAAATTTCTTCATCATTGCTGGAACTACTTCTTTCTCATATTGTTCTCTAAGTTTTTCCATCTTATTTTAAGTCCTCCTTTCATATTCTTTTATTATTTTATTTTTGCTCCGCATTTTTTACAAACACGTACTTTTTCGTCTTTTTCCATAACATATCCGATTTTTGTAGCTTTTCCACATTTTGGGCAAACAACATTAGCTTTACTGCTATGTATGCTACATTCAACAGAAACTATTCCGCCTTCTTCACCTTGTTTTCTAGGTTTGATATGTTTTTTTCTAATGTTAACACCTTTAACAATAATTTTATTTGTTTTTGGTATAACTTCTAAAACTTCTCCTGTTTTTCCTTTATCATTTCCTGATAAAATTTTAACATTATCACCTTTTTTTATTCTCAACTTATTCACCTCTTTTTAACGTTTATTTATAACTTAAGGTCGTAAGCTATTTACTTACTTTACTCTAATATTTATATATTTCATGCACATTTAATTCGTAATATTAAATTAAACTATTTAGTATTATTAACGAATTAAAGAACTTCTGGAGCTAGAGATAATATTTTTAAATAATTTTTATCTCTTAATTCTCTTGCAACTGGTCCAAATATACGTGTTCCTTTTGGTGTACCATCTTCACGAATTATAACTGCTGCATTTTCATCAAATTTTACATAAGAACCATCAGCTCTTCTTGCACCTTTTTTGCTTCTTACAACTACAGCTTTTACAACTTCACCTTTTTTAACAACGCCACCTGGTGTAGCACTTTTAACAGAAGCTACTATTATATCTCCTATTTCAGCATATTTTCTATGTGAACCACCTAAACATCTAATGCACATTAATTCTTTAGCACCAGTGTTATCAGCTACTTTTAATCTAGTTTGTTGCTGTACCATAACTTTAAAGTCCTCCTTTTCTTTCCTTTACATTATTGATGTTGAAATTATTTTATAATTGCTTTTTCTACTATTTCAACAACTCTCCATCTTTTATCTTTTGATAAAGGTCTTGTTTCCATAACTTTTACTTTATCTCCAGCTTTACAGCTATTTTCTTCATCATGAGCTTTTAACTTATATGTTCTTTTTACAGTTTTCTTATACATTGGATGTCTAACACTTGTTTCTACTGCAACAACAACTGTTTTATCCATTTTATCAGAAACTACTGTACCTATCATTGTTTTACGAAGATTTCTTTCCTCCATTAGGATATTCTCCTTTCTTATTTTTTATTGATTTTTTAATTCTCTATCTCTTAAAATAGTTTTTACTCTAGCTATATTTCTTCTTACTTCTCTTACTTTTAGTGGATTATCTAATCCATTAGTAGCTAGGCTGAATCTTAATTTAAATAATTCTGACTTTAATTCACCTAATTCTTTTTCAAGTTCTGGTGTAGTCATCTTTGTTAGTTCATTATTCTTCAACTTGATCACCACCTACTTCAATTTCTCTTCTTACGAATTTTGTTTGAACAGGTAATTTTTGAGCAGCAAGTCTTAAAGCTTCTTTTGCTACTTCTTCAGATACACCTGATATTTCAAACATAACTCTTCCTGGTTTTACAACAGCTACCCAATATTCTGGAGCTCCTTTACCTTTACCCATACGAGTTTCAGCTGGTTTTTTAGTAATTGGTTTGTCTGGAAATACTTTTATCCAAACTTTTCCACCTCTTTTTATATAACGAGTCATTGCAACTCTGGCTGCTTCTATTTGATTTCCTTTTATCCATCCTGCTGTTGTAGCTTGTAATCCGAATTCACCTTCATTAACTACATTTCCTCTTGTTGCAGCTCCTCTATTTCTACCTTTTTGCATTTTTCTATATTTTGTTCTTTTTGGCATTAATGGCATTAGTCTCTACCTCCTTTTGCTTCTTTTTTAGCTGGAAGAACTTCGCCTTTATAAATCCAAACTTTAACACCTATCTTTCCATAAGTTGTATCAGCTTCATAGAATCCATAGTCTATATCAGCTCTTAAAGTTTGAAGTGGTATAGTACCTTCTTTATAGAATTCTGTTCTTGCCATATCAGCTCCACCTAATCTTCCAGATACAGCTGTTTTGATTCCTAATGCTCCAGCTTTCATAGCTTTTTGCATACATTGTTTCATAGCTCTTCTGAAAGAAATTCTTCTTTCTAATTGTCCAGCAATGTTTTCAGCTACTAATTGAGCATCTGTATCAACATTTTTTACCTCTATAATATTTAAATTAACTTCTTTATTTATCATTTTTTCGATTTCTGCTTTTAATTCTTCAGAAAGATTTCCACCTTTTCCTATAACTAAACCTGGTTTAGCTGTATAAACATTTACTTTTACGAATTTAGCAGTTCTTTCGATTTCTACTTTTGAAATTCCACTAATAAATAGTTTCTTTTTTACGTATTTACGAATTTTTTGATCTTCAACTAGGTATTCACTAAAGTTTTTAGAATCTGCATACCATTTAGAATTCCAATCTCTTATAACACCTACTCTGATTCCATTTGGATGAACTTTTTGTCCCATATCGTAAATAGCCTCCTTTCTTATTTACTTTCTCTTAAAACTATTGTTATATGACTTGTTCTTTTTCTTATTCTAACAGCTGAACCTTTTGCAGCTGGTCTTATTCTTTTTAAAGTTGGACCTTGATTTGCATAAATTTCTGCAACATAAAGATTAGCTTTGTTCATGAAATGATTATTTTCAGCATTTGCTATAGCTGATTTTAATAATTTTTCTAAAATTTCGCTTGATGCTTTTGGTGCAAATTTAGCGATTTGCATAGCTTCGTCAACTTTTTTACCTCTCATTAAGTCAGCAACTATTTTAACTTTTCTACTTGAAATTCTTGCATAACTTAAAGTTGCTCTTGCTTCTGCAACTTCTTCTACTAATTGCTTTTCTTCCACTTCTTTTTCCTCCTTTATATTATGCTTTTATTTTATCTCATTTTTATTATTTTTTAGTTGTTTTGTCTCATGCATGACCTTTGAATGTTCTTGTGGGGGCAAACTCGCCCAGCTTGTGGCCGACCAT
>CAZYST010000038.1:0-14751 GCA_964650305.1 uncultured Lachnospiraceae bacterium
ATCACTTATTCTATTTTTATTTAATTTTGTTTCACATCAATTGTAATACAACAAAATAGCAATATTTTTCATTTTATGTTGTTACATCAATTATAAATGAAACAAATCTATATAAATCATTTTTCTTATGTTATATACAAAATAAAATACAGTTTAATAAAAATTTAATTGTATTATTTTATATTATAAAAAATACAAAACATTTAGATTTTAATTTATTATTTGTTGTATTTTTTTAGAAATCTATATATAATATTAGTGTTATTAATTTTTTATATTTTTTGGAGGATGAATTATATGAAAAAAAATAAAAAATCAAGAAAGAAAAAACCTGAATTAGTTGGATACGAATCGAAATACACCAAAAGAGATTTAACTATTTATATTATTCTTCGTATTCTTGTAATTTCAGTTATGATAAGACAAATTTTTACTGGAAATTGGAATAATGTTTTCTTATGTATTTTGACCCTTTTCTTATTTTCATTTCCTACAATACTACAAAGAAAATTAAATGTCACTTTGCCAAACACTTTAGAAAATATAATTTTGCTTTTTATATTTGCAGCAGAAATCTTAGGTGAAGTACATAATTTTTATGGAATATTTAAAAACTGGGATACTATTCTTCACACTTTAAATGGTTTTTTATGTGGTGCTATTGGATTCGCATTAATAGACTTACTTAATCGTACAGAAAAGTTTCACATTACATTAACTCCTGCATTTGTTGCATTAGTTGCTTTTTGCTTTTCTATGACAATTGGTGTTTTATGGGAATTTTTTGAATTTGGTATGGATAATTTTTTAAGAACAGATATGCAAAAAGATGAAATTGTAACATCAATTGCTTCTACTGCATTAGATGAAACTAAAACAAATAAATCTATTTTAATAGATAATATTAAATCAACTACAATCTACAGCTTAGATAAAGATGGTAATACAATTCTTACTACAATTGATTCTGGCTATTTAGATATTGGAATTAATGATACTATGAAGGATTTGTTTGTAAACTTTATTGGTGCTCTTAGCTTTTCTATCTTAGGTTTACTTTATATAAAAGATAGAGATGAATACAAATTTTTAGAGCAATTTATTCCTATAATGAGAAAGAAAAAAGAAGAAAGCGAAGCTTAAAAATTTTTAATTTAATAAAGTTTTAAAAAAAAGATCTATTTTAATTAATTTTTAAAATAGATCTTTTATCTAAATTTATTATTTTGCCTGATACCAATTTTTTCCTTCTTCAACTTCTACTTTTAGTGGTATACTCAATTCCATAGCATTTTCCATAGATTCTTTTAATAGTTTTATAACCTCTTCTTTTTCATCGTTATATGCTTCTATTAGAAGTTCGTCATGTATTTGTAAAACAAGTTTAGATTTTAAATTTCTTTCTTTTAATTTTTTATACACATCTATCATTGCTATTTTCATTATATCTGCCGCAGTTCCTTGGATTGGAGTGTTCATAGCTGCTCTATCTCCAAATTTTCTAACCATATAATTATTTGATTTTAATTCTGGTATATATCTTCTTCTATTACATAAAGTTTCTACATATCCTTTTTCTTTTGCTTCTTCTACTACTCTATTCATAAATTCTCTTATACCATGGTATGTGTTTAGATATTGTTCTATATATTGTTTTGCTTCTTTTCTTTTTATTCCTACTTGTTCTGAAAGCCCAAAATCACTTATTCCATAAACTATTCCAAAGTTTACAGCTTTTGCTCTACTTCTCAATTGTTTTGATACTTCTTCCACTGGAACGCCAAATATTTGTGATGCACATATTGTATGAATATCTTCATCTGCATTAAAAGCTTTTACCATTATTTCATCATTTGACATATGTGCTAATACTCTAAGTTCTATTTGAGAATAATCTGCATCTATAAAAATAGTATCTTCTTTTTCTGCTTTAAATACTTTTCTTAATTTTTTTCCTAAATCTGTTCTTGTTGGTATATTTTGAAGATTTGGTTCTGTTGAACTTATTCTTCCTGTTGCTGTAACAGTTTGATGGAAAAATGTATGAATTCTTCCTGTTTTGATATTTATATGTGGTATCATTCCTTCTACATATGTAGAATTTAATTTCATTATTTGTCTATAATCCAATATTTTTTGAATTATAGGATGTTCATCTACAATTTTTTCTAAAGTTTCGACATCTGTAGAATAACCGCTTTTTGTTTTTTTAGATGCTGTTAATTTTAATTTTTCAAATAATATTTCACCTAGTTGTTTTGTAGAATTTATATTAAATTCTTCTCCAGCATTTTCATATATATCGATTCTAAGCTCTTCTAAATCTTTTTTCAAAGATTCACCAAATTTAATAAGTTCTTTTTCATCTATATATATACCTTGCCATTGCATATTTGCCAAAACTTCTGCTGTTGGCATTTCTATTTCATTAAATAATTTTGTAGCATTTATTTTTTCTAATTTATTTAATAAAACTGATTTTAATTTTCCTATTATAGCAGAATATACTGCAAATTTAAAATTAGGTCCTTTTGGTTGCTCTTCTTCTACTAATGTATCAAATAAGCTTGTTTGCTCATTTGAATCCTTTTTATCTTTTTCAAAATATCTTTCTATTTCTATGTCTAAATATAATTTTGAAAGTTCTTCTAAACTGTATGCATTTGATACAGAATTTAAAATGTATCCTGCTATACGAGCATCAAATTTTATATTTTCAATATTTATTTCATTTTGTTTTAAAAGTATATAATCTAATTTTACTTTTACTCCATTTTTTTCAATGTTTTCATTTTCAAAAATTGATTTAAATTTTTCTTTATTAAATTCAAAAGTATATACTACATTTTCTTCTTTGTCATATATATTAATATATTTTATTTTTTCTTTAATTATAAGTGTATCATCTGATACCTTTTCTGTTTCAAAAAAATAGCTAAATTCCTTCATAGAAGCTATTTTTGTTAATACATCTTTTTCTTCTGAATCACTTTTAATCACTTTGTGTTCAAAAAGTTTTTCTTCTTTATTTACTTTTTCTTCTGAATTATTTTCTTTATCTAAACCAAATCTTTCAATAAATCTATTAAATCTTAATTCTTTAAAAATATCTAGTACTTCTTTTTTGTTCCATTCTGTAACTTTAAATTCTTCTAAGTTTTTCTCTATTGGTGCATCTACATCAATTCTTCCAAGTTCTCTTGAAAGAATTGCTAAATCTTTATTGTTTTCTATATTTTCTTTTTGTTTTCCTTTTAAATTTGCTTCTCCTTTTTCCAATTTTTCATATAATTCATCTATAGAACCATATTCTTTTATTAAATTTAAAGCTGTTTTTTCTCCTATTCCTGGTACTCCTGGAATATTATCAGATGTATCACCTTGAAGTCCTTTAACTTCTATTAATTGATGTGGTAAAACACCATATGTCTCTATTATTTTGTTTTTATCAAAATCTTCTGTTTCTGTTTTTCCTTGTTTTGTTCTTGGAATCCTTATAGTTGTTTTGTCTGTTGCAAGTTGAAAAGAATCTCTATCTCCTGTAAGTAATGTAACAGCTAATCCATTTTTTTCTCCAAATCTTGATAATGTACCTAAAATATCGTCTGCTTCATATCCTTCTTTTGTGATTACTTTTATATTCATTGATGCTAATACTTTTTTTATTATTGGCATTTGTGCTGCTAATTCTTCTGGCATTCCTTTTCTTGTACCTTTATATTCTTTATACATTAAATGTCTTTTTGTAGGAGCTTTTAAGTCAAATGCTACTACTAAATATTCTGGATTTAAATCTTCTTCTAATTTAAATAATATGCTCAAAAATCCATATACTGCATTTGTATATGTTCCATCTGCTGTTTGCAACATTTTACTTCCCATAATTCCATAAAAAGCTCTATTTAATATACTATTTCCATCTATTACAACTAATTTTTCCAAAATTACCTCCAAATTTAAATTTTGTATATAATATCATACTTTGTATTAAAATCAATATTTTATTCATCATCTTTTGCTTCAATTTTGTTTTGCATTAATATTATAAACATTGTTTGAAAAGCAAAAAATAACATTGATACATTTCTATAAGTAAAAAATCTATGTACTACAGAATGATTAAACAAAACTGCATACCACACTATTGGTATAAATATTCCTATAAAATACGGGAATATATCTCTTATTTTTGTTAATATATATAATTTTGTTTTTACAATAGAAATTGATTTTTTTACTGTTTTTTTATTTTTTCTTATAGGATGTGATATAACATATTGAATAAACATAAAAAATGTAGAAAGCATAAAAGTTACATCTATTGTTTTTTCATCTATAAATATCATTAAACATTCATATAATTGTTTTATCGTATATTTTTCTTCATTAGACCTAAATTTCACTTGTTCTAATGCATTTTCTATTATGCCTTTATTCAAGCATAAATCTGTTATAATCCATTTTGAACACCATGTTAATCCATAACCTAATGCCCATAATATACTTGTTTTAAAATATATATTTATTATTTCCTTTATTGTTATATTTCTTTTCTTTTGAATAATTAAAAAGTACATAAGTATTGGTAGTGCATATGTAAGTATTGGATTTGTAAGAAAATCTATAAAATTTGTTATTGATCCTATTATAAAAAATAGCATTCCAATTTTATTTATATTTCCATCTTTTAGCAATATATATAATGCAAATATTAATGATAATATAAAACATGTAACTTCATTTATAGAAACAGAAATTATATGTATATCAACTGCTAAAAAAGAAAATATTAAAGATATTGCTATTAGTGGGTTTATTTTTTTACATATAAGTACTGCTACAATTATTAATAATGCAAAAAATAGTATCGTTGATAAAATCTCTATTTGCTGATAATTAAATAATAATAGCAAAGGTCTTAAATAAACTAAATATCCATGCCAATATCTTGCATATTCAAAAGATTCGTATAAATCATTTTCATATGCTGTATCATATAATTCTTTTATTTGATAAGCATCTGTTTTGCTGGATGTTTCATCATAATATTTTTCAGCTGATTGCAAATCTTTTGGAGTTTTTTCATGTATTATTTGTGTTACTCCTGGAATATAATTTTTTCTTGCTACCAAAAATGATTCTATTGGTGATGTTGAATCTATAGAATATGCTGTATTTAGCATAAGTGCATTTGTAAATTGAAATATATATACATTTTTATAACTAAGTTCTATTTTTTCAGATTCCGGTTTTTCTATTAAATAATCAGCTGACTCCATTATATTTTCTCTTATTAAATTACTTGGAAATATTGAAATTAATGTCAATAATATAAAATATATTGATATAAGTAATATAAAAACTCCTATAAATTTTAAAACTTCTTTTAGTTTTTTCATTTTTTCTCCTTTGGGTATTTATTGTTCAGAATAATTTTAGGGTAGAATTATCTTCCCCCCATTGAGCCTCCACCAGCTCCGCCTCCACCGCCAGAGCTACTTGAAGAAAATCCACCACCAGAACCGCTTGATGATGCATATCTCTCTGTATTATAATCTGCGATTGAATTAGTTATAGTTTTTTCTATATTTTGTTCAAAAGAATTATGTATAAAATAATAATTATACATATTATTAATATAATCATCTTCTGCTAAATTAGGATATACTATTTTTAATTGTTCTATAACTTTTTCTGCTATTCCAAATGCAGTAGCAAATACTAAAAATTTTTCCCATAATATTATGTCTGGTATTTCTTTTTCTTTTAGTAAAGAAAAATCTTTCATATAATTATAAAGACCATTCCATTTTTCCTTTTCTTCTGCTCCTTTTAAACTAATACATCTTTGACTAAGATCATTTATAAGTTTTGCATCTATTATTAATACTGGAAAAAGTATTAAAGTTATCAAATTTATACATGTTCCTCCTACTGCGAAGAATATAAGTGTAATATACCATACAAATGTAAATATAAATTTATTTTTTTCTTTTTCTGTCTCTCTTGTAATATTTCCCTTTTTAAATTCATTTTCTTTAGTATATTCAAAAATCTTTAAAAATTTCTTTCCCATTATCGCACTTCTATCGCTAATATATTTTTCTAGCATTTTTGTAGATGTATAAATTTTTCCATAATTATATTTAGAAGATTTTTCTAACACGTCATATACTAATTCTTCTTCTTTTGAAAGATTTATTTTTTCTTTTTCTTTTAATATTATTTTTTGATTTTTGCTATCTTCTGCATCTTTTTCAAATTCTATTATACCTTTTAAATTAAAATTCATTATTGTAGCACTAATTATTTTAGGCAAATTTCTTTGAAAACCTGATTCACTAAAATAATATAAAAATGATGCTTCTGCAACTGTTGCATCTTCATCTGGAATTTCTCTAAAATATTCCCATTTTTGCTCAGATCTTCCATAATTACTTTTTATTTTTTCTTTATATTTTTTCATTTTTAAAATCAATATTATAAATATTAATACAATTGCTACCATATATCCATAATGAAGAAATTTTTTTCTATTTCTTATATTATTTGCTTTATTAGCTAAATTTGCTTCTTCTTTTAATATTTCATCTAATTTTTGTTCGTTTTGTACATTATTTATATCAGAAAATACTTTTTCATCTAAAACAGTAGTTCTTACCTCTACCATTGTATTTGGTTGTAAATTACTTGTTTCGAAATATATATAATCTTTTGCTCGTCTTTCTATAATTCCATCATTACTTGAACCATGAGCCCAAACTCTTAAATCTTCTATATTTTCAACTTCTTTTGGCAAATATATTCTACCTACCACATTTTTACAAGATATTGAATTTTTATTTGAAATAAATTGCCAATAAAAATCAGAACAATCACTATATTTTTTTACTACATTTTCAATTGCATAAGTTATTTTGTATTTTCTTGTATCATAAGAATCATCTAATCCAACTCCCCATGCAATTTCATATTGTCCACTTTCATTTATAAGTGCATAATATGAATCCTTATCTACATGAAATTGATATGTATTTGTTCGTGAAAGTAATTTTTCTGTATTATCGTCTAATATTTCATATACATAAACATTTCCCATAGAATCATATTTTTTTTGGTCATATTCAAAAGTTTTAAAAAGTGTGTTTGTTTCACTAATATAGATATCCCATATTTCAGTTATCATAGCTGTTCCATCTTTTTTTAATTTAACTTCGTACTCTAAGTTATTTATTTTTTGATATCCTGCATTTACATTTGTAGTTAAGAAAAATAAAAATGCAATTGTTAAAAATAAAATTAATAATCCCTTTGTTTTTTTCATATTAATTCTCCTTTTATCTAGAATAATATTTTTTACTAATTTTTAATATTAGTTTTTACATTATTTTTATATTAGTTTTATATTAGCTTTATATTAGTTTTTATATTTTTACAATATTTATATTAATTTAAAAAAATATGATATTTGTTCTTTTCTTAAATCCTTCTTAATTTTATATTATATAAACCTATTTTTCAATAAAATTTAATATTTTTATTAATAATAATTACCTTATATAAATTTTATAAAAACAAAGAAACCCAGTTCAAATGAACTAGGTTTCTTGCTTCATGCATTATTCTGCATAAATATTTCGTGCTAAAACAACTCCTGCAGCAGATGCCATCATCAGCCCTCTTGTAAGACCACAACCATCGCCAATAGCATACAAGCCATTGATATTGGTTTCGAAGTTCGTAGAAAGTTTTACTTTGTTAGAATAAAACTTGAGCTCCGGTCCATAAAGGAGGTTATCAGGTGCTGCAAAACCAGGAACAACTTTTTCCATCATATCGATGAATCCCAAAATGTCCATTACAACACGGTAAGGCATTCCCATGCTCAGGTCTCCTGGAACAGCAGATTTCAAAGTCGGAACCACAGTGTTACTTGCAAGTTCCTCTTCACTGGTATCTTTTCCCAGTCTGAGATCTTCTAATCTCTGTACCATTACGTTACCTTTTGCCAGATCATTTAAGATTCTGCCAATGTTTCTTGAATACTCCATCGGAGAATCAATGTCAGGCATTTTGATGGAAACCAGAAGAGCCAAATTGGTATTGGTACTCTTGGAATCCTTACAGGAATGTCCATTTGCCAGAATAAGACCATTCTTGTAAACCTCAGCAGACACAAAGCCTGACGGGTTTTGACAGAAAGTTCTTACTTTGTCATGGAATGGATCAGGTTCACCAAAGAACTTTCCTTCATACAGGTATTCGTTAATTTCACTCATAACCTGATCAGGAAGCTCATAGCGAATTCCAATATCCAAAACTGCTGGTGAAGAATTGATATTGTGCTTTTTGCACATTTCTTCCAACCAGTCAGCTCCTGCTCTACCAACTGCCAGAACAACTTTATCAGCAAAAGCTGTTTGTTCTTCAGGGAAGCCATTCGTTTTGTAGATGACGCCTTCAATATTATCGCCAGCCACGATCAAATCCACTACTTCTGTTTCGAAGAAGATGTTGGCTCCTTTTTCTAACAGATGATCCTGCATTTTCTTGTAGACAGCATGTGCACGATCAGTACCCAAGTGTCTGATAGGGATGTTTACCAAATCAAGTCTTGCATTTTTTGCTTTTCTCTTGATTTTGGAGACTTCGTTAGGATTGCTGATTCCTTCCAAGTCTGTTGTTGCTCCAAACTTGAGATAAATGTCATCAGTGTATCTAATAACCTTTTTGGTTTCTTCAACACCAATGTACCGATGCAAATTTCCTCCTACATGGAAATCTTCATCATCTTCATTGAAGAGAGAAAGTTTTCCATCAGAGAAAGCACCAGCTCCGGAAAAACCTGCAGTAATGTTGCAAAACGGCTTACATTTTACACATTTTCCAAGCTTAGATTCCGAACAGTTTCTCCGCTCAACGGCTTTGCCGCGTTCGATGATCAAAATCCGAGCTTTCGGATTTTTCTCCAGCATTTCATAGGTGAAAAAAGCACCAGATGGTCCTCCGCCTACTACGATGAAATCATATTCGTTGTTGATATTAGTGTTCTTCATAGTCATAACCCTCCTTGATTTCTGCGTTTAGCACTCCTAATACTAACAAAATGGTAGTTAACATGTTAGTTTTAAAATTAGGGCACTTAATATATCATACTATATTTTTTCCAAAATGTCAAATTCATACATTTATATTTTAAACATTGGGCTAATTTTATTTAATTTTATTTATATTTTTCAATTTTAAAAAATAATACACTATAAAAAATGGTATTGTCATTTGACCAATAGATGCTACAATTGGATAATATGAACCTGATATTTTATACAATATTTCTATTGGTGTACCTGGAAAGTTTTTAGATATAAACATTAAATTACTGTCAAAAATTTGATTAACTATATATGCAAAAATACATACTATACCTACTAATATAGCATAATATTTAAAATCTTCTTTTTTTAATTCTATATATTTTGTTTTGTTTATTAAAATTCCTAAATATACCATCATTCCATGAAAAAAGAAACTATGCAAACTTACCATATGTAACATTGGATATGTTGGTAATGATGTTGTTGGCATAATAATAAAAATTATTCCACCTATTATTCCACCAGTTGCTAAAAAAACATCTCCTGTTCTTTTTAAATTTCCTTTTGTAAAAGAACTTAAAAATCCTGCATACAATAGTAAACTACAATAATATAAAGGTACATAATTTCCTATATCTCTAATATTTCCTGTATAAAGTTTAAATGATATTATCACAAATTCTAATATCCATAAAATTATAGTACATCTTTTTATTATTTTTTCTACTTCATATTTATTTTTATTTACAGTTTTCTTTAAAGCAACTATTATTCCTAAAATTGTTACTATTATTAATTTTATATGATCTGTTGTAAAAATACCACAGGGTTCATATTCGCCAGATTTTGCAAATAAAACCATACATTATTCCTTTCACATTCTCTTTTATTTTATAAATTATTAATTTCATACCATCTCTATAACTTGTAAGTTATCGCTATCTTTCATCATCTAAGATTTGTATTTTTATTACTTCTGTTAATGGAGTTGGACTAATAGATGTAAGCATTTCATCAGTAAAAGTAATTGCAATATTATTTCCTACTTTGAAATCTGAAGCTTTAACCTTTTCTCCTCTCCAAGTCATATCCATACTATCATCTACTTTAAAAGTAAAATTGCCTCTATAATTTATGTCGTTCACTTCTAACCCTGTTACATTAAGATGAAAACTACCATCATTGTACTGCTTTATACTTTCTATATTCGCATAAAATGTTTGACCTACCACTTTACTAATTGCCAAATCGTTCTTTGGTGCATTTTTCTGTCCTACAAATAAGCCCAGACTAAAACTTACTACAATAATTGCTAATATTCCTATTACAATAAATATTTTTTGATTATTATTCATATAAAACCTCTCTTTTCAATTCATAAACATAAATTACTATTTTCTATTACGATTATATAATAAATGACAGATAAATTCAATTATCTGCCTTACAACTTATTTTTTGTGTCGTTATATTTCCTCTATGCAAATTGACTATTATAAAGTTCTGCATAAGCCCCATTCTTTTCCAATAGTTGTTTATGATTTCCTTGTTCAATAATTGTTCCATTTTTCATAACAAATATCATATCTGAATCTACTATTGTAGACAATCTATGTGCTATTACAAAACTAGTTCTATTTTTCATAAGAGTATGCATTGCTTTTCCTATTTCTATTTCTGTTCTTGTATCAACACTTGAAGTTGCTTCATCTAATATAAGAACACTTGGATTACGAAGCATTACACGAGCTATTGTTAATAATTGTCTTTGTCCTACTGATATTCCCTCTATGTCATCTGATAAAACTGTATCATATCCTTTTGGCATTGTTCTTATGAAGAAATCTACTCTAGCCATTTTTGCAGCTTCAATTATTTCTTCTCTTGTTGCGTCTGGTTTTCCATAAGCAATGTTTTCTGCGACCGTTCCCTCAAAAAGCCATGTATCTTGTAGAACCATTCCAAAATTATTTCTTAAGTTTGCTCTTGTCATATTCTTTGTATCTGTTCCATCAAGTAAAATTGTTCCTCCGTTTATGTCGTAAAATCTCATAAGTAAATTAATAAGAGTAGTTTTTCCTGCTCCTGTATTACCTACGATAGCAACTTTTTGTCCTTTTTTTACCTTAAAATTGATATTTTCCATCAACAATTTATCAGGCGAATATCCGAACTTAACATTTTTAAATTCTACATCTCCTCTTGCATTATTAACAACATTTGGATTTTCAGGCTCTTTAGATATTTCTTCTTCATCTAGCATTTCATAAATTCTTTCAACTGATGCTAATGCTGATTGTAAAGAGTTTATTACATACGATGCCTCTGTTAGTGGCTCTGCTGCCTGATTTAGATATGTAAAAAATGCTTGGAATCCACCTACTGTTAATCTTCCTTCGATTAGTGATTTTCCTGCAAGTATAGTAATTACTACTTGACCAAGTCTATTAATAAATCTAATTGCTGGATTTATTGCATATATAATAAAATCTGCATTTCTTGTTGCTTTCGCTACTTCGTTTGTAATTTTACTCATATTCTCAATGCTTTTTTCTTCTTGATTAAAAGATTGGATAATTATTCTTCCACTATAGGCTTCTTCTACTTGTGCTGTTAATCTTTCAACTTGTTCTTGTCTATTCATTGCATATTTTAATGTTATATTAGTAAATATTCTTGTTAAACCTAAAGAGATTATCATAAAAGCTATAAATATTACAGTAAACATTACATTAAAAGTCATCATCATAACGATAGAACATATCACTGTTCCAATAGAAGTAAATAATGTTAATAATCCTGTTTGTATAGTTTCTGACATCTTATCTAAGTCATTTGTTGCTTTACTTAATATTTCTCCGGGTTTGTGTCTATCAAAATAAGATAGTGGTAATACATTAAGTTTATCACTTATTTGTTTACGAAGTTTTAAACTTAATCTTTCCGAAAAACTTGTCATCATAAATTTTTGTAATATATATAAGACTGCTGTAACTGCATATATTACCAGTAAAATAAATATTTCCATTCCCCCTTGTTCCCAAGTGATAGAAAATGTAGTTCCGTTTTGCATTGCTTCTTGAATTAAATTCCACAATAAGTCTATTATTTTGGCACTATAAAGTGGAGCTATTATTGTAAGTATAGTATAAAATACTATAGAAATCATTACAATTAGTAATCTTTTATATTCGTCTTTAATATATAATACTAATCTTTTTAATGTATTTTTGGCATTTTTAGGCTTTTCTAATTTTTCATCTTCAATAGATTTTTTTTGCTTTTTAACATCATCTATTTTTTCAGATTTTTTTTGCTTTTTAAACATTATCTACATCTCCTTTCATTTGAGATTTTGCAATTTCTTGATAAACAGCACAATTTTCCATAAGTTCCTTATGTTTTCCAATACCTACTACTTTTCCATCATCTAATACAATAATTTGATCTGCATTTAATATTGTATTAATTCTTTGAGCTATAATAAGTATTGCAGAATCTTTAATTTCTTTTTTTAGTGCTTTTCTTAAATTTGCGTCTGTTTTGAAGTCTAACGCTGAAAAACTATCATCGAAGATATATAAATCTGCTTTTTTTACTAATGCTCTTGCTATAGCTAACCTTTGTTTTTGGCCTCCTGAAAAGTTAGTTCCTCCTTGTGCTACTCTTGTTTGTAGACCATCTTCTAGTTCTTCTACAAATCCTGCTTGTGCCACATCTAATGCATGATACATTTCTCCTTCTGTTGCATCTTCATTTCCGTATCTTAAATTATCTGCTATTGTTCCAGAAAATAACCATGCTGTTTGTGGTACATAAGATATGTGTTCTTTTATTTCTTTTTGAGATAAACTCTTTAAATTTTGACCATTTAATAATATAGAACCTTTTGTAGTATCGTGAAATCTCATTATTAATTTGGCTATTGTTGACTTTCCACTACCTGTGCTACCTATAATTGCTGTTGTTTGACCTCTTTTACAAGTAAATTTTAAATTGCATAAAGTATCTTCATCTGCATCTAAAAATCTAAATGTCATATTTTTAAAGCATATAACATCATCATTAGTTGATTTTATGGCTTTTGCTTTTCCATCTTGTATTTCTGGTTCTGTATCTAAAACTTCCGTTATTCTTTTTAAACAAATACTTGCTCTTGGCATTAAAATAAGTACCATTTGAGCCATTATTAAATAGAATAAAATTAGTATTGCATACTCCGTTACAGCTGTAATATCTCCTATTTCCATAGCACCTATACCTACACGATTTCCACCAATGTAAAGAATGGCAACTATACATATATTTATAGTAAAAAATGCTAAACTATCTAGTCCTGCAAATAATCTATTAGCTCTTATTGCTGACTCTGCATATTTTTCAAATGAATCTTTTAATCTATTTTTTTCATGTTCTTCTTTATTGAATGCTCTTATTACTCTAACTCCTGTTATATTCTCTCTTAAAATTACATTCATCTTATCAAGAAAGCGTTGAAGTTTTTCAAATATAATTGTTGCTTTACTAGTAATAAAAGCTGCTACTATAATAATAAGTGCAGTTATTCCCAATAACAAAAATCCCATAAATTTATCTATTCTAAATGCCATTACTATTCCAGAAATACACATTATTGGTACAGGTATTACCATTTGAATAAAAGACACTGCTGTTTGTTGAATTACATTTACATCATTTAATGTTCTTGTAATCATACTTCCTGTTCCAAATTGTTTAAAATCAAAGTGAGAAAATTTTAATGATTTTTTATATAAAACATTTCTCATATCTCTGCCTATATTAGAAGTTAATCTTGAGCATAAATAACTTCCTAATAATGCTCCTACACTTGATACGATTGTTACAACTAGCATTAATATACCTTCTTGAATAATGTAATTAACATCTTTATTTGCAACACCAGAATTTATCATATTTGCTGTTATTGTTGGAATGTATAAAGCACCAAAAATATCAAATATAATAAATAAAATAGTAAAAATACATAATGATTTATAAGGTTTTAAAAATTTTAAAACGTTTTTCATACTTCCTCCTTATTATTCTTAATAAATTTTCTTGTTTCTTCTTCCATTGTTTCAATATATTTTTTAAACAAATTTAAAAATTCTCTTCTCTCCTTAATATTTCCTAGAGATTTTTTTTCTATTTCTTTTACAGGTTCAATTAATTCTTTTGCAATTTGTTTCCCATATTCTGTTAAAATAACCTTCTTATCTTTTTTATTTCCAGGTACAGATATTAATTGTATTATATTTTGTTCTTCTAATTTTTTTAAAGATGAATTAATTGTTTGTTTACTATAGCACCACATATTACATAAGTCTTTTTGTTTGTATGTTTCTTTTTCATTTTTTATAGTATATATAATCCAAAATGCAGTATCTGATATGCCACTACTTTTGGCTAACTTAGTATATATGCTATCCATTTTTTTTAGTAATTGATTTAACTCTTGAATACAAGTAATAATTTCATTATCATTTCCCATAACGCTCCTCCTTTTTGTCCGAAAACAGACAAAAAATATTATAGTCCGATTTTTGACCATTGTCAAGTAAAAATAAAAAAAGATTAGCTTTTTGAAGTGAACCCAAATTATTAGACAAAAAAAGTTTAATAAGGAGGGTTCATT
>CAZYST010000039.1:0-13958 GCA_964650305.1 uncultured Lachnospiraceae bacterium
TTTATAAAAATGGCGAATCATCTAATGATTATTTTTCAATAGTATATGTTGATGCTGTAAATCACAAATGGCACTTCTACCCTGATTTTATTGTTTGTGATAAAGATAATCAAATTTGGATTATTGAAACTAAAGGTGGAGAAAGTACAACTGGCGAATCTAAAAATATAGATATTAAAGCTGAAAATAAATTTGAGGCACTTAAAGAATATGCTGAAAAGTATAATGTAAACTTTGGCTTTGTCAGAGATTATGATAAAAATGATTCACTTTACCTATGTAATACTGAATATACAGAAGATATGGAAAATGACAATTGGATGTTATTGAAAAATATATTTTAGAGAGGTTATAAAAATGTATATTAGTAAAATAAAAATACATAACTTTAAATGTTTTAAAGATTATGAATTATCTTGCAATCCACAATTAAATATTTTAGTTGGAATGAATGATATTGGTAAAACCACTATATTAGAAGCAATAAATCTTTGTTTAACTGGATTTTTTCGTGGAAAATATTTAAAAAATAATCTGACACAAGATGTC
Source organism: uncultured Lachnospiraceae bacterium (assembly GCA_964650305.1). Lineage (GTDB taxonomy): Bacteria > Bacillota > Clostridia > TANB77 > CAG-508 > Scatovivens. Next base: position 550 of record CAZYST010000039.1, read on the forward strand.
TTTAATAATGATTGTATTAAAAACTATTTAGACAATATAAAATATGATTTAAATACTCCATTACCAGATTGTAGTATTGAATTATATTTTCAAGATGCAGATCCTGTGTTACTAGGAAAAGAAAATTCAGATAATCAAAATGTTGCATGTATAACTTATAAAATTAAATTTGCTTCGAAATATGGCGAGGATTATGAAATATATAAATCAGTCGCAACTCCATATTCACTACCAATAGAATATTATGACATAGAATGGATTAATTCTGCTGGCAAAGAGGTTACAGGTCGAACTATCCCTTATAAATCAATTTTAATAGATACTGATTCTAGTTTGAGAAATAATAATGATGTACAAATTTCTCGAATTATCCAAGAGAATTTAGAAGAAAAAGAATTGATAGGTATTTCTCAATTGTACAGAAAAATGAATGATAACTTTATAAATGATGAAATTATGACAAATGTTAACAAAAAGCTTAGTCAAAATACGCATATATTAAATACAACTATACAACTAGATACTGAATCATTAAATCAATCAGATTGGGAAAAATCCGTGATAACTAGAATAAATTCTACTCCATTTAATTTTGTTGGTAAAGGAACCCAGGCTGCAATAAAAATCGAATTATCTTTGACAAGTGGAAAAGCTGATAAATCTTCAATTATTTTAATTGAAGAACCTGAAAATCATTTAACATATTCAAAAATGAATAAATTAATCAGTGAAATAACAAAATTGAATAACGAAAAGCAAATATTTATAACTACACATAGTAGTTTTGTTGCTAATAAACTAAATATCAAAAACTTAATATTACTTTCTAAAGATAAAAACACTTCATTTTCAAAGCTTACACCTGAAACAATAAACTTTTTTGAAAAGAAGCCAGGATATGATACTTTGAGACTTCTATTATGTAAAAAAGCAATATTAGTTGAAGGAGATGCTGATGAACTAATAGTACAAAAAGCATATCTTAATAAGAATAATATATTACCAATAGAAAATGATGTTGATGTAATTTCTGTTGGAAATACTTTTTTAAGATTTTTAGAGATATCTAATCTTTTGGAAAAAGAAACCGCTGTAGTAACTGACAATGATGGTGATATAGAACAATTAAAAAGTAAATATGAAAACTATCTAGGAAAAAATGAAAAAAATTTTATTAAAATTTGTTATGATAATGAAACTCATATAAAGCAAGGTGATTTAAAATCAAAAAATGGTGGAGCATTTAATTATGACACATTAGAACCATGCATGTTAAGAGCAAATAATTTAAATATATTAAATGAAATTTTGGGAACAAATAAATCCACCGATGATGAATTAATTTACTATATGGTAAGCAATAAAACAGAATGTGCATTAAAAATTTTTGACACTACCAAAAATATAAAATTTCCAAAATACATAGAGGATTCGATAAATGAATAATAATCTTTTAATCGCGGGTGCAGGTACAGGGAAAACAACCTTTATTATTAACAAGGCGTTAACACAGCAAAATAGAGTTTTGATCACGACATACACAATTAAATGTCGAAAAGAGATAGAAGAACAAATAATTTCTAAAAAGGGCTATATTCCAAATAATATTGTAGTACAAACATGGTTTTCATTTTTATTAGAGCATGGAATTCATCCATATAAAAAAGATTTAGGAATTAAAGAAGTGAATGGTTTGAATTTTGTGAATAGTAAATCTGGAATAAAGTACATTAATAAACAAGGTATCCCTATTTGTTATTCAGAAACAGAATTTGATAAATTTTATTTTGATGATAATAAAAAGATTTTTTCTGATAAATTATCTAAACTTGTATTAAAAATCAATGAAGCATCAAATAATTTAGTATTTGATAGAATATCAAAAATTTTTGATACAATATATATTGATGAAGTACAAGATTTAGTGGGGTATGATTTAGAAATAGTTAAAAAGATATCAGAAAATCAGAATAATTTATTTTTAGTTGGAAATCCAAGACAAAAAGTTTATGACACACATGTGGATTCTAAATTTAAAAAGTATAACAATGGAAATATTGATGAGTTTATAAAAGATAACTGCGTGCAATCAAATTTTTATGTAGATACCACAACTCTAAATATTTGTAGGAGATGTCATAAAGATATTGTAATGTTTATGAATAATTTTTATAAAAAATATGACAATCTCTTAACTAATGAAATTACGTATAATACACATCAGGGTATATTTGTTGTAAGAAGTAAAGATGTAAATGCATATTTAAAAAAGTATTGTCCCATACAACTTAGATATAGTAAGATTAAACATGTTAATACGGAATTCGATGTTTTGAATTATAGAGAAGCAAAAGGCTGTACATATGATAGAACTCTAATATATCCAACAAAGGATTTAGAAAACTACTTAAAAGATAAAAAAGAGATAGCAAAAATAAATACAAAAAATGCAATATATGTTGCACTTAGTAGAGCAATAAATAGTGTTGCAATAGTTTATGATGGAAAAGTTGATGAGATATTAAATATTAAAGTCTGGGAGGAAAATAATGAATAATAAAGATAGTTTAATTAAAAATGTATCGGTTTTTTTAGAAAACGATGAAAAGGTAGTACTAATTACTGGAACTAATCAATATGAAAAACATAAAACAGTTATAGCAATACTTAATAAGTATCGCCCTAAATCTAAAATTTTATTTAGAACAAATTCTATGTCTAATATATATGATGAACAATTTTTAGGATGGACTGGAAGTTTGAAAAAGAAAATTAAAGCTGGAGAAACTTTCAAAATTTCTAAAAATTATTATCAAGTAGATTCTTTTAATACTGAGCGAACTTTGTATCAAACAGATACTAATTTTGATTATGCTATATTATATCCTATAGATGCCTGTCTTAGAAATAATAGTTTAGATAAAGTGTTAAATAATCTTATAAATGAAAAGAATGTAAAAAAAATATTTTTAATTTCATGGACAGATTCAAAGCACTATGATTATGATAAAATTTCTAAATATTATTATCAAAGATTTATATATGATGCTTTAGAAGAAAATCCAGAATATCATAACAGAGTATTAAATATTATTAATAATATTAACCAGAACCATTGATAATGAAATATATATACGATATAATGATTTTAGAAAGAGAACATAGTTCGTAACTTGTATGCGATTCGCTCCAATCTGGCTGATTTTCAACCTTTCTCAACGTTTTTTAACAGTTTTGAAAGTGCTGAAAAATCAGCTTTTTTTATGTTTTTAATAATGAGTAGTGTTGTATGGTTTTGAATTGTCAGCACTGCATTACTCACCAAATTAAAAATGGGTGAGTAAAAAAATGCCATTTTGGTGAGTAACGACTTCTACACGTCAGTAATATCAATGCTTATAAGAAGTGAGTAATTAATGTTTTTTGTGAATTTTAAATAACTTTTCTAAAAAGTGGAGTGCTGGTGGTGTCTAATGCTAAAAGATACTCAAAAAACTTCCGTTCCCAATAAGTTAATTCTGCTTTTGTTTTAAAATCCTCAAATTTCCAGCTTCTAATTTGCATATCAATTTCAGGATCAAATGAAATTTCATTGTATTTCTTCAGTTCATCAATCAGACTACAAAGTTCTTGTTTGTTTTTAAGAAATTCTGATTTTGAACTTTCGATACTTGATTCTTCTACTATTTCTTCAGGATGTTCATTGGATACTATAAAAACAGTTTCAGATACACAAGTTCGAATAAAAGTAATAAGAATGTTAGTTTTTAAACTAGAAAATTCAGCTATTCGTAAATCTAACTTATATTTATTTTCTAATTTTTTTCTCGAACATATCTATCCCAGTTGTCTTTTGATTCCAAATTGATTTTTTTCAGTTCGTTGTGAATTTTAATTCTTTCATATGCAATTTTAAATGGTTTAGTGATTTTAAACCATGAATTTTTAATGCGCATACTAAAAAAATCATTTTTAACCGCAATTTACTTAATACATCTTTCATATTATTCCTCCTTACACTTGTCATACGAGAATTTACAAGTTGCTATTTTGATTAGTTCGCATAGCTACGAATTATATATATAGGATATCATATTTTTATGTAAATTTTAAGTTTTATCACATTTTGAGACATATGTGTGATTTAACTTACTAAGGTTTAATAATAGAATGGACAATGTACTTTAAGAGTAATGCAATAAAAATAATTGAATATTATGTAAGTTTATGATATAAATAATTTATTAAATAATGGAGAAGTATTTATATGAAATTATTTGAAAAAAATGAAAGATTTTATAAAACAATTTTTTATAAGAAAAATAGTGAATTAGAATATCAAATAGAAGCATTAAAAAAATTCAAACTCAATATCCTAATAATGAAGCTATTGCTAAGAAATTAATGTTATGTGAATTAGGATTAAAAGGAGAAAAAGAAATAGAATTCGAATAAAAAAATGCTAATATTGGAATGTATGTATTACATGATATCAATTTAGAATTTGAAAATTTAAAGGCACAAATTGATTATTTAATTATCACTTCAGCTAAAATATATTTTATTGAATGTAAAAATCTTATAGGAAACATATCAGTAAATTCCAGAGGAGAATTTACTAGAGAATATTATTATAAAGATAAGATTATAAAAGAAGGAATGTATTCTCCAATAACGCAAGCAGAGAGACATGTCGAAATTTTTAAGAAAATATGGTGTAATAGACATAATAGATTTATAGATAAAGTAAGATATAAAAATATGGATATGTGGTATGTTCCTTTAGTAGTTATGACAAATGAAAAAAATATTTTAAACATTAAAAGTGCTCCTAAAGAAATTAAATCTAAAATAGTTAGGTCTGATAATTTAGTAAAATTATTAAAAGATGATATAAGAAATACAGATGTAGACTTTTTATGGAATAAAGAAGATATGAAAGAATGTGCTTTTAATTGTATGAATTATTATAATAAAGACATAGAACGAGATTATGAGCAAGAATTAATTGATTGGATTAAAGAAAATCAAAAAGAAAAGAAATCTAAAATTGAATCAAATTCAATAACAAAAGTACAGAATCTTGATATAAAAGCAGTATTGGATCTTAGAAAAAAATTAATAGATTTTAGAAAAGAAAAATCTAAATCTATGAATATTCCTGCATATTATATTTTTAATAATGAAGAGCTAGATAAGATATTGAAAATTATGCCAAAAAATATTGAAGAATTACAGAAATCTAAAATATTATCTTCAATAAAATTAAAAACATGGAAATGAAATTATTAACATAATTAACAATATCTCTAATTAATAAATTTAAGGTAGAATTATGTTCAATTTTTTAAAAAATGATAAAGAAAAAGTTGATATTTTATTATCTCATGATGCTCCATATGGATTAAATGGAAGAGATGATGTTGCACATCAAGGGTTGTTTGGAATACTTTATTACTTATTCAAAAATAAAGTGCCATATTGTATACATGGACATTTACATACATCATATAATAAACAAATGATTAATGGAACGAAAGTTAATTGTTATTATATGTATAATTATGTTGAATTTAGTAATTAGATTAAGATATTAATAGGAGAATATTTATGGAAAAATGGTTAGAATTAGCTATAGAAATACAAAGTTTAGCACAGGCTGGTCTTACATATACAAATAATGTATATGATATTGAAAGATATGAAAGATTAAGAGAAATATCAGCTGAAATGTTAAATATGAAAACAGAATTTTCTTTAGAAAAAGTAAAAGAGCTATTTTGTAATGAAAAAGGTTATCAAACGCCAAAAATAGATACAAGAGCAGCAATTTTTAAAGATGATAAAATATTGTTAGTTCATGAAAATAATGATACATGGGCATTACCTGGAGGATGGTGTGATGTTTTAGAATCAATTGGAAGTAACACAATAAAAGAAATTAAATAAGAAACAAGTTTAGATGTAGTTAACAGAAGACTTATTGCAGTTCAAGATAGAAATAAACATAATAAACCTGTATATGCTTATGGAGTGTGTAAAACGTTCATGTTATGTGAATTGGTTAGTGGAGAATTTTTAGAAAATATAGAAACAACAGAAATAAAATATTTTGATCTTAAAGATTTACCAAATAATTTAGCAGAAGAAAAAAGTAATGTAGAGCAGATAAAAATGTGCTTTGAAGCATATAAAGATGAAAATTGGAAAGTAAGATTTGAATAATTGATAGCTAAAACTATTGTAATAGTAGATAAATATTTAAGCAATAATAAAATATAAAAAGAGCGAAACTTGAAGTTTCGCTCTTTTGCTGTTCCGTTTTACAAAATAGAACAGCAAGATCTGTCTACATAGAAATTAATTTTTCCGCTTCTGGCATCTTTTGAAAATTTCTCATATGTTTTTTCAGAAATTTTCTGTTTACCATAATGTTCAAGAATTTGATGCTTTATTTCGAATTCTTTTTCACCATCAGAAGTTTTGAGTGTAACAAAGATGTGAACAGGTTTTACAAGTACCCAATAGCCATTCCGCTTTTCTTTAACGTAATATCCATTGTTTAAATAACGTTTAATTTCAGAATCGCTAGCTGAGCATTGTAATTCTCTAGTGTCAGAGTGTTGATAATAAGCATGTACAAATGTTGCTTTTTCCATAAGCAGACCTCCATTAATGTATAAAATTGTTTTATGGTAACATAATTATTATAATATAATTTTTGCAAAAAGTCAATTTTAGGAACTAAACTCATAGAATTGCTTTTAAATAATAGATTTTTTATAAAAAGTGTGTTATACTATTTTTTATAAAATTAAACATATCATAACAATATAATGTTATGATTACAAATATATTTCAATTATATAAAATTTAAAAATAGTATTGATATAAAAGGAGTAAAAATGTTAGAATTAATATCACATTCAGAATTAGAAACAATTAAATTTGCAAAAAATATAGCTTCTAAATTAAAAAAAGGAGATGTTCTTGTTTTGACAGGAGATTTAGGTGCAGGAAAAACAAAATTTACTCAAGGAATTTTATCTTATTTTAATTTAGAAAATGAAATATCAAGTCCAACATTTACAATTGTTAATGAATATAAAAAAAATGATATTAATATCTATCATTTTGATGTATATAGATTAGAAGGTGTTGACGAATTTTTAGCTATAGGTGGAGACGAATATTTTGAAAAAGGAATTAGCATAATAGAATGGGGAGAAATTATATCGGAAATATTACCTAAAAATGCTATAAAAATTAATATTTTAAAAGATGAAAATAATATAGACAATAGAATAATAAAAATAGAAAATTTCGAAAGATAAAGTTGTCAAAAAAGTAAAACAAAAACCTGAAAGCTAGAATTATCAAGGTATAGTTTATATTATGTGGAAAACTCATCTTGTAAAATGCTAAATTTGTGGAAAAACTAAAGAAGAAATTAAAAGGAGATTACATAAAACAAAATATATAGTAAAAGGTGAAAAAATGAAAATATTAGCAATAGACACATCAAGTGAAATATGTAGTACATCAATATTAGAAGATGAAAATGTTATTGATGAAAATAATTTAGAAAATGGAAAAACACATTCTGAAAATTTAATGCCTTTAATAGAAGGATTATTAAATAGAAATTCTATAAAATTATCAGATATAGATTTAATAGCTTGTTCTGTAGGACCAGGCTCTTTTACTGGTATAAGAATAGGAGTTTCAAGTATAAAAGCTATTGCAGAAGTATTAGGTGTAAAAGTGGCTGCTATAACATCACTTGAAACATTAGCCAAAAATGTAAGTGGAAACGAAAATTCAACAATTATATCAATGATAGATGCAAGAAATAATCAAGTTTATTGTGGAATTTTTGATTCAGAATATAATAAAAAAGAAGAATATATTGCAGATAGTATAGAAAATGTAATTGAAAAAATAAAGAATTATGAAAATATTATTTTTGTTGGAAATGGAGCTATATTACATAAAGAGCTTTTAAAAGAAAAAATTTCTAATATAGTTTTTGAAGAAAATTCAAAACAATTAGCTTCAAATGTTGGAAAAATGGGATATAAAAAATATAAAGAAGAAGAATTATTAAATGCTGATACGATAATTCCTATATATTTAAGAAAATCTCAAGCAGAAAGAATGAAAAATAGTTAAATAAAGGAATAAAAATGGTACAAATTTTAAAAATGACAATATCAGATTTAGAAGAAATAAAAGAAACATTAACTTCTGAATTTGATGATTTTTGGAATTATAATATATTAAAACAAGAAATTGAAAAAAATGATACTGTATATTTTGTAGCTAAAGAAGATAATAAAATATTGGGGTTTGCTGGCTTTTGGAATGCACCAGATGATATAGAAATAACAAATATTGTAGTAAAGAAAAATGAAAGAAAAAAAGGTATAGGAACATTACTTTTTGATAAAATATTATATGAAGCACAAAAAACAGGTAAAAAAGAAATATTTTTAGAAGTTGATGAAAATAATATTTTTGCAATAAATTTATATAAAAAATTTGAATTTAAAGAAATAGGGATAAGAAAAAAATATTATAATGGAATAAATAATGCTATAATAATGAAAAAAGTTATAATATAATTAATAAAACAAAAATAATGCAAAAAAATTTATATTACAATTGCATTATTTTTTTATTTGATATAAAATTACAATGAAAGTTTTATCGGAGGAAAAGTACTAATGAGAAAAAATAATGAACTAATGCCAAGAGATTTAAAAGACGTATGTAATTCAAGTCTTTTTAAATTTGAAACAACAAAAGAATTGGTTGATACAAATGATTTAATATATGGTCAAGAAAGAGGAATGAAAGCACTAGAATTTGGTGTAGATATAGATATAAAAGGATATAACTTATATTTAGAAGGTCCTACAGGTGTTGGAAAAACTATGTATACTAAAAAGTTTCTAACACAAAAAGCTTTAAAAGATAAAGTTCCAAATGATTGGTGTTATATATATAATTTTGAAAATCCAAATGAACCAGTTGCTGTTTCTTTTCCTGCAGGTCAAGGTAAAGTTTTTAAAGAGACAATGGAAAACTTTGTAAAAGATGTTAGAAAAGATATAAAAAAGACTTTCAATAATGATGATTTTGAAAAAGAAAAACAAATAATAAAACAAGAATTTGAAGAAAAAAGAGAATTACTTTTAGAAAAGTTAAATAAAAGAACAATGGTACAAGGCTTTCAAGTGAAATCAACAGCCAATGGGGTATATATGATGCCTGTGCTTGATGGAAAAACTTTAGCTGAAGATGAATTTGACAATTTAGATGAAAATGTTAAAAGAGAATTTGAAGAAAGATCTAATCTTGTACAAGAGCAAATTTTTCAAGCATTAGCAGAAATAAAAGCAATAGAAAAAGATTCTGAAAAGAAAATAGATGAATGGCAATCTAATATTGCTCTTATGACTATAAATGTACATGTAAATTCAATAAAAGCAAATTATAAAAGAAATAAGAAAATAGGTGTATATTTAGATAGCATAAAAAAAGATATTCTAAAAAATATAAATTGCTTTTTAGCACCAGAATCTGATTCAAAAGAACAACAAAATCAAAGTATGGCTCATATGCAAAAACCAGAATTAAAAGAACCTTGGTTAAATTATAGAGTAAATTTACTTGTAGATAATAGTAAATTAGAAGGTGCGCCAGTCATTATGGATACAAATTATACTTATAACAATATTTTTGGCGGACTTGAATATGAAAATCAATATGGTGCTTTAAAAACAGATTTTACTATGATAAAACCTGGATTATTACATCAAGCAAATGGTGGATACATTGTATTTCAGGCTAAAGATTTACTTACAAATCAAAATTGTTATGAAGCATTAAAAAAAGCATTAAAAATAAAGAAATTATCAATAGAAAATTCAGTAGAGCAAAGAAGTGGAATGCTCCTTGTTTCTATTAAACCAGAACCTATACCATTAGATTTAAAAGTTTTATTAATAGGAAATTCTAATATTTATCATACATTACTTGCAATGGATGATGATTTTAGAAAATTATTTAAAATAAAAGTAGAATTTGAAGAAGATGCTCCAAAAACTACAGAAAATATAGAAAGACTTAGCAAATTTGTAAGAAGTTTTTGTGCACAAGAGAGTTTATTAGATTTAGATAAAGAAGCTATGGCAAAAGTGGTAGAATATACATCAAAATTATCTGGAGATAAAGAAAAACTTTCAACACAATTTAGCGAAATTGGTGAAATTGTAGGTGAAGCTTCTCAATGGGCAAAAGCAGATAAAGCTAAAATAATTACAAAAGAATATGTACAAAAAGCTTTAAATGAAAGAATTGAAAGAATTAAAAAATATGATACTAGATATGTTCAGATGATAAAAGAAGAAGCACTTTTAATAGATACTCAAGGTTCAAAAGTTGGACAAATCAATGGACTTACAGTTGTAACGATAGGAGATTATTCTTTTGGAAAACCAGCTAGAATAACGGCGAATACTTATATGGGAAAACTTGGTATCGTAAATATAGAAAGAGAAGTAGAAATGTCAGGATCATCTCATTCAAAAGGTGTTCTTATATTAACAGGATATTTAGGAGAACAATTTGCACAAGAAATGCCATTATCTCTTACAGCAAGTGTATGTTTTGAACAATTATATGGTGGTGTTGATGGTGATAGTGCGTCTAGTACAGAAGCATATGCAATTTTATCAAGTTTATCAGGAATACCAATAAATCAATCAATAGCAGTTACAGGTTCTGTAAATCAAAAAGGTGAAATTCAACCAATAGGTGGTGTAAACGAAAAAATAGAAGGATTTTATCAAATTTGTAAAATGAGAGGATTAACTGGTGAACATGGTGTTATAATTCCAAAACAAAATGTTAGAAATCTTCATTTGTCAGATGAAATAATAGATTCTGTAAGAAAAGGAAAATTTCATGTTTATGCAGTATCAACTATAGATGAAGGAATTGAAATTTTAACTGGTGTGCCAGCAGGAAAAAAAGATAAAAATGGAAAATTCCCGCTTGGAACAATTAATTATTTAGCATATGAAAAACTAAAAAAATATGCTAAAGATTCAGTAAAAATCGAAAAATAATAGCAATTTAAAAAAAAACTCAAACAATAAGTAAAATTAATGTTTGAGTTTTTTTGTTATAAAAATGTTATAAATTTGTTGCTAAAAAAATATATAAATGATAAAATAATTTTGTTAAAAATTATGAGGTGATTATATGAATTTTTATATAACAGATGAAGAAAAAAATGCACTTAAGCTATATAAAGAAAAAGATTATGAATCAATAAATCAAATTCTTATTAGCAATTCTGAAATAGATGTAAATATATTAAGCGATGAATCAAATAAAAGAATAATATCATATTCTAAAGAAAATGTGGAAAAATATATTGATATTATAAAAAAAGTATATGAGCTTATGCAAAAAAAATATGTTACTTTAAAAAATGAAGCTGTACCTCAATTTTTTAGAGGAACGAATATATCAGAAATAGAAAGAATTAAAAATGAGCCATATATAGATAGATTTTTATCTGTTACAACTGATGAAAATATAGCTAAAACAGTGTATTCAGCAAATTGGAATAGACCAGCTATGTTAAATATAAAAATTGAACAAAATATACCATATATAAATGTAAATGAAATTCTAGGATTAGATATTTCAAATAATGAATATGTAATTTCACCTTTTACAATAATAAAAGAAATATCAGAAAAACAAGAAGAAAATCTAGAAAATAATAAGCTATTAAAAAAATATGAATTAATACTTACAAAACAAAATTTAGAATCATTATCACAAGATGAAAAAAATGGATTATATAATTATGTAATGAATAATGCAAATAGTATAGATGAAAAATTAGAAGATGCTGTTGCATTAGAAAAAATAAATTTAGAAAATTACGAGAATATAAGAAAATTAGAACAATTATTGTCAAAATACGAAATAGAAAACGAGAAAAAAGAATCACAAGTTGATTTTGACGATATAGATAGAATAAATAATCAATTAGATGAAATTAAATTAGAATGTTCTGAAATGTTTAAACAAAAAAAAGATATAATAAATTTTGTTACTATTTGGAAGAGAAATTTAATATTATATTTAATGGCTGAATGTAAAGAAATTGAAGAAAAATATAAAATTTCTTATCAAACAGAAGAAGAAAAAGCAAAAGAAAATTCTATTGAAGAAATAAAAGTACAACAAAATGAACAAAATATAAAATCAGAAGAGGTTTTAGAAAAGTCAGAAGAAATAGTAGAACCAATAAACAATATTGATGAAATTGATAAAAAAGATGAATATTATGAAATAAAGAAAGAATGCAAAGAAAATATAGAAGCTGTAGAAAATCTTTTAAATAATATTCAAAAATTAATATCTAAACAACAAAACCATGCTAAAATTGCTGGAAATTTAGGAACTACATATAGTGCTTTAAACAATGGTTTTGAAATGAAGAAAAATGCAGAAGAATTAGATATATTAGTAAAAAATATAAAATTAAAAGTATATGATATAATTCAAAATGAAGAAAAAGAAGAAGTAAAAGAAAAAATTGAAAAGATATCAAAAAATAATATTCAAATAAGTACATTATTAAATTATTTAAATAATCCAAAAAGTTCTATTGGTATAGCAAATATAACTAGATTTGATGAAATGGCAATAATAGAAGAAAACGAATTAAAAAGAGGTATATATCAATCTGCAAGAGAAATTATGGGTGAAGCAGAATTAAAGAAATTAAAAGATGATATGTCTATAATAGAAGAAAAATCACCAATAGAAAAACTTATGGGGATATTTACAGGAAAAAATAAATTAGATGAAATAATGATTGAACAAATTGAAATAAGACAAAATGCAATAAGGAAAACTTTAGCACAAAAGCTTTCTTTAGCTAATAATTATAGTATTCATGAAATTGTAGCTTTTATAAAAATGTTTGTAAAAGAAAATTATGATGATAATTTAATATTAGATGATGTATCTGATTTAGAGGCACTAGATAGGGAATTAAGAAATAATTTTGTTATATTAGATTCAAAAATAGAATCTATAATTGCAGAAAAAGAAGGAAGAAATTTACCTTTAGATAATAAAAAAATAACTAAAAAAGAAGCTTTAGAAATAGATACATATAGATTTTTAAATAAATATGGATATGATATAAAAAAATATGATGATACAGATATACATTATCAAGACACTATGTCAAGTGAAATCTTAAGAATTGTAGAATATATAAATAGTGCTAATATTTTATAAAAAATGGAGATTACTTAAAATGAAGTGAACCCAAATTATTAGACAAAAAAAGTTTAATAAGGAGGGTTCAT
>CAZYST010000040.1:0-13073 GCA_964650305.1 uncultured Lachnospiraceae bacterium
TCACTTATTCTATTTTTATTTAATTTTGTTTCACATCAATTGTAATATAACATTTTTTAAAATTTTTTTATTTTTTTTATTATTATTTTTCAAATTTAAAAATTTGCTTACACCTCTAAGAAATTTTCGCTTTACATTTTTGGTACTGACTTTAATATTATAAAATAACTTTTACTTATTTTCAATATTTACTTAGTAAAAACTATTTATTTTTAAGCTTAAATATGCTATTATATTCTTGCATTTTAGATAAAGAAGGAATTTTAATAATGAATAAAAAATATTTAGAAAAATTAGAATTTTATAAAATTTGTAATATTTTAAGTGAATTTTCAATTACATATGTAGCAAAATCACTTTCTTTAAAATTATTACCTATTTCTAATAAAAAAGATTTGCAAAAATCTTTGAAACAAACTACAGAGGCTAGTAATCTAATTTATAGAAAAGGTAATGCACCTATTTCTGAAATTGCAGAAATTTCTAATCATATAAAAAAATTAGAAAGCTACTCTTTTTTATCTGCAAAACAACTTTTAGATTTAGCAAACATTTTAAAGATTTCTAGATGTTTAAAAGATTATTTTTTTAGCAAAGAAATTGATATGTCAGAATTTTGTAATTTAGAACCTTTATTTACAAACCTTTATACCAATACCAATATTGAAAATACAATTTTTAAAAGTATTATAGATGAAAATACTTTTTCAGATGATGCTTCAAAAACTTTATATACTATAAGAAAAAATATTAAAAATAAAGAATCTGAAATAAAATCTAAATTAAATTCTTTTTTACATTCAAAATATATTCAAGAATCTGTTATTACAGTAAGAAATAATAGATTTGTTATTCCTGTAAAAAATGAATACCGTCAAGAAATAAAAGGATTTATTCATGATATTTCTTCTAGTGGTTCTACTGTCTTTATAGAACCTATTACTATTTTTGATTTAAATAATGATTTAAACAATCTAAAAAATGAAGAAAACATTGAAATAGAAAAAATTCTACAAAGCTTATCTTCTTTATTTTTTGAAATTATAGAAAATATAAAAAATAATATAAATTTAATTGGAATTATAGATTTTATTTTTGCTAAAGGAAAATATTCTAACAGCATTAATGCATCTGAACCAATAATTACAGAAGAAAAAATTATTAATCTAATTGATGCATGGCATCCTCTTTTAGATATCAATAAAGCTGTAAAAAATACTATTTCTATTGGGAAAAATTATAATTCTTTAATTATTACAGGACCAAATACTGGAGGAAAAACTGTAACTTTAAAAACAGCTGGTTTATTGTGCTTAATGGCTCTTTCTGGTCTTCATATTCCAGCAAAAGAAAAAAGTTCAATTTATTTCTTTGATAATATTTTTGCAGATATAGGAGATGAACAAAGTATTAGTGCTTCATTAAGTACTTTTTCTTCTCATATGTCAAATATATCAAATATATTAGAAAACTCTACATCAGATAGTTTTATTTTACTTGATGAATTAGGCTCTGGAACTGATCCACAAGAAGGGGCTTCACTTGCTATTAGTATTTTAGAACAATTAAATAAAAATAATTGTTTAACACTTGCTACAACTCATTATTCTGAGTTAAAACAATATGCATTAGTAACTAATGGATTTATGAATGCCAGTGTCGAGTTTAATATTGATACATTATCTCCAACATATAAACTTTTAATTGGTGTTCCTGGTACTAGTAACGCTTTTGCTATTAGTCAAAAGCTTGGTATTCCAGAAAATATTTTAAATAGAGCCAAAACTTTACTTTATGATGATGAAATTCATATAGAAGAACTTTTAACATCTATTTATCAAGATAAAAAAATAATAGAAGAAGAAAAAATAGAAATTCAAAAAAATTATGAAGTTTCTAAAAATTTAAAAGAATCTTTAGAAAACAAATTATCTACATTAACATCTTCACAAAAGTCTATTATAGATGAAGCAAAAGAAAAAGCTAGAGATATTTTACTTTCTGCTAAAGAGGATGCAAATACACTTATAAAAGAAATTGAAAAAAGCAAAAATTCAAAAGATGCAAATAACATTAGAAATTCTTTAAATGAAAAAATTAATAACCTTACTGTTCAAAAACATGAAAATAAAGAAACAATTATACATCTATCTGATTTAAAGCCTGGTATACAAGTTTATATTCCATCTTTAAATCAAATTGGAACTATTATTTCAGCTTCAAGAGAAAACCATATTCAAGTTCAATTAAATTTAGGAAAAATGTTTTTCAAAATAACAGAATTAGAACTTTCTAAATCAACTACTAAAAATATTTCTAAAGTTGATTATTCTAAAAAAGCTGATTTTAAACCAAAATCTATTAGTTCAGAAATAAATGTTTTAGGCCAAAATGTTGATGAAGCATGTTTCTTAATAGACAAATATTTAGATAATTGCTATTTAGCTGGCCTTACATCTACTAGAATTGTACATGGCAAAGGTACTGGTGCATTACGAGAAGGCATACACAAATTTTTAAAAACTCACCCTCATGTAAAAAGTTTTAGAATTGGTACTTTTGGTGAAGGTGAAATGGGTGTTACAATTGTAGAATTAAAATAAAAGGAGATTTAATATGTCTGAAACCAAAAAAATAATTTTATCTGGATTACTTTTAAGTATTCTTATTATTTTTTCCAGATTTATATCTATAAAAACTCAGATATTAGTTATAAGTTTTAGTTTTATTCCTATAATTATTTCAGCTATATTATTAGGACCTAAATATTCATTTTTAATTGCTGGTCTTGGGGATTTTCTAGGTGCTATTTTCTTCCCTTTTGGCCAATATTTTATAGGTTTTACAATAACAGCTAGTCTTTCTGGATTAATATATAGTTTATTTTTATACAATAAAAAAGAAAATGAATTTTATTCTGGAAAAAAATTATTATTAAGACTAATTTTAAGTTCAATAGTAGTACTTATTTTTATAAATATTTTTATAAAATCATATATGATTCATTTACTTTATGGAAAAGCTTTTATTGCTGTTTTTTCTACTAGAATTATAGCTGAATTAATAATGCTACCTATTCAAATAATTATTATATATTTTATAAATCCTTTTTTAATAAAATATTACAATGAATTTTTATTAGATAATGATTAGAGGTAAAAATGATTAATGTAAAAAATGTTACATATGTATACAAAAATAGTAATTCTACTATTTTAGATAATATTAATTTAAATATTAATAAACGGAGAATTTGTTAGTATAATTGGCAAAAATGGTTCTGGAAAATCAACTCTTGCAAAATTACTTTCTGGAATTATAAAGCCTACTTCAGGAGAAATTTTAATAAATAATATAAATACAAATTTAAAAAAGAATTTTTTAAACATTAGAAAAAATGTTTCTATAGTTTTCCAAAATCCTGAAAATCAAATTGTTTTTGAAACTGTTTATGATGATTTAGCTTTTGCTTTAAAAAATTTAAAATATTCACAAGATGAAATAGATAAAAATATTGATGAGGCATTAAAAAAAGTAAATATGTTAGAATACAAATTTTCTTCTACATATAATCTTTCTTTAGGTCAAAAGCAGAAAATAGTTATAGCTTCTGCACTTGCTTTAAAAACTAATATAATAATTTTAGATGAACCTACAGCTAGCTTAGATCCAATTTCAAAAAAACAAATTTATGAAATTTTAGAAAAATTAAAATTACAAGGTATAACAATTATATTTATAACTCACATTTTAGAAGAAATTTTATTTTCTGACAGAGTTATATTATTAGAAGAAGGAAAAATAAAAAAAGACATTACCACTTTTTCTCTTCTAGAAAATTTTGATATTTTTAAAGAATTCAATTTATCTTTACCAATATCAATTAATTTACTAATTAAATTAAAAGAAAATAATATAAATATAAATTTAAAGAGTTTTAAAGAAGAAGAAATTATCTCTAAAATAATTTCAATTATAAACATATGAAAGATTCTATATCTTTACTTTTGTTATTACTATTAATAACATCAGTTTTTTATATACAAAACATTTATATTTTATTTTCTTTTTTGATTATATTTTTTATACTTTGTTTTAAACTTAAAATTTCAATTTATCAAATTTTAAATTATAATAAAAATATTTTCTTATTTATTATTTTAATAATTAGTTTTTTAAATTTAATTTTTTCTAATATTTACTATACTTTTATTGTAGATTTAAAACTTTTTATAGCTTGCAACTTTACTTTTTTATTAAAATATATTTTTCCTACTGATAAATTAATAAAAGCTTTAGAAAAAATTTTATTACCTTTAAAACTTTTTAAAATAAACACAGAAAAAATATCAATTATTCTAAGTATAGCAATAAATTTTATTCCTATATTTATTAATGAAATTACAATAATAGATGCTTCTCTTACTTCAAAAGGAACTAAAAATTTTATATTAAAATTAAAATACATTACAAAAATTATTTTGCCCACAATGTTTTATAAAACCAAATTAATAGATTATTCTTTAAGATCTAAAAATTATATTGAATAAAGGAATTTTAAATTATGAATTTAGATGAATTTTTACTACAATTTAAGCAAACTACTGACTACCCTACATTAGATGGTATGAAATACATTATGAAAAAACTAAATAATCCTGAAAAACATATTAAATTTATTCATGTAGCTGGTACAAATGGTAAAGGTAGTATTTGTGAAATGTTAAATGCCATTTTTATAAATTCAAATATGGTTACTGGTAAATTTATTTCACCTCATTTAATACATTCAAATGAATCTATTTGTATAAATAATATACAAATTACAAATTCAGAATTTAATAGCTACCTACCTATTTTTCAAAAAATAATAAATGATTATAAATTAGAATCTAATCGAGAATTTACTAGATTTGAAATATTAACATCTATTGCAATACTTCACTTCTTTAATAAAAAATGTAATATTGCCATTTTAGAAGTAGGTTTAGGTGGATTATATGATTGTACAAATATTATAACTCCACTCATATCTGTATTTGGTAGTATCTCATTTGACCACACAAATATTCTTGGATCTACAGTTAAAGAAATTGCAACCCAAAAAGCTGGTATTATAAAAGAAAATTCAAATTCTGTTATTTTCGAACAAGAAGCTTTAGATGTTATAAAACAAACCTGTATATCAAAAAATAATACATTATTCATTAATACATCAAAAGATATCACAAATTATAGCATAGATAAAAATTATCAATATTTTACATATAAAAACAATTATAATCTTTGTATAAATTTAAAAGGGAAAAAGCAATTAGAAAATGCTTCAAATGTTATAACTTGTATAGAAACACTAAATCAAAAATACAATTTCAATATTTCAAAAAATATTATTGAATCTTCTTTGAAAAGTATTTTTCATCCAGCAAGATTCGAAAAAATTTCAAATAATCCTATTATTATTTTTGATGGTGCACATAATATGAATGCTATTGAAAATTTTTTAGATACTATTAAAAATTCTTATCCTGATAATAAAAAAACTTTTGTAATATCTATTATTACTACAAAAGATTATAAAGAAATTTTAAATTTGATTATAAAGGAATTTCCTAATTCTAATTTTATATTTACAAACGGAAATAATATTGATAAATTTTGGAATCCAGAAATTTTATATAATGAAGCTTCTAAAATATTAAAATCAAATAAAAATATTAGCATATCATCTTTAAATGATGCATTACTAAATTTATCTTCTGATAATATTAATTTTGTTGTTGGAAGTTTTTATTCTTATAAATCTGTTAAAGAAATATTAAATACAAAATAAATGTTTATACTAAAATTTATTATTTCGAAAAAAAAATACCTCAAATTGTTTTATTACAATTTGGGGTATTTTTATAATAATTTGTATATTACATTTTTCTAAATACACCTGAAACTTTACCTAATATTTCACATGTAGGAACTATTATTGGATCCATTGTAGAATTTTCTGGTTGAAGTCTTATATGATCTTTTTCTTTATAAAATGTTTTTACTGTTGCTTCATCTCCTATTAATGCTACAACAATTTCACCATTATTTGCAATATTTTGTTTTCTTACTAATATATAGTCTCCATCTAAAATACCAGCTTCTATCATACTTTCTCCTCTTACAGTAAGCATAAAACTTTCTGAATTTCCAACAAAATCGATTGGTATTGGAAATGTATCTGTTACATTTTCTACTGCTAAAATTGGTTCACCTGCTGTAATTTTTCCTATAACTGGTACATCAACCATTTCTTTATTTGTATATACTGGTTTATCAAATTCTACTTGTTCTCCTTCTAAAGCTCCACCTTTTAATAATTTAAGAGTTCTTCCTTTTTGACTTTCCTTTTTAATATAACCTTTTTTTTCTAGGGCAGCCAAATATCCATGCACTGTTGCTGTTGATTTTAATCCTACAGCTTTTCCAATTTCTCTAACTGATGGTGGATATCCATTTCCTGTTACTTGTTTTTCTATGTATTTTAATATTGCCTTTTCTCTTTTATTTAAAGCATTTGGATCTTTTTTTCTCATATATTTATCACTCCTATAATTATTATGAAACCATATTATCACAAAACATTTGGTTTGTCAAACAAAAGTTTTGATTTGCTTGGATTTTATTTTTAATTATTTTTTTGAAAGCTCTATAAATATTTTTTTGTGCATTTCTTCATCAATAATAATTCTTGATAAAATCATTTTTATTTTTTCGTCATCTGTCATAGATATTAATCTTTTATACTCTTTAATTGCATTTTCTTCTGATTTTATATTTAACCTTAGCATTTCTTCTAATCCATTAAATCTATACACTACATTATTAGAACACCATTTATTATTATATTTTCCCATAAAATATGGTGTAAATCCTAAGTTTATTAAAATTTCTCCTAATATATTTAAATGATGCATTTCTTGAATCGCTATAATTCTAAAAATTTTTGCTAATTCTTTATCTTCATTTATTACCATTTGCTCATATATATATTGAGTTATTGCTGTAAGTTCTCCGTCTTTTCCAGCAAAACTATCATACATATTTTTGCCTAAATTATAATCTTTTTTTATATCATTTATTTCTGGATATGAAAGTTTATTACTATTTTCTAATAAATAATTAATTTCTTTTAAATTCATATTATTTTCCTCCCTATTTATAATATGAATTTATCTTTGTTTTTGAAACTAAAATATTCTATTCATACCATTCAAATTCCCATTCAAGAATTTTTACTGTATCTCCTTCTTGAACTCCTAGTCTTCTAAGTTCTGCATCTATACCTATTTTTTTAATCATTTTTTCTAAATATGCAAAAGATTCATTATCGCCAATATTAACTCTTCCCATTAATCTTTCAACAGCTGGTCCTGTAACTATATATTCACCTTTTATTATTTCAATATCAAAATCATTTTTATCTTCTTCTAATGTATACACAACTCTATCTTCTATATCAATTATTTCTTCTTCTGGTAAAGTTTTTATAATTTCTGCTACATGATTAAATAATTCATTTAATCCTTCTCCTGTAACAGCTGAAATTTTAAATATTTCTAAATCATTTTCTTTAGCCACTTTTTCTAAATTTGCATAATTTGATTCATCTTGCATACTATCAACTTTATTTGCAACAATAATTTGCTTTCTAGTAGATAATTTTTCACTATATTTTTTAAGTTCTTCATTTACTTTGAAAAAATCCTCTACTGGATTTCTTCCTTCTATTGAAGCAACATCAATTACGTGAAGAAGTAACCTTGTTCTTTCTATATGTCTTAAAAATTGTGTTCCTAAACCAATACCTTCACTTGCACCTTCAATAATTCCTGGTATATCTGCCATTACAAAACTATCACCATGTTCTGTTTTTACTACTCCTAAATTTGGATCTATTGTAGTAAAATGATAGTCTGCAATTTTAGGTGTTGCTTTTGTTACTCTTGATAGAATTGTTGACTTCCCTACATTTGGAAATCCTATTAATCCAACATCTGCTAACAATTTTAATTCTAATATAATTTCTTTTTCTTTTCCTTTTTCTCCATCAATTGCAAAATGTGGTGCTTGTCTTGTGGAAGTTGCAAAATGACAATTTCCTTTTCCGCCTCTACCACCTTTTAAAATTAATTCTTCTTGCCCTACTTTAGATAAATCTGTTATTACTTTACCTGTTTCTGCATCTTTTACAACTGTTCCTCTTGGTACTTTTACATATAGATCTTTACCACTTTTTCCAAAGCATCTATTTCCACTACCATTTTGTCCATCTTCTGCTTTGAATTTTTTAGTAAATCTAAAATCAATTAATGTATTGCTATTTGAATCTACAACAAAGTAAATGCTTCCACCATTTCCTCCATCTCCACCATCTGGACCACCAGCAGCTACATATTTTTCTCTTCTAAATGTAGCTGCTCCATTTCCACCATTTCCTGATTTAATTATTATTTTTGCATAATCTACAAACATCTTTTTTTCTTCTCTTTCTTTTAAATTTATTAATTTTCAAAATAATCAAGCATCATTGCTTTCTTTACTTTTTTTATTGTTTCTTTTGCTGTTTTTCTAGCTTTTTCTGTTCCTTCTTTTAAAATTTTATCAACTTCATCTATATGTGCCTCATAATATGCTCTTTTTTCTCTCATAGGTCTTAAAAATTCTATTATATTTTTAGCTAGTTCCTTTTTACAAGCTACACAACCTCTACTACCTGATTTGCATTCTAAGCAACAATTTTCACAAGCTTTTGAATCAGAAAATAATTTATGATAATAATAAACCATACACACATCTGGGTTACCTAAATCATCTTTTTTTATTCTTTTTGGATCAGTAACAGCACTCATAACTTTTTTAGTAATTTCTTCTTCACTATCTGATAAATAGATAGCATTTCCTAAAGATTTTCCCATTTTTTCATTACCATCTAATCCTTTTATTCTTTTTCCTTCTGATAATACAATTTCTGGTTCTTTAAGAGTTCCTTCACCATAAATACTATTAAATTTTCTAACTATTTCTTTACATTGTTCAATTAAAGGTGCTTGATCTTCACCTACTGGTACAAGTTCTCCTTCAAAAGCTGTTATATCAGCTGCTTGACTTACTGGATATCCTAAAAAACCATATGTTACACTTTCTCCAAATAAATCTCTTTTTTGTGCTATTTCTGTTTTTACAGTAGGATTTCTTTGAAGTCTTGCAATAGTTACTAAATTTGAATAAAATACAGTAAGCTCTGCTGTTTCTGGCACCATTGATTGTATATATATTGTTGTTTTTTTAGGGTCAATTCCTACTGACAAATAATCAATTACAACTTCTCTTACATTTTTTCTAACTTTTTCTGGATTGTTAAAATTGTCTGTTAAGGCTTGAACATCTGCAATTAATATATATGGATCATATTTTCCACTTTCTTGTAATTCAACTCTTTTTTTCAAAGATCCAAAATAATGTCCTATATGTAATTTTCCTGTAGGTCTATCACCTGTTAATATTCTTTTTTTATTTTCCATTTATTTTACCTCACTTTAAAAATATTTTATTAAAGTTTAGATTTGCCATCGTTTCATAATATATTTTTCATTAAAAAGGTTATTTTTCATACTAAAAATTCCTTTCTTTATTATTTTAATCTAATACATAAAATTATACTTAAATATTATACTGTAAACTTACTAAAAAATCAATATTTTTGAGTATTTTTAATGTCTTTATAAAAAAATCACTGTATAATTAATATAAATTCTTCCATTTTATGTAAATTTGTGTTATAATGTTTTCATCGAAAATCAGTTATGTTTATATCTTATATTTAAGACAAAACAGATTTTCAAATTTTTATGCCCTAAAGGGAACGAAAACATATTATTATGTTGTAGGGAAAGGACAAAATGTTACTTTATTTGCATGCATCAGAGACCTTTCATATTTCAGAAACTACTGAAATTGTTTTTGATGGTCTCAATCTCCGGACTTATTTAAACGGCAATGAAGCTGACACAAGAAAAGCAAACTTTGGAGAAGTTTATTATGTTCAGTCTAGTGTAAAAGGCAAAGTGCCGAAAATCACAAAAGCAGTTCTTCCAGAAAACAGAGGCGAACGTATCGCATGGGCTCTTTCTTTTATTGGTGAAAAAAAGCTTGCAACAAGTTTTGATGATTTTTTAACCAAATATCAAACATATGTAAAACACGAACTCACATATCAAACTTGCATGTTTTTTTCCAATTCAGAACCTAAACAATATGCCATTCTTCTGGAAATGAATCCAAATGGCAGATTGCCTAAACCTGCTTTAGCTTGGATTGATGATAACATCAGTTCTAAAGAAATGAACAATTTAATTGAAACTTTTGTTAAATATCGTGAACTCTTCTGTCCGATTGATTTCTTAAAGCTTCTCTAAAACGCAAGATCCCCATAATGAGCTAATCATTATGGGGACTTTCTTTTATTTTAAAATTCTTAATGTATTAAATATAGTAATTAATGTTACACCTACATCTGCAAATATAGCTTCCCACATATTTGCTAAACCTAATGCACTTAAAGATAATATTAAAACTTTTACCACTATAGCAAAAATCAAATTTTCTTTTATTATTTTTGTTGTTTTTTTAGAAATTTTTATAGCTTCTAAAATTCTTTCTATTTTATCTGTCATAATAACTATATCTGAAGCTTCTATTGCAGATTGTGAACCTACACCACCCATTGAAATACCAACATCTGCTATTGCAAGTACTGGTGAATCATTTATTCCATCTCCTACAAAAGCTATTTTATAATCTTCTGAATTATTCTCTTCTATTAATTTTTCTATTTCATTATATTTATCTGTTGGTAGCATTTCTGCTTTAATTTCTTTTATTCCTATTTTATTTGCAACCTTTTTAGCAACTTCCAAATTATCTCCTGTAAACATTTTTGTTTTTATTCCATATGAATTTAAATTCACTATTGCAGTTTTAGTTCCCTCTTTTATTTTATCTGCTAAACTTACATATCCTATAATGTCATTATCAACTTTTACAAAAATTCTTGTATTAGCATCTTTTTTATCTTCAGTGTATTCTACTAGTTCTTCATTACCAATTAATATATTTTTATTTTTATAATTATATTTTAATCCTTTTCCGGATATTTCTTTATAATCTTTTACTTCATCTTTTACCAATGATTCTATTTTTATTTCATTTAAAATTGATTTAGCAATTGGATGATTAGAAAAGCTTTCTCCTAATACTAAATATTTTTCTAGATCATCTTGTGTATAATTATTTGATAATAATTCTATTTTTTCTATTCCAAATTTTCCTTCTGTTAAAGTTCCTGTTTTATCAAAAACAATTTCTTTTACATCTTTTAATAAATCTAAATAATCACTACCTTTTATTAATACACCCTCTTTAGATGCTTTTCCTATTCCTGAAAAATAACTAAGTGGTACTGAAATTGCAATTGCACATGGACATGATATTACTAAAAATACTAATGCTCTATATATACTTTCTTTATATGTTACATCAGTTATTATTGGTAAAAATATTCCTACAATCAGAGCCAAGCTTATTACAATCGGTGTATATATTTTTGCTGCTTTGTTTACGAAAGTTTCTGTTTTAGCTTTTTTATCTGAAGCATTTTCAACTAATTCTAAAATTTTACTTACTGTACTATTTTCATATTTTTCTGTTACTTCTACTTCAATTACATCTTCTGTATTTATACTTCCAGATAAAACTTCATCTCCTACTTTAACTTTTCTAAGTTTGCTTTCTCCTGTAAGTGATGCCGTGTTTAGTGATGTTTTACCCTTTATTATTTTTCCATCTAATGGTATTTTTTCACCTTGCTTTATTACTATTATTTCACCAATTAAAACATTTTCTGGTTCAACTTTTTCTATATTATCATTTCTTTTTACATTTGCATATTCAGGTTTTATATTCATAAGATCTGCTATTGATTTTCTAGTTTTATTAACAGCTTTATTTTCTAAAATTTTTCCAATTTCATATAAAATTATAACCATTAAGCCTTCAAATCTTTCTCCTATAAAATATGCACCCAAACAAGATATTGTTATAAGAAAGCTTTCATCAATACTTTTATTTTTTCTAAGTAGTATTATTGCATTTTTCATAGTTCTATATAATAAAGTCAAATACGCAGTTATTATAAATACTTCTCTTAAAATTTCATTATAAATTGTAAATGTTCCCAAAATAGTAAACATTATTCCTATTATAAGTCTAATTATTTGAATATTTATTTTAGAATTTTCATTTTCAATTTTTGAAGATGTATATTCTTTCATAACTACTTCTGGTTCCATTGAAACTATAATATTTTCTATTTCTTCTTTAGAAACTGTATCTGTTTTATATGTTAATTTTAATTTGCTAAAATTTACATTTACATCTTTTACACCTTCTAATTTTGATATTTTTTCTTGTATTTTATTTGCACAATTAGGACAGTCCAAATTCTCTAATAAAAACTCATACTTCTTCAATATGTTCACGACCTTTCTCATAAATTTCTTTAACATGATCATCATCTAATGAATAATATACTGTTTTTCCTTCTTTTCTATATTTCACAAGCTTAGCTTGTTTTAAAACTCTTAATTGATGTGATATAGCAGATGGAGTTGAATTTGTTATTTCCGCTATGTCACATACACATAATTCGTCTTCTAATAATGCACAAATAATTTTCATTCTTGTTGAATCTCCAAAAACTTTAAAAAGTTCTGCTAAATCAAATATTTTGCCATCTTCTGGTATTTTTTCTTTAATTCTTTTAACATTTTCCTGGTTTACAGAAAGTATTTCACATTCAATATTTTCTTCCATATTTTTCTCCTTTATTTGAATATATGAATAACTGTTCATATATTCATTATATGTTTAAGTTTTTTTATTGTCAATATCATAGAAAAAAATTTTTTAACTAAAAGTGTTGTTGTGTCAATGATGTGAAACAAGAAAATAAAAAAATATAATTAAATTGC
>CAZYST010000041.1:0-11823 GCA_964650305.1 uncultured Lachnospiraceae bacterium
TGCATAAGGTCGAACATCCTTGTGAAAAAAGCGTAAACCGATATTGACAATATCAGGCGGAGGAAATCGTGATGAGGGAGATTGTGCTGAAGTTTCATTAGTAACCATATATAAGTTAGGAAAAGGTATTTGTTGGAGAAATCTGATGAGTGCCTTTTTTAACTGTAAGCTATTCCTGCATTTGTGAGTGCGTAAAACCACACCTATGTCATGGTACAACAGACAGAGGAGTTATGTCAGACAGCCATACGAGAGGGAAACAAAGCGATTGACAGACTTCTTTGATGGGGAATTTGCCAGATACGCACTTTGTAATACAAGTGCATTCTGGTTAGGGAAATCCCTAAAACCCTTGCTATTTTAGTCAACTAATTGACTTTTTCAATGAACTTTCGGTAAAACCATTGAAGAAGTCAGTTAATATTATGAAACGTACTTGAAGAAATCAATGAACTTTTTTCAGAGTATCTGTTGGAGAAGAAATGCTAATTGAAAAAGTCAATGAAAAAAGAGCAACATAATTAAAAAATTCAGTTGATTTTGGGAAAGTCAACTGAAAAAATGAGTTAATCATTGTTTTGATAGGGTATGCTCATCATAAAAAAGGATCTAAAAAGGTCAAAAAGGTCAAAAAGGTCAAAAGAATCGAATGACAGAAATGTATTGCTCATGTACGCACAAACTGGTATAATATAATCATAAAAAGAGAAACTATCTATCAGGAAGGAGCGATGTACTATGGCAGCAAAATCAGCAAATTTGTACGCAAGAATAGAACCGGAGGTAAAAGAGCAGGCAGAAAGTATTTTGTCGGCACTTGGCATTCCGGCATCCAATGCAATCAATATGTTTTATAAGCAGATTATTTTAAACAGAGGACTTCCGTTTGAGGTGAAGATACCTTCGTCAAGACCTGTCAGTGTGGCGGAAATGACACAGACAGAATTAGACGCAGAACTGGAGAAAGGATTTGCGGATATGGAAGCAGGAAGAACAAAGCCGGCAAGACAGGCATTTGCTGATATTCGTAAGGATTACGGTATATGATGTATGAAGTAATTACGACAAAGCAGGCGGACAGTGATTTAAGGGGAATATACGAATATATTGCTTTTGAATTGCTGTCACCGGAAAATGCCGCAGGACAGCTTGACAGACTTGAGCAGGGGATGCTGAAGCTGGAAACATTTCCGGAAAAATTCAGGGCATACGAAAAAGAACCCTGGCATGGCAGAGGATTGAGGGTAATGCCTGTTGATAACTATCTGGTATTTTATATTCCAGATAAGGAGACTAAGATTGTAACAGTTCTTCGTGTTATGTATGCAGGAAGGGATGTTGACAGACAACTAAATGAGGGTAAGAAAATATAATAATGAAATCAACAGGGCATATGGATTATGAGGTTCATATGCTCTGTTGATAATGGGAAAGAAGGAATAAATTTGGAGATACCATATAACCTGATTACAACAATCAGTCCGGTAAGGGGTAAAAAAATAAATACGGTTGATAAAAAATCAAAATATGTAGTAAAAGTAATGGCACCGGTAGAGTTGGAAGAAACTCTTTTCAAGTATGCTGAGAATTTTTTTGAAGCTGCACATATGATAACAGAGTTTATATTGTATGCAGAACATCCTAATCATGGAAAGTTAGATATGTATTTTTTCCCGATTGCATTCCTGTATCGTCATTGTATAGAACTCGGATTGAAAGCAATCGGATTTCAATATATTGAGGACAAAGCGGAAAGACAAAGATTGATAAAAGATACACGACATAATCTGTTTGAAATTTTGTCTGTAGTGAAAGAGAAAAGTACGGTAAAGAGACCGGAAGAAGAAATTGAATGGATGGAAAAATATTTTGCGGATTTGACAAAAACAGACAGGGAATCTGATTCATTCCGTTATCCGTTTCATATTGTATGGGAAAAAGACGAATGGGGACTGGGAGGAAAATTTGTAGTAAAACCGGTATTTAATGAGCAAATAGATATTGATTTGGTAAAGTTTGCAAATAAATTTGAAGCAGCATATGAAATTATTCAAAAGTGGTATAAAAAGGAAACAGAGAGTGCGGCAGAGTGGAAAGATGTAAAACCGATTTTTATTGAAAAAGGTGGTTATTATTACAGCCAGTCGGTTGTAGGATACAAATATAGCAGGGAAGTATTTTATCCGTATACAGAAGCATATTTGGAGACTGCAAATTATTTGAAGTGGTATATGAAAATGCAAACGGATAAAGAAAATGCAGATTTTAAAGAACGATTGTTTCTGCCAATGTGTTATTTGTATAGAAATTGTGTAGAGCTGAGTTTAAAGGCTATTTGGTTTGAAGAAACAGGTGAAGATTTTCAGAAAAAGTGCAAAATAATGTTAGATAACAAACATAGTATTGAAGGAATGTGGAAGAATATTAAGCCTTATGTATTAAAATACAATAGTGATGGAGAAAAATATATTGAAGTAATTGAGGACTATTGTATGCAGTTGCATACGATTGACAGCGATGCAAATAAGTTCAGGTATCCGATGTCAAGTAGTATACAGCCTTATTTTTTACATAACAAAAGATTTGATTTCATTGAAACAGGAGATTTCTTGGAGGCATTGAATAATATTTTAGATGGAATTGCCAATGAATTAAATACCATGAATGAAATTAAAGCAGAAATGCAGGAAGAATATTACTCATACCTACAGGAAGATATGAATTATTATTTGTAATAGTGATGTGGCGGGAGTTTATCAGAAAGTTGATGGACTTCCTTTTATTATGTGAATTTTCAAAATATCAAATAATATATTACCAATTCTGTAATAAAATTCCCAATTATGTTTTAGGACTTGTGTTTTTGATAAAATTATGAATATAATCATAGATTATTGGGCTTGATTTTTTATGACAATATTGCCGATATAAAGTATGATGCGAAGGAGGTGGCAAAGATGTTTCGTATTGCAATATGTGATGATGATGAATATTTCAGGATAAGAGAAAAACAACTGATAGCAGAATATATGAAAAGTAAATCCTACGGGTACGAGATAGATTTGTATTCCTCCGGTGTAGAACTTTTGAAACAAAAAGAAGAAGTTTTGCAGTATGATATTATATTTTTAGATATTAACATGAAAGAACTGGATGGAATTGAAACAGCAAAGGAAATCCGGAAAGTAACGGAAGATATTTATCTTGTTTTTGTTACGGCATTTATCGCTTATGCACCAGCAGGCTACAAAGTAAATGCAGTGCGTTATCTGTTGAAAGATGATAAATATCTGGATAGGGAAATCAAAGAGTGTTTAGAAACAATCCTGTATAAGATAGACTATGAAGAACATCATATAACCTTTGAATTTCAAGAGGGGAAAAAGGAAATCTGTCTGGAGGATCTTATTTATATAGAGAGTAATCTGCATAAGCTAAGCTTTTATATGGCAGGAAAAGATAAAGCGAAATATACGATGTATGCAAAACTGGATGAGATAGACGATTTGCTGAAAGAATCCGGATTTTCCCGGATTCATAAAAGTTTTTTAGTAAATTTTAAGTATGTAAAGAGTGTGGAGCGTTATCAGGCAATACTTTCCGATGGAAAAAGTCTTGCTATATCTAAGGCAAGATATTTGGAAACAAAAAATGAGTTCGTTTGCTATCGGGGTGAAATTTAATGGGAATACATATTTATAGTTGTTTATATTCAACCATCTATGTGCTTCTGTGCAGTATGTTTATTGAAATATTTGCAGAGAGAAGAATATTACGGAAAGTTTGGTATCGTTTTGGGGCAATGTTAGGATTTGGTATTGCCGAGTATGTACTTTCTGTAGTGTTAGATGATAATATGCTTTTTAAGCAGATGGCAATTATCATTGTGTCTACCGTTTGTATGAGAATTTGTTACAGACAGACTTATGTTAAACTGGCAATTTTTGTTTTGCTGTATCAGGGACTTGGGTTCATAGCGGATTATAGTGCTATTTTACTGGCAGCGAGATGTTTAGGTGAAATCACGAAAGAACTGTATGCCGAACCTTTGGTATTTTTGTTGATGGTAGTATTGAGCCAGATATTTATGCTTCTTTTTATTATGTGCCTGAAAAGATGTATTGTGAAGAAATCCTCAGATATGTTAAAGGTAACAGAATGGCTTCGCTTTATCGTGTTTCCTGTGTTTACTATAATCATTATTATGATACTTATGGCAGTCTATGGTGTTCCGGAAGGAGATAATCAGAAAAATGCTTTGCTCGGCATTGCATTTGGACTCCTTGTTATGAATCTTTTGGTGTTTTATTTAATCAACGATATTTTGAGCAGAGAGGCAAAACTCAGAGAAAACCAGATTGTGTTAGAACGTGTGAAACATGAAACTGGAATGTATCGAACTATTTCAGAAAATTATGAAAAACAAAGAAAACGGGAGCATGAGTTTAAAAATCAGTTGACATTTATTGCAGCTTTGGCTCGTGAAAATAGAGTGGATGAGATTAATCATTATTTGAAGGAGTATAATCAAGAAATTATGCAGAATACAGATGTTATAGATACCAATAATGTGATAGTGAATGCAATCTTAAATTCTAAGTATCAGGAAATAAGAAAAAAGGGAATTTTATTTGTGGTGAAGATAAATGATTTATCCACTCTGCAAATACAGGATGAGGATATTGTTCTGATTTTGTCCAACCTCTTAAACAACGCAATAGAAGCAGCCGAGCAGTGTGAAGATGCTGTGATTAAGTTGAAATTCGTCATAGAGGGAGAGCAGATCATCTTGTCGGTTATCAATACATTTTCAAGAGAGCCGGTAATGTCAGAAAACAAATTTTTGACAACAAAGACTGAGGATGCGGACAGACATGGAATCGGACTTGAAAACATTACGGATACGGTGGAAAAATATGATGGTTCCTGTGTCATAAGACATGATGAAAAGAATTTTAAGGTTGCCATTTTAATATCGAATCAGCAAAGCAGGTGCGTGTAGGCGTGTCTGCTTTTTTGATTTCCAATTCTGCAATGAAAATTTCCAGTTCTGCAATACGGATAAAAAATGAGGGGAAATTGACGATATAAGGGTTAAGAAATGAATCCACTGGCAATGGATTTTAAATAAATTTCAAGGAGGACATTATGGCAGTAAACAATATTACTTTAAATAACAGTCTGATTGCAACATCTTATGATATAGCAAACAGAAGTAATAAGGTGTTTGGGGAAAACACCTCGAAAAAGGCAGATGGGTATTCCGTACAAATTACCATTTCGGAGGAAGGAAAGCAGGCATATAGAAGTCAGGTTCAAAGTCAGAATAATATCACTTATGAGGAGATGTTAAAGGAAAGGGAACGTATTATAGATATTGGTAATAAAAATTTCTATGAGGCGGACTATGTTTTTGTAATTGGAAATAAGTTGGCTCAGTATAAGGAAGGCAAAGAAGGTTATCGCACATGGGAAGAAAAAGGTTCTGACCTGTTGGAAGCTTATGCGAGTATATATGACGAAATCGTACAGGGGTATAAAGATGGCAGTGTAAGTCATTATGTGATGGACGAAAATGAGGAGAACGGTTATCGCAGGCTGTCACTGGAGGAAGAACTTGCGGCTTTTGACAGAGCATGTGATGGATATGCCTCTTTCTATGAAACACAGGCAAAGCAGTCTGCGATTGCAAAAAAAGCATTTCAAGATACAATGGAAAAAATAAATTCCACAACCCATAATAAATCTGAAAATTTACAGAAGATGCAGGAAACGCATGAAACTATGAGCAAAGAAAAAATTCCAGACAATATTGCAGAAAAACTTTCTAACGCAAGACAGAGTTTCTTAAATCTGTATTCACAGAACAAAGGAAATGCTGTGGATATAAAGAGCTTGCTTGCGAATATCAGCATTTTTGCATAAGCAACTTAAGTATCAGGGCATATAACACAGGTGGCAGTATAAAAAGCGGTAAAATGGTACAACGGAAAATATTGCAGAAAGGGGGATGGAAACGTGGATATATCAAATCATTTCAGCACCACAAAGCTGTATGGAAGCTCGGTGAAAAGTGTTGTCGGGACATCGGAAAAAAGCAAATGGAAATTAACAGATTCCTTAAAAGAAAAAATTGTGGAACTGGCAAAAAAAGATGCACAGCACAACGTGTATATGGGAAATGAGTTTATGAATTTACGGAAGGCGGAAGTCGGCAAAGTAGCACCGAACAGAGCCGCTTTAATGGGAAAATTAACACAATCCATGTCCGGTAATATGTCTGCAATGAAAGAAGTTGAGGAAGCGGATAAACGATGGCTTTGTATTATGTTCGGGATACCGTATGAAGCAGAATATCAAGGAAAAGGAACCGGATCGGCACTTCATGTATATAACGAAGGCGGGGAAGAAGTTTTGACCTACACCGAGGGAGTAGGCTGGCATGAGAAAGAAACAAAAGCAGAGTCACAGGTGCATTCGGCATTAAAATCAACTTATTACGAGGCTTATTGTGATGCAAGAAAGGCATTAAAGAGTACGGAAAAGACAGATTTTATGGATGAAAATGTAGTATCACAAAGTCATTTTGATAGGAAAGCATAAATGTTCTAGGTGGACTGGATTTTAAAGTATAGATGTAAGTGGACCCCAGCAGGGCTTTCCACCCTGCACCCCGACAAGGATTTTAAAGTATAGATGTAAGTGGACTTTGAGGTAAAAAGAATAATAGCAACTTAGTTTTGGAAGGAGAGTAAATTTATGAATGTAACAGGAGTAGGAAGTTCATATAACTTCATTTACAATGCAAAGACAAATAAGGCATCTACAAAAGATGGCAGTAAAAACGAATTTGTTGATTTTTTCAATGGAGAGGTAAAAGGGGAAGATACAGAAACACTGAATCATTTTGATGCACATACAAGGTATCAGTTTGAAAGAATGCTGTATGTATATGGAACCGGAATGACCGGACAAAATCCATTTGCCAATAATGAGGAAGTTGAAATTACAGCAGATATAGAAAGTGCAACGAAAACGTCTTTTTATGTAAATGGGCAGAAATCATTTACTGCATATACAGGTATGTCATATCTTCCGTCTGAGATTAAGATTTTTGGCACAATAGAACAGCCATTTAGAACCACAGAATCAAAACCGTACGATCCTGAGACCAATAGTATTACGATTGGAGTTGGAAGTAAATTTGATTTAGGCAATGGGTATAGCATGACTGTGATGGAAGATTGCATTTGGGGTGAAGGATATGGAAATGGAAGTCTTGCAGATGATGAAAGAACTAATATGATGGTAGGCGGTCTGGGTTCTTTACTTCATTTTGCAGACCAGCAGTGGTTTTCTAGTACGACGGATATATATACCGATTATATTTTAGAATTTCTTTCATCGCAGGGAGTGGATACGAGCAGAGAGTTTGTGATCAATGGGACACATTGCGAACTGGTACATGGAAAAATAAGGGAAGTCGGCAACGATTATGTTGTACCAAGTTCCATTCAGCAGGCTGCAGTTAAAAGATATGAAGAAAAAATGGCAGAACTCTTAAAGGATGGAAATTGGTACAGAATGGCATAAAAATCTGAGAAATTGCGGATGTGAGGTGGATTCATGGGAATTGCTATTTCAAACGCCACTAATTCTACGAATACAAAATACGGTGTATCATTGCATGGGGGGAGAACCTGATTGGGCGATGATTCCAAGTGCAAAGAAAAGTAATAAGACACAGGCTGAGTTTGTTGATGAGATTAAGGAACTGGCTCGGAAAGCTGCCAATACTACAAGTAAGTCAGAGTTGGAAAGTATTCATAGAAAGAGAACTGTGTTATGTGCAGAATATATGTCGGATGTATCACCAAACAGAAAGGCATTATACCAACAGGCAAAAAATGCAGTAAAAAGTTCAGATCGCAATCCGAAATGTCAGGGAATTGGTGAAATGTCACTGCTTTATTTTTTGGAGAAGGCAGAAAGTGATAAATGCAATCTTGCTGAAAAGAAGATTCCTTTGGCAAGAAGCGGCACATTGGTGTGTCCAATTTTGACAAGTGGAGGATATGGTGCAGATATTTATTATCAGGGAACAAAAGCACTGACATATCTAGGCTCAGGATATGGATGGGCGTGTGAAAGGACTCCGGCTGAACGTGAGAAGGAAAGAGCGTTTTATGAAATTTATTTTGATGAGTATCGTACCATAAAGAACAATCAGCAGGCGGATTTGGAAAAATTGCCAGATTATTTAGAAGAAAATCCATCTTTTGATATGAAAGCGTAAGAAATATAATGAGTTTGAGATTTAATGTGTACTAAGGAGGAGGTAGATGTTATGGCAGTTGCAGGAGTAAATAATTATTCCAAAGAAACTGCCACGAAGCCTGAAACAAAGGGCATAATCAAAAATGTAGCATATCAGGTATTTTTATCGGCTATCCAGCCAGAGAATCAGAGTTTGTCCAAACAGCATTATATTCCGATGCCCTAATGTCTTATGCCAGTCCAAAGACAGGGGAATCCGTAAATATTTATAAAGCAGAAAACTATTCTACGGAACACCCTATGTATATGATTAAGGGAATTGATGCAAACGGCAATGAGTTTGAAGAAGCGGTGGATGCAAGTAAAATTGATCCAAAGAATTGTAGTTTTAATGAGTTGATGGTTCTGAATGTGGAAAGCGGATACACTTCTCCAAAGGATTATCTGCGTGCAGTAGTGGTGCGGGAGAACGCAAATTGTGGCAGTTGCTTTGAGAAAGCAGATTATATTTCCTATGCACAGGCGGTCATGGAGGATTACAAGACATTGGGGAATTGGGATTCTTACCTGGCAATGGATAAGTGGGTACAGAGTTTACTTGACTACGCAGCTAAGAATCAAAAATAAGGATATATGGAAAAGGACAGAGGAGATTAAGATGAATGTAGGAAATAGTTTGAATAACAGGTACTATGCGCAGTATCAGAATCGTACAAATGTGAAAAAGAGTACTGGTGCTACGAGCTTTGAACGCAGTTATTTTTCAAAGGAAACGGTAACGAATCAAAAAAATACAGGAACAGCAACGTATCAAGATGTTTATCAAGCATGGATGTCACGTGGAGTAAGTGCTGTTAGAGATCATATGAACAGTAACGTATCTGCAAACGAAACACAACAGACAGGGACGGTGTCCATAGCGGAAACAGAGGATGAAGGAGAGTTTTTAGGTCTTACGATGGTACCAGAGGAGGGAAAGTCTGTTACTTATGGAATGAGAGCTAAATTCAGTAACAAATCCACACCGGACAATCCCATTGTGCAGGTAGTTTCCAATCTTGGTGGCAAAAAGGTGATTTATAACGTGGAA
Organism: uncultured Lachnospiraceae bacterium; assembly: GCA_964650305.1. Lineage (GTDB taxonomy): Bacteria > Bacillota > Clostridia > TANB77 > CAG-508 > Scatovivens. The sequence continues at coordinate 9,368 of CAZYST010000041.1, forward strand.
GTGAATAAGGTTAATCCGAATAATGCCACACAGCTTGAGATGTTCGCATTACTCAGTTACACCGATAAGATGGGTATTACAGATGGTGGAACTTTTGGTTCTCATCAGCAGTTGGAAGTATATGGAGAAAATGCCAGCAGTATCGGATATTGTGGCAGTCTTTCTGGTGGTGATGTGTTTTTGAATGAAAAATTTGACTGGACATTTATCATGGAGAAGATGATACAGGTGTATCAGGATGCTGGAATAGAGAATCAGGCAGAGGATTGCAAGTCTCTTTTTGATTTCTTTGCTACTTATACAGAGAAGAAAGAAGTAAAAGAAGAACGTAATATAGACTTTTCCCGATTTGCACCAAATGCCCCAGAAGAAGTGAGGAAGGCATTTCAGGAGACGGCAGAGGAAACAGGATACTATGAATATAGTGGAAAGGGAAAAAGGAATCATATTTCCCAAATTCATGTGAGGCAGGTAGAGAACAGACAGAACGGTGTAGCAAATTATATGGATGTATTTGGCGGTTCAGTAGCATCCGCATTACAGGCAGCAAGGCAGATGCTGTATGACCTGGAAAATCCTCTTATACTGGACAATCAGCACAGTGAAGAGGTCATTAAGTACAGAGAACAGGAAAAGGAATTTTACAGGGCATTTATTGAGAAACTGGAAGGTTTAACAGGTGTGGATACCGTGGATGCTGAGGAAACGGTGGATTATGTAAAAGTTTTGGAAGAAAAGATAAATGAGATTTTTGTAAAAATCCAGAACGGTGATACGGAACCAAGCTATCAAATTGGTGCACAGTCCTTTACAGAAAAAGAGTGAGAGGAGTTCCTTGATAAGTTTGATTCCGTTGAAGAAGCAATTCAGGAGTTGATGAAAGAAGAGCAAGCAAGAAAAGAGGCAGAGGAAGACAAAAAAGAAGGTATGGTTACTAATGATGCAAGTACTTTATTAATCACAGAATCCACTTCCTGCGTGTATGAAACTGCTGAGCCAGATGATGACGATATCCGTTATATCACATGGTATACTGAGGAAGGCATTTTTTGTAGAAAAGCCGGACAGACCGAAGGTTATGAGTGGGCTATTACATTTGAGAATAAGGAGCAGTATGATAAAGTAATGGAATTTATCGGACAGTTCCCTTCAGACTGGAATATGCGTTTCGCAGCTCATGAGAACTTCTGGAATGATTTTTTGAATGATGAGATTGATATGGCTGGATTTATGGAGTTTATCAATGAAACAAATAAAGGAGTTCCTGATTATTCCATTACCGTAGGAGATTCTATGTATATTGATAAAGACAAAATACAGTGGGCAAAATATACAAATCCTTTAGGAAACAGAGTTTACACGGCAGAAGAAATGCATCAGATGCAGATGGAACTTATAGCTGCGAATGAGGAAAAATTGAAAGCAGAGCAGGTTTCTTATGAGGAGATATATAAGAGAAATCATCCTGATTACAATGGAGAGAGAATATTCTGTGAGTATCCGGGTGGACCGTTATACACAGCGAATGAGATTATGGAGATTATGAATCGTAATTGGAAGGATACATATCAGGCGGAAGCAAGAGATGCTGAAAAAACTAGGGCAGTGGAGAACTAGAGTTGCCTATTCAGGATACGCAAAGGTACAGTAAATATGAAAAAAATATATTTTGATAATTCAGCAGGAGATTGTGTAAGTGTTTTTGCAAGAGAGGCAGAAGTGATTCAGGCGGGAGCGAGTATTTATTCCATACCTGTTTCTGTAAAAAACAAAGAATATGAGAGATTCGCACAGGACTATGACATACATTTTATTTTTGATGACTGTGTGCCAAAGATAGATTTTTATGCAGTACCTCGGATAGATGTATTTGCCACGGATTCAGAAGGTGGTTTTATCTGTACCGTTGGAGGCATTACTGATTTCCAAAGTGAAGCAGCCATTTGTTACATAAATAATGACAGAAATGTTTATTTTGTGGCTGAGAATGGCAAGAAATTTTTGGAAAACATATCCGGTTGGAAGGCAAACAGGAAGATAACTCAGTTGGTAAAAATATATGCTTCTCAAGCAGAGACAAAACAAGAACAGGAGTTTATCAGTATTGATGAATTGTCATCAAATATGTAGTCTTAATAATACAAATAAAATATGAAAATTAGGCTGAAATAGTCGGGTTGCATTTTAAATGCCATCCGGCTATTTTTGCATATACGATTTGGGAGATATACCGGAATAAGAGTACTGCTCCCACTGATAAGAGTGCAGGTTACTTTAGCAGAGGTAAGAGAACAGTTATACTTGGTACAGATTCGGAAGAAGAATCATAAGCTCCCTGATAATGAAAGGGTAGAACAATTACACGCAGGTGGTAGTGTGGGTTTCTTTAGAAACTGTGTAGTGTCAGTTATACTTTGTGCAGCTTCTAAAAAGAAATATGGAACATTGACAACGGA
>CAZYST010000042.1:0-11421 GCA_964650305.1 uncultured Lachnospiraceae bacterium
ATCACTTATTCTATTTTTATTTAATTTTGTTTCACATCAATTGTAATATAACAAAAATGAAAAATATCTATTTATTTTTTGTTTATTGTAATAAAAATTCAAAATATATTGCTTATAATAAAAGTTTGAATATATAATATTTCAAATTTCCGTTCTCCAAACGCAATTAATTCGAAAAAAATTCAAAATATATTGCTACGATAACTAGTAAGAAAAAATAATATAAATAGAATGTCGAACTCAATTTTAAATATTATATATTCAAACCATGTAAAAACATAGAATATGAAAATAAATATAAATTAAAATAAAAAATGCTTGTCATCAAAATAAATTAGTGCTAGAATAAAATCAGTTAAAATAATATACGAAAAGGGGATAAGTAGAATGAATAAAATTTCAAAATTGTTAGTTATGTCAATTGTAACTTTGGCTGTAGTTGCAATGTCAGTATCTGTTAATGCATTTTCAAATTCAGATTTAATAAGTTATGTAACAAGTGATCAAGTTGTAAATGGTGAAACATATAAATTTTCAAATGATCAAAAAAATGCTATAACAAAATATTTAACAGAAAATCCTGTTTCAGATGATGTTGCAGCTTCTGTAAAAGAAGATATAGAAGAAGCAAAAAGACAAATTACTGCAACAGGTGCAACAAAAGCAGATCAAGTAAGTGATGCTGTAAAATCAAAAATAGTATCATTATTAAAATCAGCAGGAGAAAAAGTTGGGTTAATAGTAACTGTTAACACAAAAGATAAAACAGTTACATTAACAGAAAAAGAAACTGGAAAAGATATTGCAGCCGGTTCATATGCAGCATATGTAAAATCAAATGTAGCTTCATCAGGTGTATCACAAACTAGTGGAACTTTAGTTTATACAGGTGCAAACTACTTATTATATATTATACCAACTATAGCAATAATTGCCGTTGCTGTAATATTAGTTATAAGAAAAAGAAGCTAATTAATGAAAAAAAGTTTTATAAATTTTATAAAAGCAGCTATTATTTCAATAATAGTTGCTTTTATATTTGTAAGTATAATAAGTGTTTTTTTAGTAAGATTTGGAGAAGAGTATTTTAGATTGGCAATAGACTTTTTACAATTACTTACTGTAAAAACAGATACGGTAGAAGTAGAACCAGAATTACAAGAAAATCAATTAATAAATTATCCTGCATATGGAACTAAATATGGAAATTTAAAAATAGAAAAAATAGATTTAAATTTACCAATATATTTTGGAGAATCTTATACTGTTTTAAAAAATGGAATAGGTCATGATAGTTCATCATATTTTCCGGGTGAGGGTGGAAGTGTAATATATATGGGACACAATTTTAAGGCTTTTTTAAGAAGATTACCAGAACTTGTAAATGGAGATATTATTGAAGTAGAAACTAGTTATGGAATTTTTAAATATGAAGTTTATGATACAAAAATTATAAATGAAAGGCAAGTTGATTTAGTTCCAATACAAGATGAAAAAGAAATTTTAATGATTTATACTTGTTACCCTATTAATAATATAGGTCATGCATATCAAAGATATGTTGTATATGCATCTCCGGTGGAAAATCAGGAGGAAATATATGAAAGTTGTAAAAGAAATATTTAATATATTAATTTCATTTCTTCTAATTTTTATTATAATTTTAGGATTTTTATTTAACTTTTTATCAGAGAAAATATTTGATAAAGAAAATATGATAAAAAGATTAGAAGAAACAAAATTTTATACTCAAATATCACAAGAAATATATAATGGGTTTGAGGATTATATTTATCAATCTGGTTTACCAGAAGATACTATAAAAGATTTGTATACAGAAGATGATATAAAAAATGATATAAATTCTATTTTAACTTACATTTATGAAGGTAAAGAAATTAAATTAAGTGATGAAAAAATAAACGAAAATTTAGATAATAAAATAAATTTATATCTTGAAAATGAAAATATAACATTATCAAAATCAGAAAAAGAAAATGTGAATAAATTTAAAAAATTAATAATTGATTCGTATAAAAGCAATGTAAAAGTTTCAAATACTTTAATTGAAATGTCAAGAGAATATTATTTAAAAATAAATAATATTTTTATGAAAGTTCAAGATTTACCGATAATAATAGGTGTTATATTAATATTTGTTTTATTTGTAATGAATATCAAATCATTAATAAATGTTTTAAATTATATATCAATATCAGTTCTTTCTTCTGGAATATTATTAAAATTATTTGATTATATATTTTTAAAAAAAGTAGATATAGATAATTTACTTATAATTGCAAAATCTTTAACAAGTTTTATACAAAATATTATGAGAGAATTTTTGTATTATTTTTCAAATTTAAGTGTGTATTTTATAGTGTTTGGAATTACAGGAATAATAATATATGCAATGATAAAATGTTCTTCGCAAACAAAAAGTAAAATAGAAAAACACTAAATATAAAATAAAAAAATACTAAAGCTATTTACAAATAAATAAAAATAAAATAAAATTTCAATATGATATAATGAAAAGGAGAAATAAAATGTCAAGTAATAGCAGAGCTTTAAAATTTATAGGTCTTTCTACAATTTTAATATTATTTATTGTTACATGTGTTATTTTTGAAAATACTAGTAAAGTAACAAATGTAATAAAAAGTTATACTGAAAATGAAGGAAAATTTTTTAAAATAATTGCAAGCTCAGAAAATGCAGATGCAGAAAAAATGCTAACTGAATTTGCAAATGATAATAATATAGAAATTGACATTGAATATGCTGGTACATTAGAGATAATGGAAAAAATAAACTCTGGTGAAAAATATGATGCAGTTTGGGCTTCTAATTCAATATGGTTATACATGATAGATAGTCAAGATATAAGTATTACTGATTCAAAATCTATAAGTGTAAATCCAGTAGTATTTGCTATAAAAAGATCTAAAGCAGAAGAATTAGGTTTTATAGATAGAAATATAACAACAAGTGAAATTATAAATGAAATATATAATGGAAATTTAAAATTTACGATGCCCAATCCTACACAAACAAATTCAGGAGCAACAGCATATTTAGGATTTTTAAGTGCATTACTTGGAAATCCAGAAGTAATAAGAGAAGAATATTTACAAAATCAAGGTTTAAAACAAAATTTAACATCTTTATTTTCTGGAATGGAACGTTCATCTGGAAATGAAGATTTTTTAGAAGAATTATTTATTAATGGAAATGATTCATATGAAGCAGTAGTTACATATGAAATGTCTATAATTAATTTAAATAGAAAATTAATTTCAAATGGAAGAGAGCCGCTTTATGCATTATATCCAATAGATGGTGTATCAATTTCAGATTCTCCATTTGCATATATTGATAATAAAGATGAAACTAAAAAAGAAATTTTTAAAAAAATTCAGAATTATTTATTAAGTGATGAAGGGCAAGAAAAATTAGCTGACTTGGGTAGAAGAACTTGGTATGGTGGAATAAATGATAATGTAAATAAAGATGTTTTCAATCCAGACTGGGGAATAGATACTACAAAATATATAGTGCCAATAAAATTTCCAAATACAGAAATTATAAAAGCATCACTTCAAATATATCAAAATGAACTTAGAAAGCCAATACACACAGTATTTTGCTTAGATTATTCTGGCAGTATGAGAGGCGATGGATATAATCAATTAATTAATGCTATGGAATATATATTAACTTCTGAATTAGCAGAACAAGATTTATTGCAATTTACTGAAAAAGATAAGATAACAGTTATTCCATTTAGTACAAATGTAATAGATATTTGGGATACAAAAGATGGTTCGCAAACAAATGAACTAATAAGTAAAATAAGAAGTCTAACACCGCAAGGATCAACAGATATTTATGATACTGCAATAAAAGCTTTAGAAATATTAGATAAAGAAGATTTAAATACATATAATGTTTCTGTTATTTTAATGACAGATGGATCTTCAAATAGAGGAAAATATACAGATTTAAATCAATATTATTCAACTTTAAATAAGCAAATTCCAATATATTCGATACTATTTGGAAATGCATATGAAACAGAATTAAAAAATATATCAAAACTTACAAATGCTAAAGTGTTTGACGGAAAATCAGATTTAAAGAAAGCATTTAAAGAAGTAAGAGGGTACAATTAGGAGGAAATATATGAAAAAAGGTTCTGTATTTTCAGCTATATTAGGAGGAGCATTTTTTGCAATTCCATATTTAGCTTTAGATGTAGCACTTTTTCCGTCAGCTGTTATTGCAATAGCTGCTTATGGGGCTGGAAATTTAATTATGAATAGTGCAGAAGAAAACGAAGGGACAATAAAAGTTAAATCAGGTAATATGTCTAAGGAAGACATTATGAAAGTTGTAGCAGAAGCAAAAAAACAAAATGCACAGATTTATGCAATGATGGGTAAAGTTGAAGATAATGAATTAATTCAAAATATAAAAGAAATACATTCAACAGTTAAAAAAATAATAGATACAATTGAAAAAAGTCCAGAAAAGTACAAATTAGCTATAAATTTCTTTAATTATTATTTACCTAGTACATTAAGTTTTTTAATAAAATATGATGAAATTGAAAATCAAAATTTAAAAACAGAAGATGCAAATTCATTTATGGATAATGCAGAAGAGATGATGAAAAAAATAAAAGAATCTTTTAGAATACAACTTGCTAATTTATATAAATCTGATATGATAGGAACAGATGCAGAAATGAAAGTATTTGATTCTATGCTAAAATCAGATGGAATAGATTCAAAAAGTGATTTTGATATAAAATAAGGAGGAAACTTTCGTGAAAAATAAAAAAGGAACAGGTATATTAATTTTAATTATTTTAATAGTTATTATTATTGCAGTTAAATTCTATAAAGACAACAGTTTAAATGAAGATTCAAATATAAATGTTAAGAATTTACAAGATGTTTATGTTGCAACGGGTGGAGGAAAAGAAGATTTTATTGCAGATGAAGATGTTATAAGAATAATGCAAGAAAAATATGGATTAAATGTAATATATGATTCTTGGAGTAATGGAAAATTAGTAGTAAAAGATTTAGTAAGAGAAAATGGAACAAAATATGATTTAATGTTTTGTTCAGATCAAAGATTTTATGATTATTATAAATTACAACCAGATAAAACAAAAGGAGAAGCAGATAGATATACTGTTTTAAATGGTGGACTAACACTTAATACTCCAATTGTTATTTACAGTTGGGCAGAAGTAGTAGATGCTCTAATTAATGAAGAAATAGTTACCGAAAAAGATGGAGTATACTATATAACAGATATGACAAAATTATTAAATTACATATTAGAAGGAAAAAAATGGTCTGATATTGGTTTAGATATGTTGTATGGTTCTGTAAATATTGCTTCAACAGATCCTATTACTTCTTCACCTGGTGCTACATATTATGGATTATTACTATCAATAATGTGTGGTGGTAATGTTACAGAAGAAAGTATGAACGAAAATTTACCAAAACTAAAAGAATTTTATATTAAATCAGGATATATGAACAATACACCAGCGGATTTGTTTGAAAAGTATTTAAAAACAGGTCTTGGTGGAGCACCGATGATAGTAGATTATGAAAAAAGTATAGTAGAATTTAAAACTGAAAATCCAAATGGATTTGAACAAGTAAAAGATGATATTAGAATTTTATATCCAACTCCAACAATTTGGAATTCACATTGTATAGCAACTTTTACAAATGAAGGAAATGAATATTATAAAGCTTTTGAAGATGCAGAAATAGGACAAATAGCTTGGTCTAAATATGGATTTAGAACAGGTTTAACAGGTGGTACATATGATGTTTCAAGTTTAGGAATAAATGGTATTCCTAAAAATATAACAAGCACAGTAAATAGTTTGAAAATGAGTATGTATGAAAATTTAATTTCATATTTGAGCAATAATTAATATTAATAAATAATAAAATTAGGAGGGAATTATGGGAGAAAAACTTGAATTAAAAGTCGAACCAAAAGTAAACACAAAAGAATTAGAAAACAATTTAATGGAGGAGAAAAAAGTTTCAGAAGAAACCGTTGAAAAATCTTTAAATTATGAACTTTTAACAGATGAAGAAAAAGAAGCAATTGATGAATTTTTAGCAAAAGTTGATATAGAAGATACAACACAAATTTTACAATATGGCATGGGTGCTCAAAAGAAAATATCTCAATTTTCAGATAGTGTATTAGAAAGTGTAAAAACAAAATCAGCAGGTGAAGTAGGAGACTTATTATCAGATCTTGTTGTAGAAATAAAAGACTTTGATTCAAAAGTACCAACAGAAGAAGCAAAAGGAATTTTTGGAATATTTAATTCTGCTAAAAAACAATTAGAAAAACTAATTGCTAGATACAGTAAAATAGAAATTAATATAGAAAAAATAGAAAAACAACTTGAAAATCATAAATTACAAATGTTAAAAGATATAGCAATTTTTGATTCAATGTATGAAAAAAATTTAGAATATTTTAAAGAAATTTCTTTATATATAATTGCTGGAGAGAAAAAATTAGAAGAATTAAAAACAGTTACATTACCAGAGCTTACAAAAATAGCTGAAGAATCAAATGATCAAACAGATGTACAAAAAGTAAATGATTTAACAAATATGATTAATAGATTTGAAAAGAAAATTTATGATTTAAAAACAACAAGAATTATTTCTATTCAAATGGCTCCACAAATAAGAATGATTCAAAATAATGACAGTGAACTTGTAGAAAAAATTCAAAGTTCATTAATAAATACAATACCACTTTGGAAAAATCAAATAGTTATTGCTTTAGGTATAACTAATGCAAAAAATGCTTTAGGAGCTCAAAAAGAAGTTACTGATATGACAAATGATATGTTAAAGAAAAATAGCGAATTATTAAAACAAGGAACAATAGAAATAGCAGAACAATCTGAAAGAGCTGTTGTTGATATTGAAACATTACAACAAACAAATAAAAATATAATTTCAACATTAGACAAAGTATTAGAAATACAAGCAGCAGGAAGAGAAAAACGTAATGAAGCTGAAAAAGAACTTGTAAATATTGAACAAGAATTAAAAGAAAAATTATTAGAAATAGAAAGTAGAAAATAATTTATAAATAAAATTAAAAACGCATTGGTTTAATTTAAAATAATCAAACCAATGTGTTTTTTTAGTAACTTATAAAAATTGAAAGAATAGGTAAAATTAAACCTAAAAAAGACAAAATAATAACAAGTGTTCCAGCCTTTTTATTTTTTTGATTTTTAAATTCAAAAATTCCATAATAAAATCCTTTTAAAAAACAGAAAAAGATAAAGATATAAAATAGTAAAATCATAACAACTCCTTTATTGTTTATTAAATAATTTACTTGATGTGATTCTTGTATGAACATTAACATTATAGAAAGTATTTACAAAAATATCATTCCATCTAATTTTTTTAAAATCATCTAATGTAAAAAAGCTTGCAGTAAATTTTTTACCAAATTCAGCTATATCAGAATCATATTCTTTAGTGATAGTGTATAAATAATTGTTTACGATATTTTTAATATAATAATTTGTAGCATTTTCAAGTTTTTTTATATCAGAAGATTTTGTATAATCATAATTTTTTCCAGAGCTTGTAATATAACATTTTGGGTAAATGTCTATTTCAATAAATGGAGAATTATTAATTAGAAAAATATTTACTTTTGTGTTTTTATAAAGTTTGGTAATTTCCATATCAATATATTCACCTGTTTTAAATGGACTATCAAAAGTTAATATACAAGAATGTAATTCATTTGTTACTAATAAATGAGAAATGGTATCAAGAATATTTATGCTTCCAACCATTCTATTATTTTTGAAAACTGCAATTCCAGTATTTTGAGTTGTATTTTCGATAACAGATGTATATATAGTATAAACTTGACCATATTCATCTTTTAAATTCATATATAAATCTGAAAATTCAGAATTTGTAGAAAAGCCTGTATAATCAGAAGAATTTAGTAAGTAATCATAAAATCTTGCTGAAAATCCTTCACCAGAATTTGAAACTTTTTCTAAAAATTCGTAAGCTGTAATAGAAGAAACCATTACATTACAAGTACCTCTTATATCAGTATCATTTCCAAGTGTAGAGAAAATAGGTTCAATATCTTTTTTTGCTATTTTTTCAGAAAGTATAAGAGCTGAACAATGAGAAAGATTTAATTTTTTGTTTAAATAATTATTTAATATTGTAAAACATGAATTAATAGTTTCGCCTTCTACAGAATATATTTTTGCATTAGTAGATTGTGATGTAGAAGAACTTTCAGTAGGTGAAGAAAGAGCAATTTGAGCACTAATTTTTAATAAATTGTCATCACCTTCATCTATACCTAAACCTATAATATAATAATATTTATCTACACTTGTTGTAACTGTTTCACAACCTGTTAAGGAAAAAAGCATAATAATACAAGTAATAATTAATAATATTTTTTTCATGTTAAGATTTTCCCTTCTTCAGTTTAAATTTTACATTAGCTAAAATTAATATAATGAGGCAAGAAATTAAAATAAGTCCAATAATCATATATTTATATACAGTATTTTCTATAAATTTTATTTGAGATACATCAAGAGGTATTAATGATAATCCAAATAAAATAGAGCAAATAGGATATGAAAACATTTTTTCATCTGTAGAATTAGTTAATTTTTTTAAGATTCGATTTATAATAAAAACACTGATACTTAAATAACAAAAAATAGAAGTAGTCCAAATAAGAATAAATATAGCATCTGTTCTTTGAAGAAATTTTCCGAAGCTCGATATCTCGAGAAAGTAAATAAAGAAAATTTATACCTTCAGTTGGATTTCTAGAACCTAGAAAAGAAAGAATAGATACTACTGTTAGAAAAAGCAATATCCAAGAAATTATATATGATATTATAGTGATTTTTTTGAAATCTTTTTCTTCCTTTAATAAAGGTTTTAAAAAATAAAAGTAAGTAATAATATACATTGCAAAGACATTTACACTGCCTTTAATAAAAGTTGTATATAAATTATGACCAAAAATAGGTGTAAAATGCTCGATTTTAAATCCTTTATAACTTCCTAAAAATGCAATAACAATACTTATAATAGTAAACGGAACTACAAAACATGTTGTTCTAGCAATTGATTTAAATCCAACCAAATTTGCTATTAATGCACCTAAAATAAAAAATATAACAATATATACTTTCTTAAATCTATCTAGATATATAACTTGTATCATATTTGCAAAATCAGATAAAGTAATAAAAGAAACTACGATAAAGAATATTGTAAAAATCAAACTAATTATTGTTTTAAAAAAATTGCCACCTAAGTAATTGGAAATATCTATAATATCTGAATTTCCAAAATTTTTAAATAAATTTAATATTAAAAGTAAAATTATGAAATCAATAATTCCTATAAAAATTAAATTTAATATACTGCCACTGCCAACGATAGATACAACATAATATGGTACATTTAAAATTAATTTATTTATCATAACAATTAATATTAAAGAGATAGCTTCAAATTTTTGTAGTAAATAATTATTATTCATATTTCCTCCATTGCATGCTTATATGTTTTTCAGATTTAGGTCTTTTGGTATTCAAAAAAGAACTTCTTTTTTCTCTTTTCCAAACAGGTGGTATATAAATATTGTCCATACTTCTTAAATTCATAAATGGAACATAAGGAGATATAAAAGGAACTCCAAAAGAACTTTGAGATGATAAAAAGATAAAATGTAAGAAAAATCCAAATGTAATTCCTAAAAAGCCAGCAATATATCCTAAAATCGTATATATAAATCTAAAAATTCTAACAGAAAATTTTAATGAATAATCTGGAATTGTAAATCCACAAATTCCTGTAAATGCTACTATAATTATTAATATAGGACTTACTATATTTGCAGAAACAGCAGCATCTCCTAAAATTAATGCACCTATAATACCAATTGTTGTACTAAAAGAAGAGGGAACACGTACACTTGCTTCTTGTATAAGTTCAAAAGAAAATTCCATAATTAATATTTCAAATAAAACTGGAAAGGGAATTGCTTCACGTGCATTTATAATTGCAAATAAAAGTTCAGAAGGTATTAATTCTTGATGATAATTTGTTATTGCAACATATAGTCCAGGAAGTAAGAGTGCAAAAAATAATGCTATACATCTAATTATTCTTAAAAAATTAGCATAATTATAATTTAAATTATTGTCTTCTGGTGATGTTATAAAATCAACAAAAGTTGCAGGTAAAATTATTGAATAAGGAGATCCATTTATTAAAAGAGCTACTTTTCCACTTAAAATATAATTACTTGTTTTATCAGGTCTTTCAGTTGAAATTAATTCTGAAAATAATGCTTTGGGATTATCTTGAATTAATTGCTCTAATTGTCCAGAAGATAACAAATAATCAATTTTTATATTATTTAATCTAAATTTAGTTTCAGCTACTAAATCATCATTAGTAATATTTTTCATATAACAAATAGCAACCTTGGTTTTGCTTATATCACCAATACTAATATCTTCAATAATAAGATTTTCATTGTTTACAATTTTTCGTATTAGAGAAGTGTTTGTTCTTAAATTTTCTACAAAACCTTCATGAGCACCTTTTATAATATTTTCTGTAATTGGTTCACTAACAGATCTACCTTTTAAATCTTTGGTTTCTATGCAAAAAGCAGTAGGTAAACTATCAACAAAAAGAATACAAAAACCTGCATTTATATTTGTTATTATTTCTGAAAATTTTGTTTCTGTATTAATACTATTTTGTGGAATCAAACTATTATATATAAAATCTTCTAAATTGAACTTTTTAACATTTTTTAAAATGCTTTTATCTTTAGATGAAGTAGAAGTTTCTTTCATTGTAATAGAATTTTTTAAAAGAAGAGGCTTTAAAATATAATTATTTATTGAATCAGAGCTTACAAGTCCATCTATATAAATCAAGAAGCAATCATATTTTTGAGTTTTTGTAGATAAAGAAAAATTACGACAATTAATATCACTATTTAAAAGTAAATTATATTTTATTTTTAAATATTCGTAATTTTTACTTAAAGAATTAAAAACAGTAGTATTATCTAATTTTTCTTCTTGAAGGTTATTTGGGTTATTAGGTAAAATAAATTCATTTGAATTAGAATTTTTATATTCAAATATTTTTTTAAACGAAAAATTTTTCATATATACTCCAATCCTATTTTTTATAAAAATAGTATTTGTACAAAAATAGGATTTTATACTAAATTGTAACTAAAATGTAATGAATATTGTTATATTACAATTGATGTGAAACAAAATTAAATAAAAATAGAATAAGT
>CAZYST010000043.1:0-10661 GCA_964650305.1 uncultured Lachnospiraceae bacterium
GAACCAAAACTAACGTTTTGAGAACGAGAAAAGCCCTGAAATAGGGGATTTGTGGTTGATAGTGTTGCATATGTGTTTTATACGCAGAACCGCCCACACATTCCCTGAACTACTCATAACTCTAACAAAGAAAGGACAATCATTATGAAAATACATTTTGCATATTACAACCAATACAAGAACGGAATCGATATTGCTTTTGCTGACAACACGCTACTCTTTCTCTCATGTGCAGAAGCTGAAAAGAATCTTCAAACTACGCCAAATTCTCAAAGGCTTATTGATAATCTTGCGATTGATGAGCCACTCAAATATGTTGCACTGGCTCTTGATGGTGAGTTACAGGCATGGGCTGATGCTATGGATGAGGACTGGAGTCCGTAAGCCCTAATTATTCACCATTCTCTTTAATCCCCATCATCATATTATAATGCTCAATATGATTTGTATATTCAAAAATCTTTCTAAATACTTCTTGATATCTTTCTAATGAATCATCTAATGCTTCAACATACAAATCGTCCGGCATACAATGTGAGCCATCATTTATCCAAGACAGTAGTGATCTGCAGATTTCCTTACTCTCATAATCAGGAAACTTATTTATCAATTCATCATCTTTATATTTTCCCAATATTTTGAAATAATTCTCAATTATTCGTCTCATAACATTTTGTATAGTTATGACTGAATTATCATTTTGTTCTTTTAGTTCTTTCCACAACAACTCATATGAAGAAGATATAGGATTTCCCATACCATAATATTGTATATTTGTAACATCGTTCTTTTTTCTCAGAATCCAATAATGTATATTTTTGTTTGGATTGTTTCCATTACCTATAAAGGACAGTTCCTTATGAAAATATACATTATGCGTTAATACAAATACCTGTTTGATGTTTGATGCTCCAGCCAACACTTTATAAATAACATCCTTTAACAGTGAACTAACTACAAATAACACATTACTGTCCAAACTTGATATTGGGTCATCAATAACTATTATTCTATCCTGTGTCACATCCTCTTCATTTTGACTTCCTTTAATCCATTGCAAAAAATACAAAAATGTAATAAATGTAACTTCACCTTCACTTAATGTAGCCTCTACTAACGTTCCATCGGGTCTCTTTATTTGATAATGGTTACTCTTTTCTGTCGAAGGACTGATTGAGAAATTGTTAAATCCATAATTATGTAAGAGCCGGTTAATTTCATCAACCGCCGGTTGTACACTTGTTACAAGTTTGTTTTTTTCTTTAATTTCTAATTCTATTTTTTTCTTTTGAGTTTCATATTGATTTTTCTTATCTGTAGCTGCTTGCACTCCTTTCTCAAATCCAGCCACTTTATTCTTATGCTGACTTATTAGTGCACCGTTCTCTTTAGCAATTAAAAACCATACATCTGAAATCAACTTTTTCTTTTCATCTTGATAATTATCAACTAGATTATTATGCTTTATTATTTCTGCATTCTTTACATCAATTATGTCATTAATCTCATCAACTATTTCTTCAATACTATCAATTTGTATTTTTTTCCCAGGTTCTTTAATTTTTTCATCAATTTTTGCTTCATTATTTCGAAAACAATTTACCAATGCTTCTTTTAATTGTCGGATCTTAAGTTTTTCATCATCTTCCAAATTCTGATTTTCAATAATAGTCAGCTTAGAAATAAACTCTTCTTTTGCACTCAAATATTGTTCTTTTCCTACTCTCAATAATTCAACATCTTTTTCAAATTCTTCATCAAAGAAATTTTCCAATTGTTTTCTAAAAGCATCATCAATTGTATCCTTTTGACAAAACGGACACTTACTTCCTGAATAAATAAACTTCCTTCCCTGATTAACCCAGTCACCATTTCCCAATTTAGTTATTAAACGAGCAATCGGAATATCTTTCTTTCCCACAATACACTTATCCCATATTGACAAACTTTCTACTTTCTGAACATTTTGAGATGATAATTTGTTCAGACAATCTTTCTTTATTGGTGGCTCACCCAATAATTTTATTGCCCTTTTTTCTATTTCTGCTCTATCAACAGTTTCTTTTCCAGATAACACTATATCTTTTATTTTAGAAACAAATGCATCTTTTTTCAAAAATCCAATAAAGGCGTTCTTAAATTTATTTTCATTTGTTTTATAGACATCCTTCCATATTATCTCTTTGAAATCCAATTCTTCTTTTTGTATTTTATTATTTAAGTCTGCTATTGTATTCTTGGACGCTACTATACTTCTTTTTACATCATCTAAGTCTGCTTTCTTTTGTCTTATTTCTTCTATTTCCTCTGTTGTTGCTTGTCCTAATGTAAAAATGCCAGCAATATCGCTTTCTTTGAAATTTCTTTCTCTAAACGTTTTATTATATACAAATACATTTTCAACAACATTATTGTCCCATTCCACTTTGCAATCATCATATTTATCAGGTTCCATGTTACCCAATAAAGTACTAATAGTTGTTTTTCCACAACCATTTGCTCCATAAATATAGTTAACCTTTTCGATATTGTCTATAACAACTCCCGCATCATCATATGTAGCTACATTCCTTATAGTTATTTTATTTATCAATTGAATCCCTCCATCAAGTATTGTGTTCTTATTTTTCTCCCCCCAATGCTCCCTTGCTAAATTTGCAATTTTTAATAAATCTCTCCATATAATCCCAATCTGGTATATATTTACCTTCTACTTGCTTTGATGGTAGTTTTATTATAGATTCTGGCATTCTTTTGGGTCTCCACTTTCTTCCATAATTCCATCTATATTTTTCCAGTTCAATTAAAGTAATTAGAAACAAAGCTATCGGTTTTGTAAGTTCTACATCTTTCAAATACAAAACATTTATATCATGGCTACATGTAAAATCTCTATCTTGATAAAATGCGTATCCTACGCTTGCTCCATTGTTCAAAACCGTTATACAATTTCCAGAAAAAATCTTATTATCATAATCATCCTCTTTCATTGAACCATCTTTATAAAAAGTTGATATATCATCTACACTATATAATTCCGTTATCCCATTATTTTCTCTTGTTGCTCCAATAAAAGGTATTTCTCCATTTATAAGATGAACGGGTTTTTTGTTATAATAACCACCTTTAATTTCAAATATTTCACCATACGAATATTCTTTCCAATCAGTTGTATCCAATTCCATATTTAAATCCATAACTTTTCCCGTTTTTATAGAAAAATCGGGGATTTGGGTTTTTATATATTTCTTTGGAATTTCATCCAATCCTGGCACTAAAAGTTCTTTTAATGTTTTATTTGCCTCTCTTCCAAATGCACTATATTTATATCGGTTTTTTTCAATGCAATAACAATAAAATAATTTCACCTCAATGCTCATCGAAGTCTTAGGTATTAAGACAGCAACATTTTGTCCTGTATAAAATTCATGAATTTGCACAAAAGAAGACAGAACATATGTGCCACCTAAAGAAACAGTTATTGTTCCTCTTGGATAAGGTTCCTGATCATTATATCTTTCAACATAACCGACAACCCCATTGTTTTTTGACGTTCTAGAAACAAATGCTATTCCATTTTGTTCTTCAGTCATTTTGTTCCAATCAAATTTTGTTCCGTATGAAATATCAAATAGTTCATTCAACTTGACCATCTTCACCATCTCCTGACTCAAAACCAACTGTTTTGAATATTGCATAACGTTTTAACACACTTTCAAATTCGTCAATAGACAACTTCGAATAATCTGTTTTCATATATGCTTCAGCACACCATTCTTGCGTAAACTTATTCTCACTATCCAAAAATTCCACTTCTTTCATAACAGATAACCCATCGATCTCTTCAAGATTATTATATGCCTTCAAAAAATTATCTTTTATGTCTTTCCATTTATTTGAAATATCTATTCTTCCTTTGTTTTTTATCTTAACAAATCCATCATCTTTCAGATATCCAAACCATGTTTTTTTACCTTTATTAGGTGTTCCTGCTTGAAATACCATTATACATGTAATTACACCAACCGGAGCAAACAAGTCGTCTGGCATAGAAATTACCGCCTTTAGAGTATGATTCTTGAGTAACCTTTTTCGTACATTATTTACATCCTTTTCATCCTTTATTGCACAACTCATTTGAACAATTGCAACAACTTTACCATTTTGCGACTTAACAGCATTCAATGCTCTCTCTACAAATCTAAGTTGCTCAGCTGCTCCCAAATCATATGGCGGATTTAAGAAAGCTACTGTTGGCTTTTCATTATCTATTTTCTTTATTATTTTTTCATCAAAACAACTTCCACATTCGATATTTGATTTTCCATCCCCCCTCAACATCATATTAGAACAGGCAAAAGTAAACATTTCTGGTCTAAGTTCTGTTCCTAAAAGTTGACTCTTTCTTATACTTTTTTTCTTTTCAGTATCATTTCCTGCTAATGATATCATTCTCTTCATCGCTGCGATCAAAAATCCACCCGTTCCACAGCAACAATCATATACCTTGTCATTTTCATTTATGTGTGCTAAATCACAAAACAAATCTGTAATATGTGACGGAGTCAAAACAAGTCCTTGTTTCTGCTTACTAGCAGCATATCTAATAAACTCTGTATAGAATCTGCCCAGAATATCATATCCACTTTCCTCATAGTTAATTAATGGATAGACTTGTTTTTCTAAAAATCTAATAGTTTCCTTTAAAAATTCTGCTGAATTAATAATTTTACTTTTAAATTTCAATTCCTTTTGTTTTATAATTGGTTCATTATATATCCCCTGATAAACACCAATCATCGCCTCAATTTTGCTTTCCTTGGTATATTTATCAGCATCTTTCAAAGCATCATCTAATACTTTTTTTACAGCATTTAATAGATAATCCGCGATTTCTTTTGATGACTTGGCAATAGGATACGAAACTTTAAACACATCATCTTGTAAAGCAAGCAAAATCCCACTAACCATAGTATTTCTCATACCTTCTGAAATAGAACATTCCTGGAATTTATCATTCAAAATAATAGCTTTTTCAACAATATTTACATCTTTCAAATTATATGCAAATTGTTCATTTTGAAATGCATGTGCATAATCAAATATTGTTAATAGTTTGTTATCTTTCAATTGAATAACTTCTTTTTCTCCTTTATGTTGAAGAAATTGCGAAATAACTAAATCATCCAAAGTTTCACCAGATACAGCAATAGAGAGTACATTAAATTCTTCTGCCAGATAACCGGAATAATGTAAAACACCATCCACAGCATAATCCTTAGGCTTATCTTTATTCTCACTAACATGCATTTTTGTATCTGCTTTACATTCTATTACAATTAAGTATTCCATACTTTGTGAGGGAAAAGTAATAATAAATTCAGGTCTCCCTGGTTTACCAGTCAATGATTTTGATGCTCTGGCAAGACAATCACTTATTCTTTTATTAGAAGATTTTTGTTCTTCAAATCTTATTGAAGAAAACAATGGGTCATTTTTAAAATGATCCCGAACTATTGCTTCTGTTAACCTTTCATTTGCCATATACAATTCCTCTTTCCGTTTTTATTTTATTATAAGAACATACGTTTGTTTTGTCAATCTTCATTTTTATTATATCATAACATCTGCATTCTTACCATTTATTCCTTTTATTAGATACGAAAACTTCACTCAAATAGTTTGATACTCCGAATATGTTTCGCTATTATGCACTCACTACACTTTTTTATATAAATTCTATTCGAACATTTCCTATTTGTCCAATATTTAAATAAGCAAACTAGCTGAATCTGCTAATCAGCTTTAAATCATTCATCTCCCCTCATACACATCCCACAATCTCTTCTGTTCCGCACTCAACCTTAATATCTCCTGCAAATCTCTTGCCATCGCCTCTATATTTGCGTCCATCTGTTCGACAGTCCCTGTTCGATTATACGCCTTAATCTCCCATTGTATTGTCTCCTTCGAATAGTATTCCTTAGTCTCTACATTCATATATCCATACACCGAATATGAATATCCACTACTTGTCGCAATAAACACTGGTGCTACCTCTCCCTTGGAAGTTTTCCACCTCATAAGCCTTGGAAACCAACACAATCCCTCTTTTATCAGTTCTTTAAATGACTCTAACAGCTTTCCGATTTCATACAAAATTCCACGAAACGAATTTCCGGCATCAATTGTTTTATCCGCTTCCACCTGATTAGCATATTCCTCAATGGTAGGTGCAAATAATCTGAATGATGATATAAACGCTTTGATTCTATCAAGCAACACTACTGCTTCTTTTGCCTTATCTGTGGTATATTCAATCTCCTGATTTACAGTTTGAAGTTCTAACCGTTTTCCTTCCAGTTCATTTGATATACGCTGTGCTTCTCTCTTATCCATATCCGACAATGACTTCTCAACGTTTCTTTTATTCTCAAGATATGAAATCTCAGTTTCCAGCTTTTTCCTTTTATCCGTATATTCTCTTTCAATAGCTTCATTCTTCTTAACAATTGCATCTCTTTTCTCATTAAGTTCCCTTGTCTGTCTACGTTCCAAACCCTTATAAGCAAGCTGAGAAGCAAATAATTTGATATCTGCATCCTCTACCTTTTCTTGTAATTGCTCCAGATGTTCGATTTCTTTCGCCACCTTGTATTCCGTTACAGATAAATCATGGTTTCTTCCCAATTTCTTTTCGGATAATTCCTCTTGTGTATGATACCTGAAGCACATCCCCACTTCTTCTCGTAATTTATCCTGTAATATAGCTGATAATGTCTGTGGCGTGAAAACATTTCGTTTTGAAACCTTCTTTTTTAATCCTCGTTTTGCTCCTTCCCATACCGGGACTCCTACCACATGAACATGTGGACTGGCTTCATCAAAATGAATTACTGCATTTGCAATCTTAAATTCCGGCAACAGTTCCTCTAGCTTTCCAATCAGAAAACTATACACATAATACATTTTGTCCTTAACCTCATCATGTGCCTGCCAAAACTCTTTATCTCCGCATTGGAAAATGATTTCAACAGCCATATCCTGTTCAAGCCCTGCAACATGTTCGAAATAATCTTCAATCTTTCTGTCTGCTCTCTTCTGCTTGTCATTATATTCCTTCACAGCCTCATCAAATTCTTGATGATAAACATTCCTCACATCTTGAAACAAATCGTCTGTTCCTCGCAAAACTATAATATTATCTTTGCTATAATCATCAGATTTGTATTTTCTCAAATTGTGTTTCGCCACTCCAAGCAATTTACTCTTACTTGTGATAGCACTTTTCTTATTGCTAATGTGTGCTGTATACGACGTATTCCCCATAAGCAAATCTCCTCTCTTATCCGTAAATTTTTCTCTCGGAGCATATGCTTATCATCTTGGCTCTGCCACAGATGATAACCCCCTAGCAGTTTTGGCAAGCCAATCCACAATTATCATTGTGGATGTGGGCATTCGCCAACTAAAAATGCCAGCATTTTTGATTGGCTCATTGCTTACCCAAACTGCGGTGGCTCTCCGAGGGTTTCAATATTAACTAATACAACTACCAAGAGTTTAATAATCTGTTCTTTTAAGAAATACAGACTCTAAACTCTTATAAGAATTTAGAATCTGCTTTTCTAAACATTCGGATTGTTAAACTCTTTCATCCGGCAAAATCCATGTCCAAAAACTTGTTCCATCATCTAACTTACTTTTTCCTGAAGTAATTCCCAACTTCTTCTTAGCAGATAAAAGCGTGTTTCTTTTAATCCCTCTTTTGGCTGCCTCTTGCAAAATATCATTAGATGCAATCTCCTTCGAGCCCCCGAAGAACTCTTTAATAAAACTCTCAGCAATATCCAGCTTCTTCTTTCCTCGTCCTTCATTCCCCATCAGCAATTCATCAATGGTAATATCGTAAGGGCCTATACAAACCATTCCTCTATCTTCTGTCATTTCAAATCCTATGGCATCCCCTGTCGGTGCTAAAGATGATTTGTCATGTGCCATTATACGAATATTCGGTTTGTCCCGAAGCCTTGCTACTAATAACACACTTCTAGCTGTTGCCTGAATATCAATAGAGCCTAACCCTCTATAAGTGGACTTGCTCCCAGATGCCTTATTCATATGACCGATAAGAATAACTGCACAATGATACTTTTCTGCAATCATTCCCAAATGCTTTAGCACTGGTCGTATTTCATTTGCCCTATGCATATCCACTTTTGCCCCTATATACGCCTGAATTGGATCAAGTATTATCAGCTTTGCACCGGTTTCCACAATGGCTCGTTCCAGTCTGTCATCCGTCATGCACAGCTCTTTTTCTGTTTCGTCAATGACACGTATCATGGAGCAGTCTGCTCCTGCCTTTTCTAATCTAGGCTTTACAGTATCATCAATACCATCTTCTGCTGTCTGATAAATAATATGAATTGGCTCATATGCTTTATCATCATCACAGGGAAGCGGCACCCCCTACTAAGAGCTGCCGCCAACATCAATACAAGAGTTGTCTTTCCTTCTCCTGGATCTCCTTCAATTATGGTTATCTTTCCATAAGGTATATATGGATACCATAACCACTCCACTTCTTTTGAAACCACATCCTCCATATGGATAAGTTTCAATTCTACATTCTGCTGTTCATTCATAAACATCCTCCTTGTCAAACTGCTTTTTCATTAAAGTAACCTGTTTCTTCCCATACTCGCTTATCTGGACAATAATAACTGAACTCTTTTGAGTTCCCTACTTTTATTGCTGTTCCAAATTTGAGTATTCCTTGTTGTAACCCCAGCCTTACATACTGTGCATCCTTCCCTATTGCACTCGCAATCTCCTTAATCGGTACATTTCTTCCTGTAAAAGCTGGTAAATCAACCTTGTAAATTACTTCTGGCATATCTACCACCTCCTTGTTTCGATAGAGCATTGTTTGCTCTGTTTATTTTTGTATTATACAGACCTTTTGTTGCTCTGTCAATAGTTTAAAATTTAATGTTGACTAATATTTATTGGTATGTTAAATTTACTATTACAGGAGGTTGATGCAATGAATACAGGTAAAAAGATTAAATTAATACGAACTTTTCGTGGTTTAACCCAAAGAGAGCTGGGAGAAGCTTGCGGAATACACGAAGTTGCAATCCGCAAGTATGAGCTGGAAAAAAATCTTCCAAAACCGGAACAACTCCGAAAGATTGCTGAAGCGCTGAACGTTAATGTAAATTCATTGGTAGAATTTGATATTGAAGCTGATGGAGACGTATTACCATTGCTTTTTGCAATTGACGAAGTGTTTGATATGTCTATTAAAGACATTGATGGAGAACCCGGAATATTCTTTTCCAACAAAAGTCTCATACAGTTTCTAAAAGACTGGCAGGCAATGAAGGAATTACTTGCTTCTGGCAGCCAGACTCCAGACAACTATGAGATTTGGAAAACAATTCGCCCAAGTGTAACAAAGGTAACCCACGAATAATAATCATTTTAGACCTTTGCTATCAGCTTGCTGACTAAATAGTGAAAGGATGATTTTTATGAAGTTACCCAACGGATACGGAAGCGTTGTAAAACTTTCCGGAAAAAGAAGAAGACCTTATCAGGTAAGAAAAACTGTAGGATGGCACTATGATAAGGAAAAAGACAAGCAGGTTCAGGATATGATTACAATTGGATATGCCGCAACAAAAGCAGAAGGCTTACAAATGCTGGCAGAATACAATAACAATCCATTTGATACCAAAGCTGCTAAAATGACATTTTCAGAAGTATATGAGGAATGGTCTAAACGAAAATTCCCTACTATTTCTGAATCTAATGTAAAAGGATATTCTGCATCATATAAAGCATGCGAATCCCTTTACAACAAAGTTTTTAAGGATATTAAATTAGTTGATTTACAGAATGTGATTGATACCTGTGGAAAGAATTTCCCCACATTAAAGAAAATTAAGGTATTATTCAATCAGCTATATGACTACGCCTTAAAGAATGACATTTGCAACAAAGACTACTCAAGCTATGTAGATGTGGTACAGTATAAGGATCGTAATCCTAATAAGTATGACAGAAACAAATTTGAGAAAAGTGAAATCGATTTAATCTGGAAACAGGAAGATGATAAGTATTACCAAATTGTATTAATGCTTATTTATAGTGGAGTTCGAGTTTCTGAATTGTTAGATTTGAAGAAAGAGAATGTCCATCTTGACGAACAGTATTTTGATGTTATCTGTAGTAAAACAGACAATGGTATTAGAAAAGTTCCAATTTCGGATAAGCTCTTGCCCTACTACAAAGGCTGGTACAAATCCTGTCCAGAATGTGAGTATTTGCTACACACAGAAGATGGCAAGCATTTCTTGTACCGAAACTACTACGATAGCTATTTTAAACCTTTAATGGAACAGTTGAATATTCAGCGTACGCCTCATTGTTGCAGACACACTTGCATATCAATGTTAGCCGAAGCTGGAGTAAATCAGACAATAATCAAAAAGATTGTGGGACACTCCGGTGCTATGACTTTGACAGAGAAAGTATACACACACTTTGATATAAAGGAGCTTGTAGATGCGATTAATAAGATTTAAATTAAGAAAGGACATTTCCCAGTATTTGTACTGAAAAATGTCCTATACATATCATAATCTTTGTTG
>CAZYST010000044.1:0-10383 GCA_964650305.1 uncultured Lachnospiraceae bacterium
ATAGTAAGAGTAGTAGGATATGTAATTAAGTATTCAGTTGGTTCAATAAATTGTATATTTGTGTGAGTTAAGTGCTTAACTTTACCATTTTTAGTTTCATAGGTGTAGTCTTTAATGATTTCTAGAATTTCAGTATTTGGTTTTAATTCTTGTATTATTTTAAATTTAAGCATAAAAAATGTCCTCCTTTCTGGAAAGAGAACATTTAAGTTTTATAAAAAAAACTTACGAACAATTAAGTTCGTAAGTTGATTTCAAATGGAGCGGGTATTCATTGTTTTCGGCTTTGTAGCCGTATTTTGAGCCATTTTGTTTCCAAAACGTTAACCAATTGAAATAATAACAAATAATCTTAAATAAATTTAAATATATTTAATACATTCAACAATTTATTGTTATATAGTTAATCCATATAATTCAGCTCTTTCTTTAAATGCAATTTCATTGCCTTCTAGTATGTCTATTGCTTCTTTAGCAACTGCTTTGTTATATATTGTTCCATTACATTCAATCCAACTCTTTTCTCCATTACCCTTTAATATTATAATATTTTCTGAATTACCAGCAACTGCTATATTAGGACTATGAGTTGCAACAATTAGTTGTCTTTTTTCTTTTACTTTATCTAATTCTTCCACTAATGTATGATAAACATATGCATTATCTAAATCATCTTCTGGCTGATCTAAAATTAATAATTGATTTGTTTCTGAAATAGTTGTACCATATAACAATATCAATAATATCCCAACTGCTTTTTGTCCAAATGATAAATTACACCTTTCCCTATATACACTCTTTTTGCTTATACCATAATTAACATTTAATTCAAAATCAATAATTACTTGAGGTATATTTGAAACAAAACTAAAATTAAAATATTTATATGTATGTTCACAAGCTCCTTTAGCCCATTCTTCTTCTAATCCTGTTTTTTTAGATATCTTTTTATATTGATTTGTAAATAGCAAATATAACAAATCAGGAGCATTAGCAAATTTAGAGAATAAAAATTTCAAATCTTTTCTTAATTCAAGTTCTTTGCTATATCCTGCAATTTTTCCTTTATTTTTGTTATTTGTTATTATATCAAAAATGATATTTTCTTTATATTTTTTAGGCAAATCGATTTCATATTTTAAAGTTAATTTATTTTTTAAAATTTCATTCATATTTTTTATTGTATCAATATTATATTGATTAATTTTTTCTGATACCTCATATAATCTTTTATATTTCTCTATTAATGATTTAGAATTATTTTCTGCATTATCATCTCTTTCTCTTTCAAACTGTATTTTTTTACATAATTCATTAACTTCACTTTGTAATTTTCTCTTTTCTAAATATAATTCCTGATATTCTCTCCCTATAATTCTTTCTATTATTTTATAAATAGTTTTTGTAACTTTCATTTTATTGTTTCCTATTTCTAATATATTCTTTTGTTGATATATTATAGGTTTTATATCATTTAGAAAAACAATAATTTCATTCATTTTTTTATTATCTATCTTAATTGCTTTAATTTGTTGTTTAAATTTATTATTATCATAATTATAAATTGTAATATTAGGACTACTAATTCCTTTAGGATTTATATCAATAGAAAAAATTTTATTTTCTTTATTAACAAATAAAACAATTTCTTCAAATCTACTTATAATATTTTCTTTTTCTTCAATCTCATCATATTCTTCTATTTCGTCAATATTTGTAATTAAATAATCATCTTCTTGTTTATTATAATATGTTTCCGTATCATAGAAGTTAAACGCATACTTTATTATATCTATAATTGTTGATTTTCCAGTTCCTCTAGCACCTATAAAACAATTCAATTCTCTTGAAAACGGAATTATTTCCCACTCTAAATCTTTACTTTTATTTTTTACAAAACATCCTTTTATGCAAGCTGATATTATATATGGATTTTTCTTATCTGGTATAGTATCTAATATTTTTGTATTAGAATTTTTAAAAAATGATTTTATAGTTTTAAAATTTAATTCCCCTAAATTTGCATAAAAAAATTGAGTTCCCAATGCTTTTCCTGAACCTTTATAATCATCTTTATCAAATATACTGTGACTATCAGATACTTTAAATATTTTTAAATTTTTATTAAAATTACTTATTAACTTATTTAATTCATTTCTATTTTTCTCATTACTAATACAAACTCCAAAAACATTAGGATATTTTAATACTTTTTCAACAATTCCACCATTTATTATAAATTCCTCATCTTTTTTAGAATTTTCCATATAATCTTTAAGGAAACCTTTATCTGCATCAACATGAGGCAAACACACAAACGCATTATATTCATTTGCTAATTCACATAATGTTAATGGTGTCACTCTATCTGCACTCGATTTATCATTATCCTTTTCATTATCAATCCCACATCTTCTTATAAATTCTTCTATTTCTGAAATTTTAGTTAATTCTGAAAAATACACTAAAAAATGTCTCGCAAAACATGTAATTTCTATTCCTGGCATTATGTATTTTCCATTCATTTTTTCTTGTATGTCTTTATTATTGTCCATAATTTCTTTTATTTGTTTATATCCTACTATTGTATTGTGATCAGTTATAGCTATAACATCCAAATCAGAATTTATAAATTTATATATAAGTTTTTCATATTCGCATTTAATATCTATATCTTTTTCAGATACTACATAATCTTTAGATGCGGGAGAATGAACATGCAAATCCATCTTTTTTAATTTAGCTATATTTTTCATTTTTCTTATTGATTTATCATACAATTCATCTATATACATTTTTCCACCTATTTTTATAATTTTACCTATTATAATTTTTTATTTATTTCAAACATGGAACTTCAGTACCATCTTCTCTAATAATATTTATTTTCTCTAAATCCCCACCTATTCTTGTATATGCTTTTCCACCATCAATTGATGTAGAACCACATTTACATTTTCTATAATCGTGTTGACTTAATGATTCAATAATATCATTACATTTTAAACATCTTATCTTCATAATAACTCCTTTAATTATTATTTAAAAAATTCATTACTAAGTCTATTATTACTTCTTTTTCTTTTGGGTTTGATTCAGCAATTAATAATGTTAATGCAGTTAAAGTATTATTATCAATAACTTGTTTTTCATTTTTATAAAGTATTCCATAAAAATTTAAGAAATATATAAATAATGTAGCTGCAATTCTCTTATTTCCATCTATAAACACATGATTTTTTACTATTAAATATAAGAAGTTTGCACTTTTTTCTTCAATACTTTTATAAATATCTTGTCCTGCAAAACTTTGATATATATTTCCTATAATAGATTCTAGTCCTTTATCTCTTTCTATCGCAAACAATGAGCTTTCTTCTTTAAATTTAAGGGTATTTATTATTTTTACACATTCATTATATTCAATTTTTCTTTCATCTATATTTCCATCTATTTTCTTTAATGTTTTATGGTCATAATCATCTAATAAATCTAATGCTTTTGAATATTCTCCAATCACTTTTAAAATTTCTTTAGCATCATTATTTTCTAATTTTTCATCAATTCTATTAGCAATATCAATTAATTTAATAGTTTTTTCTAAATATTCTAATCTTCTTTGATTTACTGCATACCCCTTTAACATATAATCTTTTAATATTTTATTAGCCCATTGTCTAAATTTTGTACCATTTTGTGATTTAACTCTATATCCAACAGAAATAATAACATCTAGATTATATAATGTTATTGGTCTATCTGAATTTGCAAAGTGCATTTTTTGCACATTGCTTTTTTCGTCTAATTCTTTTTCTTTAAAAATATTATTAATATGTCTTGTTATTACTGTTCTATCTTTATCGAATAATTCTGACATTTGCTTTTGAGTAAGCCATACCGTTTCATCTTTTAAATTTACTTCTAATTTTATATTTTGATTTTCAAATATAATAATTTCATTTTTTTCTTTTTCCATTTAATAACCACCTTTCTTAAAACATGTTTATCCATTTCATTTCCAAAATTTTAAGAATTTCAATTTGATGTTAACACAAAACACTTACATAATCAATGGATTTCAGTCTTTATTTTCTTAATTAATCAAATAATCGAAATCATTCTATTCATATCAACTTTTTTATTAAATTTGTTGAGCAATAACTTTAAATAAAAAATCTCATTTAGTGTTAAATAACAAAAAATGAGATTTTACTGACTATTTACTTTATTCTAATATATTATTGGTTCCTTGCTAGTTGTTTGCTATATAACAACGTTCTAACATTAAACTACAACTCTCGTAACTACACTAGCAAGGAAAAAAGATTTTAGGAGTATAATAATGTTGTCTGTTCTATTTAGTTTTTTCATCATATTTGAAATAGCACCTCCTATTATTGCATTTAATATTAATAATAAAATATCAAATAATACTTGAGAGTTGACAGGATTTGAACCTGCACCGTGTAGATATACAAATTTATAATTTTTTTATATCATAAAAAAGCAAAAAAATCAATTAGCTCAAACTAACAATCAAACTTGATTTACTACTCTAAAAAAATCTTTTTAAATATTCATCTGCAACATATTTAGCAAAAACATATAAAGCTTTTACTGAAATACCAAATTTTAGTGTTACAATATATTCTTTATTATTTTCTTCAATAACTTTACATTCTTGTATATTATATTTATTTGAACTTTTTGTATTTAATTGGTCTTTACTTATAAATATTATTTTTTCAATCTCTTTTTCATAAAAACGTGGTTCCATTCCAACATGTGCAATTGAATTTCTTATATTTCTAAATGTTAAATCTGCTTTGGGATTTAAATATTCTTCATCTTTATCCCTTAACTCTTCTAATTTATTTACACAATCTTCTTGAAATTTTTTGGCTTCTTCATTCTCTTCATCCTTTAATAATTCAATTGGAAAAGATACTAATCCTAATAAACAATTTAACAATAATGTTACTTCATATTTTTCAGTTCTATAATTTCTCTTCAAAATATCCTTTGTTCTTTCTACAAATTCTTTATTAAAATTTTTCATTTCCGACATAAATCATTAAACTCCTTTTCCTTAAAATACTTATCAATTTTATAAAACTTTTCTATAATTTCCATTCCCTAAAAATTTAATATAATTATTATCTCTCAATATTTGCAATTGTTGTCTTATTTTAGCTTTTATATTGTTATTATTTGGATGTAAAATGTGTAAGTAATCTTCAAAAACATATATATCTGATAATTGAAACTCATTTTTATTAATTCTATCAACACATCTCATTATATCTAGTATCCAACCTCTAGAAGTAACTTCTTGCTCTTTTAAAAAAAGATTTTTATTAACTTTATTTACAACAATTTCTTTATCTATCTCTACACCTTTTTTAATAATAAATACTTTTCCATCATCTGGAATTGATTTTAAGTCTATATTACATCCAACCCAACCTGCTCTTTTTGCAGTTGAAGTTAGTGGTGGTCTTTTTAAAATAATATTCGGTGTAAAAAAATGTTTTGGAATAATCATAAAATTTTCTACAACATAATTCTGAAAATCATAAGTTAAAAAGAAAAAATCTGGATTTGTATCACTTGTTATTCTTTCAATCATTGTAGAATACGCACCATCATTAATAATATTTGAAAAATTACCTTTTTTACTTTTTAATTCAAATATTTCTTTACAAGTATTACAATAAAAATCAGAAACAGGTTTATTATTTTCACATTTAAATATTTTTTCTCTACCACAAATTGGGCAAAAAGCATTTCTCTTTACCCAATCTTCTGTCAATACTCTTGCTTTTTGTGAATTACTTTTATATCTTTCTATTAAATTCAAATCAAAAGATAAATTCATGTTTGCACCTCCAACAAAATATTTTTTATGCTTTTATTTTTTCAATTATAAACCAATCAGCAGGTGCAAATTGAAAGTTATCTAATTCATTTCTAGAAACCCACTTATAATCTTCATGTTCTAATAATTTAATTTCTCCATTTATCTTTTTACATTCTAAAGCAATTAAATTAATATCTTTTTCAGGATAATTAAATACTTTTTCTGATAAATACGATTTCACTTCTACATCAATATCTAGTTCTTCTTTTATTTCTCTTACAATTGCATTTTCACGTGTTTCATTAGGTTCTATTTTTCCTCCAGGAAATTCCCATAAACCTCCTTGAGCTTTCTTTAAATTTCTTTGAGTTATTAATATTTTTTCATTTTCATCTTTTATTACTGCAGCTACTACATTAATCATAATTTTCTCCTATAAAACATTTTTATTTGCTTCTGAAATAAATTTTCCTGGTATTGCATTTTTTAATTTCCATACAAAACTTACTGGTTTATTTCCTTCATGACTTACATGTGTACATTCTCCTAAGTATATATATGGACTTGCTTTTCCATCTACACTTTTATATTCTCTAACAAACAAAGAAACTCTTCCTTTACTTTCAATGTATCTTTTTACATTTTTACTTTCTTGTGTGTCTTTGTGTTGACTTTGCCAGTGAAATAAATTTTCACTAATAGCATAATCTTCATATAAAGTTGCTTCTGAAAAATCTTTATCAGATTTATTCAAAGTTACAAAAAATATATCTAATTCTTTATCTTTAAAATATTTTACACCTTCTAGCATTGGTCCATAAAATTCTTCAGTATAATATTCTAGTCCTGCTAAAATTTGAGTTTGTGTATATGAGCAATAAACTTCTAATGGACATTCAAAATCATAACTATTCTTTATCGGTACACAATTAATTCTTTCATACAATATATTTAATATCTCTAAAATTTCATTTTTATAATGTTCATTTTCAATTATTTTTTCTATACCTTCTTTTACAGAACTAAAACCAAATTTTACTGGTGCACCTGTGTAAATTGTATAAAACAACATATTTCTTAAAATTATTTCTTCATGACTTAAGTTAATATTTGTATTATTTAAATATCTAATAGCAAATTCTAATAATTTTGGTGAATCCATTGATAGTAATATTGGTATTCTTCTTGATATAAAATCTTCATTATTACATTCAAAATCAGGTATTACTTCTGCCATTGCACATAATCTTGAAAATGTTCTGTTATTTTTATAAAATTCTTCAATTGGAATATTATAATATTCTAAAAAGTCTTTTAATGTTAATTCTTTACCTGTATCATTTTGAAAATATTTTATTTTTCCTATTAAAACATCTTTATTATTTTTTAAATCTTTAATATTTCTTAAAACATATTCTTTAGCTTGTTTTTCTAATTTTATAAAACACCCTTTAGGTAAAGATGAGAATCCATTTTTAACATAATTTTCAACTGAATGTTTAGTCTTTCCTATTAATGCTCTAAATTTATCTGAAAATCTATAATTTTTATTTGACTGTCCTATAAAATCTAAAACTGTTAAACAATCTTTTCCATCACATAATCTCAAACCTCTACCAAGTTGTTGTAAAAATATAGTTAAACTTTCTGTTGGTCTTAAGAATAATACTGTATTTATTTCAGGTATATCAACTCCTTCATTAAATAAATCTACAGTAAATATAAATTTAATTTCTCCTTTTCTTAACCTTACACTAGCAGATTCTCTTATATCTTTCTTTGTATCTCCAGTTAAAGATATTGAAGGAATTCCAGCATTATTAAATTCTTCAGCCATAAACTCAGCATGTTTAATACTTACACAGAAACCTAAACCTTTAACATTATCAATATCAGCAACATATTTTACTGTATTTGTTATTATTTCTTGTGCCCTTCTTTTAGCAACTTCTGTATTCATAACATATACATTTTCAAGCTCAGAGATTTCATATCCACCTCTTGTCCACTTTAAATTAGACAAATCTACAAAATCTGATATTCCAAAATATTGAAAAGGACATAATAGTTTATTATCAATAGCTTCTGGTAGTCTCATTTCATAAGCCATTCTTTTATCAAAGTATTTAGTAATATCTGCTCCATCCATTCTTTCAGGTGTTGCAGTTAAACCTAATAAAACTTTAGGTTTATAATATTCTAATAATTTTTGATATGAGGCCGCCGCACCATGATGAACTTCATCTATTACAATATAATCATAAAAATCAGGACTTGTTCTTTCAATTAATTTACTTGAATTTAAACTTTGAATACTTACAAATAAATTTTCAATTGATTCAGGTTTATTATTTCCAACTAATAGCTCTCCAAAATTTAAATCTTTACAAATATATCTAAATGTATCTCTACTCTTCTTTAAAATTTCTTCTCTGTGAGCAACAAATAATAATCTTGCTCTTGTATTTTTCTCTCTAAACTTTTTATAATCAAATGCAGAAATAACAGTTTTTCCAACACCAGTTGCAGCTACAACTAAGTTTTTATATCTCCCAAATATTTCTCTTTCTGCTTCTAAATTTTCTAAAATTTCTTTTTGATATGAATAAGGTTTAATATCAAATTCAAATGACATATCATTTTCTGTTTTCTTTGATTTATTTAAAGCACTTTTTAAAATATTTTTACTTTCTTCACTGTTATCAAAAGTTTCAAATATAGGTTCATTCCAATATGTTTCAAAAGTAGCATTTATTTTATTTATAATATCAAAAGATTCTTTTTCAGATAATTTAACATTCCATTCTAAACCTGAAGTCATAGCTACGTTAGACATGTTTGATGACCCAACATATGCCGTTGTAAATTCATTATCTCTTTTAAATATGTATGATTTAGCATGAAGTCTTGTTCTTTTGGTGTCATAAGAAACTTTAATTTCAGTATTATTTAATTTTGCAAGTTCAACAACAGCTTTAAAATCTGTTGCTTCCATATATGAAGTTGTTAAAACTCTAAGTTTCTTCCCACTATCTGTAAATTGTTTTAATTCATCTAAAATCGTTACAAGCCCACTCCATTTTATAAAAGAAACCAACATACAAATTTCATCTGCTGAAGCAATTTCTTTTTTCATTTCTTCATTTAAATTAGGTTCTCTTTTTGAACCTGTAAATAAAGATGTCCTTGATATTGAAGTTTCAGGTCTTATTACTTCATTATTAAAACTTGTATTATTCATTCTTGAATATACGTATGTTAATACTTCAGCACTTTCACTAATTTTTAATTCTTCAAATTCATCGTCTTTTAATTTTTCTTTTAACAATTCTATAATGTCATTACAAATTTCAATTTGTTTTAAAAGATATTCATTTGGGTCTTTTATATCATCTCTAATATACTTTAATGCAGTTCTAGTGATATTTCCTATATATTGAGTTAATATATTTTTAGCTTCTTCTGAGTCTAATTTTTCTTTTCCAATTAATAAATCTTCATTATTTATTTCTTTTAAGATTTTATTATTAATTATTTCTTCATAAATACCATTTTTCATAATATACCTCTATACTTCATCAACTTTATACAAATCAACCACTTCTTTAAAATTCATAGCAAATAATTCTGTATCTGTAATAAAGTTCCTTTCTCCTAAAAGATCTTTATTACAAACTAAACTTCCTATATTGTTCACCAATACAAATCTTTCTATTGTATAGCCATTATCCACTTCTGAATCTCTCAATTCATAATAAAACAAATTAGCTTCTCTTTTTTCTTTAGGAATTCTTGGTGTAACAAATTGTACTTTTAAATTTTCCATTTTATTCTCCTATTTTTATTAATCAGATTATATTACTTTTTATTTCTAAATTCAATTGTATCTTATTAAATACTTCTAATATAAAAAACACTATTCAAGATTATACAACATCACTCACTTGTAGTTGACATAATTTTATGGTATAATTAATATGGGTTTATAGGCTCAAAAGTCGTATCCCATGTGTCAGGAAATTTTAAAATAATTGAATAATTTTGTATCAGAAAATACACAAAGCATTTTATGTTTTGTGTATTTCGTGCGTTTATAAGGCTTTTTTCTAACCTTTTTCAACACTTTTCAAACGTTTTCAACGTTATTCAACACTACTTTTTCACCAAAAGCAAAATTTTTTCTCTGGCGTAAGCATCAAATTTTTAATAGAAAGGACGGCGATTATTTATGCTCTATCTCCTACTTAAGCATTACTTAATTATGCTAACGAAGTATGGCTGAAAAAGAATAATTATTTATAATTATTCTCTTACTAAAATTCGGTTTCAAACTTGAATTTTAGTAAATAAAATAAGCGAACGAATATACTTGAATAATTTTCAAATATATTTCGGAGATTATTTTATACTTAATTAATTTTAATATTTAGTTTTGAAAAAACTTAAATATTACTAAATTAATTAAGTCCAAGGGGTTATTAGGGGTTCTCCCCTAATCATACAGAACACTTTTAGCGTAAGCG
>CAZYST010000045.1:0-10315 GCA_964650305.1 uncultured Lachnospiraceae bacterium
ATGGGACATATCTTAGAAAATGTAGTCTACCTTGAATTATTAAGACGTGGATATGAAGTTTATATAGGAAAATATGATGAATTAAAAGTTGATTTTGTAGCAAAAAATTCAGAAAATACACTTTATTATCAAGTAGCATTAACTACAAGGGAATCAGTTGATGGTAATAGTAGCATATTAGAAAGAGAATTAGCACCATTAAAGAAAATAAGCGATAATTATCCTAAGTATATATTAACATTAGATGATGACCTAGATACATATTTTGATGGAATAAAGAAAATAAATGTATTGGATTGGTTATTGGAGAAAAAATAATATGGATTAATATATAGAATTTTTAGAAGATTACAAAGAGTGCTTGGATAGAATTAAAAATTTTGGAATGTATGACTATACTGAAACAGAGGTATGGGTAGCTACAAAATATACTAAATGGGTAAATAAGGATTCAAGATACGATTTATCATTAACCGGCGGTACAAATATTTCAAATAATGATAAAACAAAGTCATGGAATGCAATTAATAATTTTAAAATTGCATTAGATAAAATTGCTACAATAAATTGTTGGCCTAACTAAGTGAAAAACATTCACGGGTTTACATAATTACGACAAAAATATATATTGTAAGATAAATTGGAGGAAAAAACAATGACAAGAAAACAAAAACTAATGGAGGAAACCAAGTATAGAGGTTTCGGCTGTGCAACTATTACAACGAGATAATTGCTATAAGTTGTAATAGTCAAAGTTATAGCAAGTATATCTCGTTATTTTGAAAATAGTAAGATAAGGAGATATAAAAATGATAGAAATAGAATTAAATAATGTTAAAAAGAATTTTGGCTTAAAAAATGTTTTAGATGGCGTGAGCTTTGAAGTAAAAACTGGAGAAAGAATTGCGTTAATAGGTGAATATGGCTCAGGAAAGTCTACTGTTTTAAAAATTATTAGTGGAATAGAAAAGCAAGATTTGCGGTACTGTTAGTATAAGAAAAGGAGCAAGTATTGGGTATCTAAAGCAAATATATGAGAAAGAACAAGAAGATACTGTAGTAGAAAGCTATTTAAAAGAAAGCTTTAAGGAATATACGGTTATAGAAGATAGGCTAAGAGAGCTAGAACAGCAAATGGCAGATAATGATAGTGATTTAGACTTAGTTTTACAAAAGTATGGAAGACTGCAAGAAAAGTATATTGCTATTGGTGGATATGAATTAGAAGAAAAATTCAAAAAGATTTGTTCTGCGTTTAAGTTTGATGCGGACTTTTTGCAGAAAAAATATAACAGCTTGAGTGGTGGAGAAAAGACTATAGTAAATCTTGCAACAATACTCTTAAAAAATCCTAGCATATTGCTTTTAGATGAGCCGACTAATCATTTGGACATCCAAACGCTTGAATGGTTGGAAAACTTTTTAAAGGAATATAGAGGAAGTATACTTTTAATTTCTCATGATAGATATTTTTTAGATAAAGTTGCGACTAGAACTATATTGCTAGAAAACGGACGCACAAAAATATATTTTGGTAACTATTCGTATTTCGTAGAAGAAGATGAGCGAAGAACTTTGGCCGAATTTGAGGCATACAAAACGCAGCAAAAGCAGATAGAAAAGATGAAAGAGTCAATTAAAAAACTTCGTGAATTTGGTAGACTTGAAGGAAATGAAAGATTCTTTAAAAGAGCTAAAGCTATTGAAAAAAGATTAGAAAAGCTGGAAGTAATAGAAAAAAGAGTAGAGAAAAAACTTCCAATAAAAATAAATTCTTGCGGTGAAGCTGGAAAAGAGATATTAGTTATAAAGAACTTGAACAAAAGCTACGGAGAAAATGTAATATTTAAGAACTTCAACATGGGAATTTTTAGAGGAGAAAAAGTACAATTAAAAGGTAAAAATGGTTCGGGAAAATCCACTTTAATTAAGATTATACTAGGAAGTGATAGTGAGTTTAGTGGACAAATAAAGATGAATCCGTCTGTAAAAATTGGATATATTCCACAAGAGATTAAGTTTAAAAATGAAGCTATGACTGTGTTTGAATACTTTTTTGAGAATTTTGGTGGCAGTGAGACTGAGGCAAGAACGTTTCTTGCTAAGTATATGTTTTATGGCGAAGAGGTGTTTAAGAGGCTGAAAGAATTGTCTGGTGGAGAGAGAGTTAGACTTTTGATTGCTAAATTAGTGATTGAACAAACTAATTTTTTGGTGCTAGATGAGCCAACTAATCACTTGGATATTTCTACAAGAGAGCTACTTGAGGAGAATCTGAAAGAATATGATGGAACTGTGCTGTTCGTGTCACACGATAGGTATTTTGCAAGTAAGCTTGCTCGAAGGGAGATAAGGATATAGCGGAAAATGATAAAAATGAAGGAGAATCCTTATAGATGCATAAAAATATAATAGTTAAGTTCGATTGGTGCTTTGTTGAGATAATTAGGCGAATATGATATTTTGTTATGCTTATATTGACTTCAAAAACTAGATTTTTTAAAGTATCAAACCGTTGTTTTTAAGAGAGATTTCTATGTAAGAAAAATTGCATGCAATTCCTTTATTTTTCAAGAAAATTTTGGTAAAATAATGTTGGTTTAGAACGATAAGGTTGGAGGTAATATATGAAGATTGATTTTGAAGATTTGTTTGATGCAAAAGTTTTAAATAGGGGTTATGACTATTATTTGGAAGATTCAGTGCATGATGTAACCAAGAATGGAAATAATTACGAAGGAGTAGTATATGGAACTGAAATATATGAAGTGCAAGTTGAACTTG
Source organism: uncultured Lachnospiraceae bacterium (assembly GCA_964650305.1). Taxonomy (GTDB): domain Bacteria; phylum Bacillota; class Clostridia; order TANB77; family CAG-508; genus Scatovivens. The sequence goes on from CAZYST010000045.1 coordinate 2,785, forward strand.
CGAGTAACGGAGATGTTAAAAACGTAAGTTGTGATTGCCCATATGCAGAAGAAAATAACTGTAAACATATGGCGGCACTTTTATATTATCTTGCAAATGATGGACAAGTGGAAAGCCATGAGAAAACAAGAAATACAGACCACTATGATAAAATAATAGAAAAAATATCAGAAGATGAAATAAAAGAATTCGTTTTGGAAAAGTTGAATGAAGACTATGATTTTCAAAATGAGTTTAGAAGCCGTTTTATACAATATTTCGAAAGAGTACCCAAAAAAGTATATGAACGAAGAATATCTCAAGGTGTTGCTCAGACTATTGGAAGAAGAGGATTCATTGAATATGATGAAACATATAAATTCACAAGTTTAATATACGACTATATGCAAGAGGCAAATAATTTAATAAAAAATAAGGAATATCAAACACCATTTTGGATAGCAAGTTTAATATTGGAACAGTTGCCGGATTTGCCTATTGATGATTCAGATGGAACTACTTATTCTGTAGCCAGCGAATGTGTAGAGGTTATGGAGAGTATATTAGAAGAATGTAAAGAAGATACTGTTATAGATGAAATTTTTAATTGGATTATTAAATCAATTAAAAATGATACTTTAGGGGACTATTCTGATGAAATAGAATGGCTATTAGATGAATATTTTACAGAAGATAAATTTGTAGTTGAAAGATTAGCGGTAACAGAGAAAAAGATACAAGCACTGAACCCAAAACAATCGGGAAACTTTTGCATAGAGTATAGATTAGAAGGACTAATAAAAACCAAGATAGCATTATTATATCAATTAAGAAGGGATGAAGAAGCACTACAAACAATAAAAGATAATGTTTATTATGATGATATAAGGAAGATGCTAATTGAGAGAGAAGAAAAGAGTAGAAATATAAAAGAAGTAGAAAAGTTATTAAATGATGGAATGAAAATTGCATTAAAACAAAATCGTTTTGGAATGGTTAGAGATTACATAGAAGAATTGTTGGAAATATATGAAAAGCAAAAAGAAAAAGAAAAATATAAAAAATTACTAGAAGAAACATTATTCACATATAGTAGAGCAAACTTTAAATATTATAAAAAACTAAAAGAATTATATAAAGAAAAAGAGTGGAAAAATAAAAGAGATAGCATTATTGAGGAATTAGAAAGCACAGATGAAAGGTATCATAAGGATGATTTGAGACAAATATATATTGAAGAACAATATTTTGATAAACTATATAAGTCTGTTATGGTTATGCCATCATTTGGAATATTAGGTAAATATGAAGAATATTTGAAAAAAGATTTTGAAAAAGAGCTATTGGAAGCATATCAAAAATTAGCAGATGAAAAATCTAAATATGCAGGAAGAAACAATTACGAAGATGTAAGAATTATATTAAGTCACATGAAAACATTAAAAGGCGGTAAGGAACTTGTGGAAAAGATGGTGGAAGAATATAAAATTAAATATTCTAATAGAAGGCTAATGTTAGAAGAATTAAACAAGATTAGATGATTGTATAAAAAACAAGTATAATAGAAAATAAATGATATAGTAGAGGAAGAAGATGTCTTAGAGCGAGGCTTTGAGGCATCTTTGTTGATATTAGTGAATACTACCGGCTAAGCCGGTAGTTCTAAAAAAGCTTTAGCGATAAGTAGTGTAACAAAAAGCTCCTTATGATATAATGTGAATATCGACAAATGCACAAAATATATAAGGAGATGAAATCTATGAAAGTATTTTCACATGGTGTTAGCTCTAGTTATATGTGTAGAAACAAATGTGATAATATGTAGATATAATACTAAAAAATATATAGATTAGAGCGTTAGGTTCGAGTCCTAACCTACACACCAAGCAGACATAAAAGTCTGCTTATTTTAATTTGAACAAAAAATAGTAAATAATACAAAATATGTACTATTTTTATAAAAACAGCATAAAATATTGTATAAAATTTAATGAAAATAATACAAAATGTATTAAAAATTATTGACTTGTATTAAAAAATAATGTAAAATAGTATAGAATAAACTAAAGATGATACAATATTATAGGAGGTTGATATAATGTTCACATATGTAAAAGCTAAAAACTTTAAATCTTTGAAAGATATTGAATTTAATTTAAATAGAACAAAAACCAAAACAAACCAATTCATATCTATATATGGTGAAAATGGAAGTGGTAAAACTAACATTGTAGAATTATTCAAGTTATTACAACAATCAACAATGTCAAGAGCAACGAATATTGCGATGAATAAAATGCCAAAAGAGTTTTGGAAAATACAAGAAGAAATGTCAGACCAGTTACCGACAGAGATAAGACAAATTTTTCAATTATCGCTTAATTTAAAAGAATATAGAATGATAGATGAAGAAGAAGCAACTGAAATTGAGTATGGTTTCAAAATTGATAATAAAGAAGGATTTTATTATATAAAATTTGATGATGAAATTATAGAAGAAAAACTATATTATACAGCTGGAAAGCAAAGAGCATATCTATTTGAAATAAAGAAAGAAGATAGCAAAATTATTAAAAACTTAAATAAGAATATATTTATCAATGAAAAGTATAAGGAAGAGTTAATTGAGGGGATTGATAAATATTGGGGGAAATATACATTTCTATCTTTGTTATCATTTGAAACTATGGAAAAGAATAAAGAATATATAGATAATAATATATCTAATAATATTATTGAAGTAATAAATAAAATTTGGATAATGACAGTACATGTTGATAAAGGCGCTTTAAAAATAATGCCTGATGGTTTTGTAAGAGTAAGAAAATTAAATAATATACAAAAAGGAATTGTAAAAAAAGATAAGTTAAATGAAATAAAGAAATATGAAAATGTTTTAAATATATTTTTTACACAGGCATATGCAGATATAAAAGAAGTTAAATATGAAATAAATGAAAAAGAAGATAGAATACATTATGAACTATATTTCAATAAAATGATAGGTGGACAAATAAAATCTATTCCTTCAAGATTGGAATCTGATGGAACAAGAAGAATATTAAATCAGTTCGATACATTGATAGGTTCAATATTAGGGGAAACAGTTATATTAGATGAAATAGATAATGGAATACATGATGTATTAATGAAAAATATTATAATGTCGATAAAAGATGAAATTACAGGACAGTTAATTATAACAACACATAATACTCTATTATTAGAAATATTACCAAAAGAAAATATCTATATATTATCAACAGATTATAACGGAAATAAAGCGATAAATTCTATAAAGGAATATGGAATAAAAATACAAAGAAATAATAATGCTCGTGATTTGTATTTTAAAGGTCTTTTTGGTGGAATTCCAACAACAGACTATATTGATTTTGAAGAAATTAAATATGCTCTAGAAGATTCAAAAGATAATGAGGAAACTGCTGATGGTGAGGGAACCTAATTATTGTAAAGGGATTGTAATAGTACATGGAAAAAGTGAATTATTGTTAGCAGAGCATATTAAAAGTAACTTACATTTGCCTATAGAAATATATGCAGAAAGTAATGGAAAAACGAGCATACAAATAGATAGTTTAATGACTGTATTAGGAAATAACATATTTAAAAACAAAAGAGCTTTTAACAGAAAATATGTAGTTGAAGAAGAAAAAGGACAATTAATAAATTTTTCAGTAATGCCAATAATGGATTTGGATGATACCAGTGAAGAAAAAATATCTTTCAGGAGAAATGTTTAGAAATCATTGGTTAAGTCCATACATAGTTCCAATTTGGAACAAAGAAAATTTGGACGAGGTACTACTAGATTTAGGGCTAATAGACAAACTACCAAATAATAAAGAGAAAGGTAAGGTATATAGGGATTTGTTTCCAAAGAATGTAGGAAAATCTGATAAACAACAAGTGGAAGATTTGATGAAAACATTTGAAAAATCAAATAAAACAAATATGCAAGTCTTTATAAAGAAATGTTTAGATAGCTTATAAATTAGAAGTGGGAAAATGGAAAATGTATTTAAAAGCCGTTTTTCCACTTCATTTTTATAAATAATTTATGAAAGGGGATAAAAATGACATTAACAGAAATATTAGAAGAAATTAGTGTAGGATTTAGAAATGGCGATGAAAGCAGTAAAAAATTAAATGAATATGTAAATATGGTTAGAGAATGTTTGCAAGAACATGGGGCATTATATGAAAATGAAAAAATATATATAGGGGGATTATATACAAATACAGGAGAAATAGGAGATACATTTATACAAGGAAGTTATGGGACACATACAGCAATTAAACATCCAACATATGATGTTGATGCAGATATAGGACTTATACTAAGTAATATTAATGCTAGAAGAGATGCAAGGGAAAGGATATACAATAGGTTAGTAAATTCATTTCCAACATATAATGTTGAAATGAGAAAACCATGTATAACTATTGATTTTAATGATGGCTATAAAATAGATGTTGCTATATATAGCCGACTAAACGATGAAATTTATTTTCACAATTCTATAGTAGGTCGCGAAACTGTAACTAGAGCCAAACCGAAAGAATTGATTGCTTTTTTTAATGAGAAATATGCGGAAGATAATAATAAGAGAAGTATAGTAAGACTAATTAAACATTTTATAAAAATAGCATCACAAAGTATTGAAATTAAAGAAAATAATAAAATTCCTAGTATTTCAACTAATTTGATGGTAGTTGATAAGGTTATAAAAGAATATGAAGATAAGGAAATGACATTATTTCAGAATATACAAACAATAATAGATGATTTTATAATTTATGTACAAATGAATGGGAGTAATGGGCCATCTCTAGAAAAGTTATATGTAGGGAATACATTTTATAAAGTCACAGATATAAATGAAGTTATAGCAGTATTAAAGAAAGTGCAAATAAACTTTAAAAACAAACAATACTCTGAGTTAGTTGGAAATGAAATTTTTGAAAGAATTACAAAGAAAAATAATACCAATATAAATATGTCTCCTATGGGTACTTTAGGAGAATAATATGAATAGTGTGGAAAAATTAATAAAACAATTTGAGAGTAATTATATAAAGAATGGTAAAAATTACATATTTAAATATAATGATAACAATATCTGTTATAATGAGAACAGTAAGAAATTTTTTTTAGACAAAAGTTTATTTGCAAAGATTCCTCATGTAATGCCTGATGGTAGTCTTTGCTTATATGGAAATAAGATTATACAATTAAATGAAAGTGATGAAGAAATTTTAGTAAAGAATACTTTGGAAACATATATTCCATGGCTGTTTAATATTCCTCCTGAAATAAAAGTGATAGAATTTATAAATGAAATAGAATTTTATCTTAAGATATTTTATAAAAAGAATGTTAAAAAGTTTAAGAAAGTAGAACATATTTATAAAACTATAATAATTTCTACGCCAATTGATTTATGGGAGACAATAGAAACATTAAAGTTAGATAAAATTTATGAAATATATCCAAATCAATATCCTGAATATAAAATTTATATAAAGAGAACCAAAAATGATTTTATTTTAAATTATGATCTTTATAATAAGTCTAGATTAAGAATACTGGGAAGTAATTTCAAAGACATAGATGAAAAAACATGCTTTATTGGAGTTGGTTCTGTAAATTCATATATAATAAAACAATATTTAGCAAGAAATATAAATGAAATAGTATTAATAGATAAAGATACATTTAAAATAGATAATGCTTTTAGATTTGCATTCCCATATAAAAATAAAACTAAGATTGAATGTGTAAGAGAATTTATAAAGATTTTACAAAAACCAATAAAAGTTGAAGGTTATAATATAAAAATAGATTCTGAAAGTTCAAAAGAATATATAAAAGGTTGTACACGAATATATGTATCGGTAGATGATTTTTATTCATGGCTTGAAATATTAGTATATTTAAAAATTAATGCTACAGAAAAATCTAAAATAACATTTGTAGGAATTGATGCTTTTGGAGGATTTGGAAAATTCATTAATACTAATAATACTAATATTGTTGATGATGCAATAAAGTTCCTTTTTTATAATGCGGGAAGTACTAGAAGAATGATGGTTGGAAATGGATGCGGGAAGTCTTTAGCTGTGTATGATGAAGAAGCATTGAATAAACTTGCTAAAAAGGTTTTAAATAACAATGAAAGCTTAGGAGATGTGATTAAAGTTGAATTTGAAGATTAAATTTGAAAATGATATAGTTGATCTATTGGAGATATATAATAAATATTCATATGAAGTAGGAGGAATGATATTTGGGAAAACTTTTTTTAATAATTACTTTTTAAGAACATTATCACTAAAAAAGGGGGACAAGGCAAGCATAAATTTTAACGATAAAGATAAAAGAATATATGATGTTCCAGATGGTTTGAAAATTTTAGGAACTTGGCATTTCCATCCTATGCAAGAACAAGCAATACCATCACCTATAGATTTAAAACAGTGGAAAAAATGGAAAAGAAATTATATACATATTATATGTACTAAAAAAGATTTTAAAATATTTAATAGTAGAGGAGAGAAATTATATGAACACTTTTTGGAACAAATTTAAGAAATTTTTTTTACAGGAAGGGATTTTTATTATAATATTAATTATTCCTTTATTTCTTCCAAGTTCATGGATTGAATTAATAAAGAAAATATTTGAGTCGTGGAATGGTACAACTATAAATCAAGACATTACAGAAATAATCATAAAGCTAATATTAATAGTAGTAATATATATTTTAATAAGAAAAGCTAATTCGAAACACGAGTTTTTTAATGGGGATATATATGGAAATATACCGATGGTTTTTTATTACATTGCAAAATTTCTAGGATATGATAAAATTTCATTAATAAGAAAGCCTTATGATATTCAATTTAAAATTTTAAGAAAAGATTTATTTGAAATTGTAGAGGATAATATAGAAGAAGATAAAAATGTTAATATTGAGATTGATAAGACTAATTTTAAATATTCTAAAAACTTAAGAGAATGCAATTTGATTATTGTAGATACATATCCTATTAATAAAGAGCAAATACCTGAAAGTAAGAGAAACTTAGATACAATCTGGATAAAAAGAGGAAAATCAGAAGTGGCTGCAAGAGTATATAGTCCTAAATTGGTAAATGAAGTTAACGAAAGCGTAGCATTGATACAGGAGACTGGAGCAAAGATAAATTTGTTTTTAACTACTAATACTAAGAATACAGAGAGAATAATAAAGGATGTATTTATGAAGGCGGAAAGAAGTAAATATGATTTAGAACTTTTTCTACAAGAAGCTAATGGAAATAGAAATTTTAAAGAAAAAGGAGTAAAAGCTTAAAGATATATATTATAATAATACCGGAAGAAAACTAAAAAAATTCCGGTATTTATATTTTCCTACTATTACTTATTTATATCCCAAATAATACTTAACAATTTAACACCATCTTCAAATCTGATAAAGTCAATATAAAAATGTAGTTTTTGACCAAAATAATTATGTAGGAAAAC
>CAZYST010000046.1:0-9957 GCA_964650305.1 uncultured Lachnospiraceae bacterium
TCACTTATTCTATTTTTATTTAATTTTGTTTCACATCAATTGTAATATAACATTTATTTCATTTTTTATTATTTTCTTAAATTTTAAAAATAAATTCTTTCAAAAAAATACCTCTAATTTATCTTTTAATTTAATATTTTTTAGGTTACATAATATTGTATGTTTCTTTTAAAAGTGTTATAATAATCATAATTAATTTTTATTTATGGAGTAATTATGGATATTAAAAATGAAAAAAATATTGAAAATAAAACAAAAACACTTTCTTCTTCTGATATTGTGGAAATAGAATTAGTTCTATTCCCTACAATTCGTTTATTTCACGAATCTAATCATAAGCTTTCTATTATGTCAAATGTTCGTAGATTTTTTATAGACTATTGTATTGATAGAAATTTACCTTTAGAAGAAACTCTTACAGAACTAAATAAACTATTACCTTATGAGCAACAACCTAAATTAACAGATTTTGCTCCAACATCCCAAAGAGGCCAAAAACATTTATTATCTACTGTTTTATTTCCTAAACTATCAGAAGAAAATTTATTATTTAAAAAAGAAAAAGCTGATGAAACAATTAAGAGTTTTTGCAATTTTACTAGAATTCCGCCAGAAACCGCAAAACCTATTATAAATACTATGACAAAACAAAGAATTAAGTCATTCATTGAAAATGACATATATAATTTTTTTACTTCAATTGAATCTGGTAATAGTGATGCTATTGGCAAAAATGAACAAAAAAAACTTATAATTGAAGAATCTTCAAAAATGTTAGGTGTTGATAAAAAATATATTACTAGACTTATTTCAAATAAAAGAAAAAAAGAATCAGAAAAAAAATTACCTTCAATACCTACTATAGATTTAACTTCAGATGTTCATGATGAAAGATAATAACTACTAAAATATATGTAAAAATTCAGAACTATTTCTGGATTTTTTTATTACAAATTTTAATTTACATTTTTTCAACATTTTTCTACAAAAAACTACAAATCCATTGAAAAACAGCGAACTTCGTGCTATAATTCCAAATGGAATAACTATGTTATTCAACACGTCCAAAACATGCTATAATTTTAGCATGTTTTGTCAACACTCTTATGTCTTTCTTCGTAAAGGAGGTTTTTATCAAGAAAGACAATGTAACCATGTCAACCCTGTTTTTATGGAAAGGAGATTTCATATGAAAACATATGTTATCAACGACGCAACTTTAAGATCAGATTTTCGGAAAGAGAGTTTACACTTGTTTAACAAACAATTAAAAAATCTCTCTCCAAACGAACTCAACTGCGTTATTTCAAACGTAGTAAGAGACAAAATCGTTGCTTCAAGCTGGGAAGATTCTTTGAACATGTATTCAGAGAAAAGAATTTCGATTTATTTTTCTATCGAATACCTTCTCGGACGTACTGTACTTGATGTATTGAACAATACAGGAGTATACGAGTCTGTACGTAAGGTTTTGAAAGAAGAAGGAATTGACATTCGTTGTTTGGAAGAAGTGGATGATACTGCACTTGGTAATGGTGGCCTTGGTCGTCTTGCTGCATGCTTTGTTGAGTCTGCTGCTTCCATGAAATATCTTACTTATGGTGTAGGAGTTTATTACAAGTATGGTTTGTTTAAGCAGAAATTCAATTATGACGGCTGGCAAGTTGAAGAGCCTGATGATTGGACTGCAAATGGTGATCCATGGTTTGTACCTTATCGTAAGTGGGCTATTCCAATCAAGTATTCTGACACAGAAGTTTTGGCTATACCTATGATTATGCCTGTAGTGGGTTTCAATCCAAACAAAGATGAATGCGACAGTCATGTCAATCCTCTTATGCTTTGGAAATCCGAAACTATTCCTGGCATTACCAATTCTTCTGCTGCAGCAATCTCTGATTGGCTGTATCCAAACGATAGCACTGATGAAGGAAAAATTCTTCGATTACGTCAAGAATATTTCTTTACCAGTGCAACAATGCAGTTATTAGTAAAACTTCATTTGGAAAAACATAACACTCTCGACAATTTCGAAGATTATTATGTATTTCAGATGAATGACACCCATCCCGTTTTGGCAAGCTTGGAATTTATCCAGTTGCTTAAGCTTCATGGATATACCTTTGATGAAGCTTTTGCTAAAGCACAAAAATGTTTTGCATATACCAACCACACTGTCATGAGCGAAGCTCTTGAAAAATGGCCTATGTACCTTTTCAAGAATTTGCTTCCTGATATTTATAAGATTATCGAAGAACTCAATCAAAAGCTCATTGATACTCTTATTGTGCAAAACAGATTTTGCTTCACAAAGGTAAAAGATGGTCATATCATTAAAGAGCCTAACTGGCGCAGTGATATTGATCATTATGAACTTTCTAAGAACGGCGAAGTCAAGATGGCTCATATTGCATGCTTTATGGGCAACAAAATCAATGGTGTTGCAAAAGTTCATTCTGACATCATTAAGGACACTGTTCTCCATCGCTGGTATGAATTGTATCCTGATAGATTCTTGAACATTACCAATGGTGTAACTCCTAGAAGATGGATCAATCTTGCAAATCCGCCTTTGGCAGATTTACTTGATAAGTATCTTGGAAACCAGTGGGTTACAGATTTGTCACTTCTTGAAAATCTGAAACCTCTTAAGGAAGATGAAACTCTTTTGTCAAGTTTCGCTGAAGTTAAGCGAACTGCTAAACTGACACTTACTCAGCAAATTGAAAAATGCGAGCACGTTCAGCTTAACCCAGACAGTCTCTTTGACGTTCAAGTAAAGAGATTCCATGAATATAAGCGTCAGCTTATGAATGCCATGAGAATTCTTTATTTCTATGACAAGATTAAGTCTGGTCAGCTTCAGGACTTTTATCCTACCACATTCATTTTTGGTGGAAAAGCCGCTGCTTCCTACGAAATGGCAAAACTGGTTATGCAGCTCATTAAAGACATTCAGGAAATGGTAAACAATGATCCTGCTGTTAATGGCAAAATTAAAGTTGTTCTTGTAACTAACTTTAATGTTAGTTACAGTGAATACATCTACCCTGCTGCTGACATTTCTGAACAGATCAGCCTTGCTGGCACAGAAGCTTCTGGTACCAGCAATATGAAGATGATGATGAATGGTGCAGTAACATTAGGAACATTGGATGGTGCTAACATTGAAATCGTTGATGCTGCTGGCGAGAGCAACAATTACATCTTTGGTGCAACTGTTGACGTCCTCAAAGGTATTCAGCAGTCCTATAATCATAATCGTTTCTTAAACGATAATTATGAACTTAAGGAACTGATTAAATACCTGAAAGGTGAGCGCCGTGGTTTAAAACGCGTTTATTGGCGACTGGCAAACGAACTGGAACATGTTGATAAATATAAAGTTATGTATGACCTTAAACCTTATATTGACATTTTCCTTCGCGCTAATCGTGATTATGCAACCGAACGAAACACTGGCAACATGGCTTTCTTTACTCAGAAGCAGCTTATTAACATTGCTTCTTCTGGTAATTTCAGTTCTGATCGTACTATCCGTGAATATGCGGAAAAAGTATGGGGAATTGAATCTGTATAAAATTTAAAAAGAGACATAAGAAGGCGCTGGAGCTGTAGCTCCAGCGTTGCTTTTTATATTTTTCTTCCAAGTTTTACTTCAATTTCATATTCTTTATTATTCCTTTTTATGGTTATTTTTACTGTTTCCCCTGGATTTTTTGAATAAATATATTTTTTTAAGTCATTCATCTTTTCTATACTATTTTCATCAATTTTAGTTAATATATCTCCTTCTACTATTCCTGCTCCAAAAAGTGGTCCATCTACTTGTATTTTTGCAATATAAACTCCAGAATTTATATCTATATTTGAATTTAAATATGGTATTACATTTTTATCATACCCATAAATTCCTAAATATGCTTCTTCAAATTTTCCATTTTTAACTAATTTTTCTATTATTGGTTTAATTAAATTTATTGGAACAGCAAAACCTATTCCCTCCGCATCAGCTATTTTTACAGTATTTATACCTATCAATTCTCTATTTTTATTTATTAAAGCTCCTCCACTATTTCCTTCATTTATTGTTGCATCTGTTTGAATTAGATCTTCCATATATGCACTTTCTTTAGTATCTTCTATCTTTAACGTTCTATTAATTCCACTTATTATCCCTTTTGTTACTGTTCTTTGAAATTCAAAACCTATTGGATTTCCTATTGCATAAACTTCTTCTGCTAAAGTAATTTTATCTGAATCTCCCAATTCCATATATTTTAAATTACTTGTGCTGATTTTTACTATTGCTAAATCAATATTTTTATCTGTCCAAACTACATTTCCATTAAACATTTCACCATTTGAAAGTGTTATATAACAATTACTATATTTATCTCCAACTACATGTTGGTTTGTTAATATATATCCATTTTCTGTAATTATCACTCCACTTCCTAGCCCTAATTTTAATTCTGAATTTTCCACAAATACGCTACTATCATTTTGTTTTATTTTCGATATACCTACAATACTTTCTATAGAATTTTCTATAGAATTTTCTTCAACATCATCTTTTTTGTTTATGATTTGTGAATCTATTGAAAGTTTATTTACAGTGTAATTTTCTTGTATATTTTTCATGTTTCCATCGATTTTTAATATCAAAATCAAAAATAATAATATTATTACTAACATAAAAAAATATATTAATATTGTATTTTTTTTCTGTTTTTTTTCTTCATAAAACATTTCAACTTTTCCTTTTACTTTTTATAGTATTCTTCCATTTTTTTCTAATAATTATTCAATATTTTCAAATTTCACATACATTTTACAATTTTTATAATTGATTTATTTTATTAGTTTATATAAAATATATATGTAATATTAATTTAAATTTAGCTTTTATATAATTTTTATTGACTTATTTACATTTAAAAGATATTATAAAATTAATATTATTTAAGGAGATTACTAATTTGAATAAGGATAATTCTAAATGGAAAATTATGATTTTGGATGATGAAAAGAAAAACGTTGAACGCTTGACAAAATACTTTTCAAATCTAAATTTTAATATTGTTAGTTATACTAACTCAGAAGAAGCCATAAAATATTTAAATGAGGAAAAAGTAGATTTACTTATAGTAGATTTTATTTTAAAACCATTATCTTGTTTTGAAACATTAAACATTATAAAAGAATTAGAAAATAAACCTTATATTCTACTTATGATTGAACATGAAGATTTAACACCTTCTTTAGATATTATTGAACAATTTTCTATTCAAACATATTGGGAAAAAAGTAGAAAAATTGATCAACTTTATTTATTAGTACAGTCTGCTTTAAAAACAATAGAACAATCTAAAATTATAAACACAATTTCAAACAATTTAAAAGTTTCAGAAAAAAGATTAGAAAAGCTTTATTTAGATAGTATGAAAACCTTACGTTATACAGTAGAATTAAATGATACTTATTCAAAAGGCCATTCTTCTAGAGTATCTGAATTATCTGTTTTAATTGGAAAACATATGGGACTTCCAGAAAAGTCTATAAACGATTTGAAAATTGGTGGTTTATTTCATGATATAGGAAAAATTGGAATTTCTGATAATATTCTTTTAAAAAAATCAAAACTTACAGTTGAAGAATTTTCAGAAATAAAAAATCATCCAATAATTGGTAAAAATATCTTATCAAATTCAAATATTTTTGATGATATTATTCCTATAGTTCTATATCATCATGAAAAGTATGATGGTTCCGGATATCCTGAAAACATCAAAGGTGAAAACATACCATTACTTGCTAGAATTACTTCTGTTGCAGACACTTTTGATGCCATGACATCTTCTAGACCTTATAGAGATGCTATACCTTTAGAAGATGTAAAAAATGAATTTAAAGAAAATTCAGGTAAACAATTTGATCCTAAAATTGCTGATATTTTTATTGATATTATTGATAATCATTATGATGAAATAAAAGCAATTCAAGATAAATATTAATTTTTAATAAGGAGGATTTTATGAAATCTAAAGAATTAAAAAAAGAGGCATTATCAAAAGTTAATGGAAAATTTCATAAATTAGTATTAATTCAATTAATGTTTACATTAGTTACAGTAGCATTTAGTTTTTTAATTAATTATTTAAATGGGAAAACTAACTCATCTACAATAGTTTCTTTTATAATTTCTATTTTATATTTTGTTTTTGCATTTCCTTTTACTTTTGGAGTACTTTCTTCTGTAGTAAATATATCTAAAGGAAATGATGATTCTGTTACTGAATTCATAAACATAGGATTAAAGAAATTTAAAAATTTTTGGAAAGTTACTTTTAGATTAGCACTTAAACTTCTATTACCTATCGTAATTTTCTTTGTATTATTTTTTATTTTAACTTTTGTAATAATTAATAATAGTACACCAAATATAAACACTTTACTTTCAAACTTATTTATTTCAACAGCAATATGTTATGTGTTATTCGCTATTTTAATGATTATTCTTCTTTTACCATATGCTGTGATTTCATTTGTACTATATGATAATCCAGAGAAAACAAGTAAAGAAATACTAGAAATTAGCCGTAATTTAATGAAAAATAATAAATTAAAATATATTGGATTAATGCTTTCTTTTATAGGTTGGTTTATACTTTCAGGAATTGTTTTATACATAGCTTCTATATATTTACCAAGCAATATTTATACAATTGTTGGATATATTCCTATGTTATTCTTATCTCCATATATAACAATTACACAATTTGCATTTTATGAAAATTTAAAAGAAAATGCAAAAGTCCCTAATGAACCTTTAGAAGAAAATATTGAAAATACAGAAACAGAAGAATAATTTATTAAAAATTTAAATATAGTAAAAACTATAAAAAAATAACTCTCTTAAGAGAGTTATTTTTTATTAATTACAATCTTTCATACTTAAACTTACTTTTTGTTTTTCATTATCTATTCCTATTACTTTTACCTTTACTATATCACCTACTGATACTACCTCTGATGGATTTTTTATATATCTATCTACCATTTGAGAAATATGTACTAATCCATCATGTTTTACACCTATATCAACAAATGCACCAAAATCAATTACATTTCTAACTGTTCCTGTAAGTGTCATTCCTTCTTTTAAATCTTCAAATTTTAATACATCACTTCTTAAAATAGGCTTTGGTAACTCTTCTCTTGGGTCTCTTCCTGGTTTTGATAATTCTTGTATTATATCGTTTAATGTAAGAGTTCCTACTTGTAATTCTTCTGCTGTTTTTCCAATATCTAAATCACTTAATTCATTTTTTAAAGCAGAAATTTTATCTTTTTCTGTTAAGTTTTCCACAGAATATCCCAATTTTGTTAATAACTTTTCTGCTACTTCATAACTTTCTGGGTGAACTCCTGTTACTTCAAGTGGATTTTTGCCATTAAATATTCTTATAAATCCTGCACATTGTTTATATGCTGTAGGCCCTAATTTAGAAACTTTAAGCAAATCTTTTCTTTGCAATATTTCACCATTTTCATCTCTATATTTAACTATGTTTTTAGCTATTGTTCCATTTATTCCAGAAACATATGATAAAAGTGAAGGTGTTGCTGTATTTACATCTACACCAACTGAGTTAACTGCATCTTCTACTACACCTGTTAGACTTTCTGATAATTTCTTTTGATTAACATCATGTTGATATTGACCAACGCCAATAGCTTTTGGATCTATTTTTACAAGCTCTGATAGTGGATCTTGTAATCTTCTTGCTATTGATATTGCTCCTCTTAATGAAACATTTATATCTGGATATTCTTCTGTTGCAAGTTTTGAAGCAGAATATACAGATGCTCCTGCTTCACTTACAATAGCGTAATAAATTTCTTTATTTATTTCTTTTATCATATCTGACACAAATGCTTCAGATTCACGTGAAGCTGTTCCATTTCCTATTGCAATCATATTAATATCATATTTATCTATAAAAGATTTTAAAACCTTTTTTGCCCCATCTACATCGTTTTGTGGCTCTGTTGGATATACTGTTGTTGTATCTAATAATTTTCCTGTTTTATCTATTACAGCAATTTTACATCCAGTTCTATATGCAGGGTCAAATCCCATTACAGTCATTTCTTTAATTGGCGGTTGCAACAAAAGTTGTTTTGCGTTTTTTCCAAAAACTTTTATTGCTTGTTCTTCTGAACGTTCTGTTAAGTCACTTCTTATTTCTCTTTCTATTGATGGTTCTATTAATCTTTTATATGAATCTTCTATTGTTGTAGATAACAATTCATTATATTGACTTTTATAATCTTTAATTATTTGCTTTCTTAAATAATCTAATATTTTTTCTTCTGGCTTTTCTACTTTTACTTTTAAAAACTCTTCTTTTTCTCCTCTGTTTATTGCAAGGATTCTATGACTTGGAATTTTTAAAATTGGTTCATTAAAATCATAATATGTTTCATAGGCTGATTTCTTTTCTTCATCTGTTGCTTTTGATGATATTACAGCTTCTCTAAAACAAAAAGACTTTATTTTCTTTCTATAATCTGCATCATCTGCAATATTTTCTGCAATTATATCTAAAGCACCAGATACAGCCTCTTGTTCTGTTTGAACTCCTTTTTCCTCATTTATATATTCTTTTGCTATTTCATATATATCTCTTTTTTCTTCTTGTTTATATATTATTTCACTTAATGATTCTAAACCTTTTTCTTTTGCAATAGTAGCTTTTGTTCTCTTTTTTGGTTTAAAAGGTCTATATATATCTTCTAATTCTGCAAGTATCATTGTGCTTGCAATTTTTATTGTAAGTTCATCTGTAAGTTTTCCTTGTTCATCTATTAATCTTATAATTTCTTCTTTTCTTTTTTCTAAATTTCTAAGATATGTTAATCTTTCGCCTAAATCTCTTAGAGTTTCGTCACTTAGGTTTCCTGTTACTTCTTTTCTATAACGTGCAATAAAAGGAATAGTATTTCCTTCATCTATAAGTTTTACAGTAGCTTTTACTTGTGATTCTCTAATTTGCAATTCTTCTGCAATTTTTTTAAAAATTTTGTCCACTTTAAGTACCTCTTTCTATTTGTTCTCTTGTTCTTCTAAATAATCATCATATGTACATTCTCTTATTATTACATTATTATTTGATATATCTATAATTTTATTTGCAACTGTTTGTGTTAATTGATGATCATGTGATGTAAACATCATTATTCCTTTATATTTTTGCATTCCTTCATTTAATGCTGTAATTGATTCCATATCTAAATGATTTGTTGGTTCATCAAACATTAAGAAATTAGCTCCTGAAAGCATTAATTTTGAAAGAACACATCTTACTTTTTCTCCTCCTGATAATACATTTACTTGTTTTAAAGCTTCTTCTCCTGAGAAAAGCATTCTTCCTAAAAAGCTTCTTACATATGTTTCATCTGGATCTTTTGAATATCTACGTAACCAATCTGTTATGCTTAAATCTGAATCAAACATATAATTATTATCTTTTGGAAAATAGTCTTTTGTAATTGTTGTTCCCCAAATTATTTCTCCTTCATCTGGCTCCATTTCTCCTGCTAAAATTTGAAATAATACTGTTTTAGCTATTTCATTATCAGATAATAATGCAATTTTATCTTCTCTTTTTACTGTAAAACTTATATTATCTAATATTTTTTCTCCATTTATAGTCTTTGATAAATTTTTAATCTCTAATACTTCTTTTCCTTGCTCTCTATCTGGTTTAAAATCAATATATGGATATTTTCTATTTGACGGTTTTATCTCATCTAATTCTATTTTTTCTAATGATTTTTTTCTAGATGTTGCTTGTTTTGATTTTGAAGCATTTGCACTAAATCTTGCAATAAAATCTTGAAGTTCTTTAATTCTTTCTTCTTTCTTTTTATTTGCATCTTTCATTTGTT
>CAZYST010000047.1:0-9691 GCA_964650305.1 uncultured Lachnospiraceae bacterium
TCACTTATTCTATTTTTATTTAATTTTGTTTCACATCAATTGTAATATAACAATAGAAAAAAATTTTTTAACTAAAAGTGAAATTAAAAATCATCTATTAAAAAATAATAAATGCGAACATTAAAAACATTTTAAAGTCCGCATTTATTATTTGTATACGAAACTTGCAACGCAAATTTCTGTGTATTATAAAATTACTATTCTATATAAAATTCTACAGGTTTTAATACAGTTTCTATATCTGGATTATAATAATCATATACTCTAATTGCTCCACCTGTTACTTTTTCAGGATATAAAGCTTTATAATTTATATCTATTGATACTTCATCTTCTAATTTTAAATTTCTTAAATATAAATTAATTGTTCCATATCCATATTCATATTTTTCTATTATTTTATTATATTTTAAATTTAATAAACTTTCCTCTTCTACACTAGTTCCTTGTGGAATTGAAATTTGTACTAATGCATTTGCTACTTCATTTCCACTTGTATTTCTTATTTTTAAATTTTGTATTATTTCTTCATTTACTTTTACATTTGTATTTATGTTTTGCTCTATTTTAAAATTATTATTTTCTTCTATATTTTCATAGCTTGTATAATAATTTTGAATTATTTCATATGAAATTTTTCCTTTTTTCATATTTATAGAAATTTTATTTTCTTTTTCTACATTATCAAATTTTAATTCATAAACATCTAATACATCTTCTTTTATTTCTAATGTTTTGTTTTCACCATTTAAAGTAATTTCTATTTTTTGATTTGAAATATCAGAATTTTTTCCATATTCTACTACAGCTTTTAAAGCTAATACTGTTGATTGTGTTGAATACCATGTTCCATTTTTATCTTTTTTATTTATTAAATAATTAACTAATAGATTATTTGTTTTATCATATTTTTCTGCATTTGAAAAAGCAATTGAAGCCAAAGATGTAGCTTGTATATTTTGCACTTTACCTCTTGTTCCATAATAATCTACTGTATCAGTATTTAAATATGCAGAATCTGAATCTACTATAATTTTATCATTTAGCATTTCTAAAACTATATCTTTTTCACTACTATCTGTATTCACAAGTACATTTGCTATTAATGCTAATGTATAATTGTCATTTACTTTATCTATTTTATTTTCTAAATATCTTACAGTTTCTTCTAATCTTGCATCATCTGGATATGCTTCTGAAATAGCCCATGCTATATAAGCTGTCATTGCTAATTCATCATTAGATTCTGGAGATCCTATATATGTACTTCCATATTTAAAACTTCCATCAAGTTTTTGATTATCAAATAAATATTCTAGCATATTGTCTAATACATTTACATCAACTTCATAAACATTAGAAAGTTCCTCAAGTTCCATAAGTCCAAATGCTGTAATTACTGTTTCTGCTGGATCATCTCCATATAGAGAATATCCTCCTTTTTCTCCAGGTACTTCAAATGTAAGTAATCTTTGATATCCTGAAGATATATATTTTAAAGCTAATTCTTCTATTTCTTTATTTTCCAAATTATTTTCATATAAATATTCAAGTGCTAATATATTTGGATATAGAGAAGATGAAGTTTGCTCAAAACATCCTGTTGGCATTTTGAAAATATTTTCCATTCCTTCTATAACATGTGTCATTGTTGAAGGATATAATTTAAGTGTTACTTGTTCTGTATCTGAAATTATATTATTATCATCAAACCAAATATCTTGTTCTAATTTATTTTCAATACTTCCACTTGATACAATTTTTGTTTTTTCTAATCCATTTGGTTTTACTTCAATATTTTTTTCTACAATATCTGTTAGACCATTTGATGTTGCTTCAATTCTTAAAGTATTATTTCCATGTTTTAATATTTCTATTGGCACATATATCATAGTATTATTTTGGGCTGAAACTAATATTTCATTATTATATTCACCAATTTCAGACCATTCATTATTAATTACTTTTAAATCAATTTGTTGATCATTTTCTGTATAATTATATAATGTTACTGGAATACTTATATTATCTGTTACAACTGAATTTGTTGGTAGGGAAAAATCTATAAAAAATTCCTTAAATACCTTTATGCTTGAATTTCCATATCCAACATTTCCATTTTTAGTATTTCCAACAACTTGGATACTCCATGTTGTAATATTATCACTAATTTTTATTTTTTCTGTTGCTTGTCCATTTTCTGTAACTAATTCTGGAATAAAAACCAAACTTTCTAAAAATACATTTCTAACATTTTCTGTAATTTTTTCTTCTTTGTATTCTTCTTTATTTTCATTTTGATATTCATTTTCTAACTTATCTTCTATTTCATTTTTTAAGCTAGTATTTTTTGAAACTGAATCAAATAAACTAGAAATTTCTGATTTTGGTAAACTAGATCCTTCTGTATTAATTGTAGTATCAATATTATCAAAAGTATAAATACCTCCATCTTCTATTTCAGAAAATTGTGGTACTTCATTTAAAATACTTGATGAGAATTTTCTCATTATTGAAGATACACCAGCTACAAGAACTAATATTAAAACTATTCCTATAAAAATTCCAAAAAGTTCCATTCTATTAAAATTGCTTTCAATTTTTCTATTTTTAATATTAATTTCTTTATTTTCTCTATCTATAACTTTTAATATAAAAATATATACAAAAATTATAAATAAAAACATACTTATCATTTCAAGCATATTAGTATCTATTGCTATACTAATTATTTTATAAACAATTTCTCCTATAATTCCACCTATTACTATAGAGCTTACAGATAAAATTTCAGAAATTGATATCTTTTTACTTACATTAAATAATTTTTTGAATTTGTTTTCTTCTTTTCCTCTATTTATTAATTTTAAATTTGCATAAATTAAAGGGAAAATTAATAAAATTATTATGCCATATCCTTCAAAATTTTCTATTAATAAAACAGCTATAAGTGGAATTAATATTAAGTCAATTATCATTTTAAATATTATTTTTTCAAATTTATATAATACTAACACATATAATATGAAAGATATTGCTATATTTACAAATATTATTTCAAAATCAAACTGATTTAATAGTTCTACTGAACATATTGATATTAATGCAAAAACTGCTATAAAATTAACCATTGCTACAAAAGTTTTTTTAACTTTTTTAATATCCTTATTTTTAATATTAATTAACATTAATATTAAAACAATTATTACTAATATTGAAATTATAACTTTTCCTAAATTTTTATTTGCTATTGTTGCAGATGTTTCTACTGATACTTTTTTATTATTTGTATCTTGTTTTAGTAAAATACTCATCAAACTTGTTTCTGATTTTTCATCAATTGCCATAGCATATAAGTCTGATGCACTTAAATCTTCTGTAAGTGTTATGTTAGAAAGAGCAAGTTTAATGTTATCTATTGATAAATCATTATCTGATAAATTAAGAACTGCTTCATCTAAAACACTTATTAATAATGCAGAATCAACATTTAAATTTTGTTCATCTTTTGTTTCAAAAGAAATTACCAAATTTTCTTTTGGCTTATACTCTTCTTTATCTGTTTCAATATTTATTGTTAATGCTTTATTAGGTTTTATATATATAGTTCTTTTATTTGTATTATCATATAGAGAATTTGATTCTGACACATATATATCTACTATTCCATATATATCATCTAAATTAACTTTTATTTCATCATTTTCTGTTGAAACTAATTTTATTAATTGATTTCCTTTATATATAGATATATATTTCTTTGATGTATTGTTATTAGAATTTAGATTTACTTCTATATCTTCTCCTACATCATATTTAATTTTATTTGTTTTCAATACTGTTCCGTTTAAAACTTCGATGTCTAAATTTTTAGAAAATTCTACTTTTTCTCCATTTGAATTTTCTAAAGCTAAAGCAATCTCCGTTACACCAGATTCTATATTATAACTATAATCACTATTTTTAGTATTTAATATTTCAATATTTTTAGTATCTGATGCACTAAGTAAAATTTTACCTATTCCATTTTCATCTGTTATAATCTGTCTAGACATATCTGCTATTTTTATGTTTCCATATGTTTTTACAGGTGCTCCATCTATTTTCTTTGTTACAACATATATTTCATTATCTATATTTTTTATTATTTTTCCATATTCTGGTAAAATTTCTATTTCAAAAACATTTGTACATACATTTATTGTTTTGCTAGCTTCTACTGAATAATTAGATGTATCTATTATCTCAAATTCACTTTCTATTTTTCCTTTTTCTTTTGCAACATATGTAAATTCATATTTTCCATTTTCATCTGTTAAACCTTTAAAGTCTTTATTTCCTACTTTTCCTTTTACTGTAGCATTTGTTACTGGTTCTCCGAAAAAATAATTTGCAGATATTGTTATATTTACATTTTCACCTAACAAAACTTCTTCTTTATCTGATTCTATTTTAGCTTCAAATTTTGGAGTTATATATGGATTTACTTTAAAAGTTTTTGAAACTTCACTATTTTGAGTTTCAACAGTTATTTTATAATCTCCACTATTTACTTCATTTGCTATAGTAAATTTTCCACTAATTATTCCATATTCTGATGAATATACACTTTCTGAATATACTTTATTTTCATTTCCATCATAAATATAGATGTACACATCTTCTTCTACTGGTGTATCATCTTTTATACTTGTTATTAAAGCCCTATAATTTACTTCATCTCCAGGTTTATATATTCCCTTGTCTAACGAAATTGATATATTAGCTTCTTTTTCATCTTGAATTAATATTGGTACTGTTGTTTTGTCTTTATATATACCTGATTTAGAAACTATTTCTAAATTATATTTTCCAGGTTCTAAATCATCAGGAACTTTTATATTTATATTTGCTATATCTCCTTTAGCTATTTTATATTTTTCTTTTGTTCCTTTTACTTTTTTATTTTCTTCATCTTTTAGTACAATATTTACATTACTTTTCATTAAATTGTCATTTTCTATATTTCTAACTTCTACTATTGCTTGAATGTCGTCACCTGTATAATATTGTTCATTTATAGCTATTGTTACTGATTGTTTGCCAGAAATAAACATTTCTACGATATTATATAAAGTAAAAATAGCAACTAGTACAATTAGAATTAGTAAAAATCTTTGTACATGTTTTTTCATTTTTTAAGTTCCTCCCCATTTTATTGATTTAATTATACCTATAAAAAATGTTTTTTTAAATATTTTTTATAGGTATTTTAAAATTTAATATTTTTGTAACAAAAGTAATATATTGAATATTATGTAAATTTGTGTTATTATATTTATATGTAACTTATAAATATAACATTCGGAGGTATAACTATGATTGAAAGAATTCAACCTGTAAACCCTATCATCCAAATCAGAAAAGATCCTAAACGTGACAGCAATCATTCAAACACCGCTAAACAGCAAAGTACTACAAAAGAAATTACCCCTATTGAAGGATCTCCTAGTTTCCTCGAAGACGATTTGCTGAGAAGAGAATTCTCTAAAAGCAAATTCGATGTTAAAGTTTAAAAAGCAAAAATAAGAAGTAGATATTTTCTACTTCTTATTTTTATTTCATTTTAATATATTTTTAAAATTCTAATTTTTCTTCTATATATTTTTCTAACTCATCTATTTTTATTCTTATTTGTTCCATAGTATCTCTATCTCTTACTGTAACACATTCATCTTCTAAAGTATCAAAATCAATTGTTACACAATATGGTGTTCCTATTTCATCTTCTCTTCTATATCTTTTTCCTATACTTCCTGCTTCATCATAGTCACACATAAATTTCTTAGATAATTTAGTATATACTTCATCAGCTTTATCACTTAATTTTTTTGAAAGTGGTAAAATAGCAACTTTATATGGTGCAAGTACTGGATGTAAATGTAATACAATTCTTGTGTCATTTTCTCCTATTTTTTCTTCTTCATAACTATTACATAAAAATGCTAAAGCTACTCTATCTGCACCTAAAGATGGCTCTATACAATATGGAATGTATTTTTCATTTGTTTCTGGATCTAAATAATTCATATCTTCTTTAGAATGTTCCATATGTTGTTTTAAGTCAAAATTTGTTCTATCAGCTATTCCCCAAAGTTCTCCCCATCCAAATGGAAAAGCAAATTCAATATCTGTTGTTCCATTACTATAATGAGATAATTCTTCTGGTGAATGATCACGTAATCTTATATTTTCTTCTTTCATTCCTAAATTTAATAACCAATTTTTGCAAAATTCTTTCCAATATGCATGCCATTCTAGATCTGTACCAGGTTTGCAGAAAAATTCAAGTTCCATTTGTTCAAATTCTCTAGTTCTAAATGTGAAATTTCCAGGTGTTATTTCATTTCTAAATGATTTTCCTATTTGAGCAATACCCATTGGAATTTTTCTTCTTGTTGTTCTCATAACATTTTTAAAATTTACAAATATACCTTGTGCTGTTTCTGGTCTTAAAAATATTTCTGATTTTGCATCTTCTGTTACACCTTGAAATGTTTTAAACATTAAATTAAATTTTCTTATATCTGTAAAATTATGCTTTCCACAATTTGGACAATTGATAACATTATCATCCATAAATTTTATCATTTCTTCATCAGACATACCATCTGCTATCATGTCTTTTCCATTATCATGTGCCCATTCTTCTATAAGTTTATCTGCTCTATGTCTTGTTTTGCATTCTTTACAATCTATTAATGGATCTGAAAAACCACCAACATGTCCTGAAGCTACCCATACATCTGGATTCATTAAAATTGCTGCATCTAACCCTACATTATATTTGCTTTCTTGAACAAATTTTTTCATCCATGCTTTTTTAATATTGTTTTTGTATTCAACACCTAATGGTCCATAATCCCAAGTGTTAGCTAGCCCTCCATATATCTCTGATCCAGGATATATATATCCTCTTGATTTACAAAGTGCTACAATTTTTTCCATTGATTCTACCATAATAATACCTCCTAATCTTTTTTACGCTTAAGATATAAACTTTTCCAACAAAAAAAAGCTTATATCTCTAGCAAATGCTAGGGACGTAAGCTTGCGTTACGCGGTTCCACCCTAATTGGTATTATAATTTACCCACCTTAATTTTATTTTACTCCAAAGCTCCAAAATATATTATTTATTACTTGTTTTTCACTATCACAAATTCACTGAAAATAAATTTTGTATATATTTCCTCTTTTTCATCGTAAATATTAATTTATTGAATTATACTATTTTTTTATTATTTTGTCAATTTATTAAATAAATATCTCTCAAAATTATCTCTCAAAATTATTAAAAATATTTTTTATGTAAAGTTTTTATATTTTTTTTAATTTAAGTTATTCACAGTGTTTTACTGTGGATAATGTGGATAACTCTGTGAATAACTATTTTATCAATACTTTTTCGACATATTTTATACACAAAGCTATTTTGCTTTAAAAATTATTGTAAACTATAATTTTTAAAATATAGTTTTTATGTGTACAGTACATATTTTCGCTTTTATTACAAAAAATACCAAATTATAAGCTTTTTCTTATCCTTGTCTTTTTGATAAGTATCTTTTTAAACAAATTTCGTCATTATATTGTTTATTTTCTAATAAATTTATGTTATACTACTTTATACTAATAATTATTTAGAAAATGAGGGATTTTATATTTATGAAAAAAAATCAAAATAAAGAAGATTTAATGCTTATTAATAAGCTAAAAAATACAAAAATTTATATATCTATTTTAAATATAAAAGATAAGTTTAAAAGTTCTAAGCAATATGCTTATTTGAAAGAAAATAAGAAAAATTTACTTATAAAGTTATTTGCTTTAATATTTGTTCCTATTATAATTTTCTTATTTTCTCAATTTTTTTGTAATGGAAAATTTTTATTTGAACCTGGAAGAATGTTAGCTAACTTTGTTTTTATTTATTCAATAATCTTATTTATTTATTGTATTGTTGGAAAAATAAAATTAGCATATTATATTTCTTTAATATTAACATTTTTAATAGGACTTATAAACCATTTTATAACAACATTTAGAGGTACTCCTCTTGTTCCTTGGGACATTTTCTCATTAAATGTGGCTTTAACCGTTCTACCTACATTTAAGTTTTCTATTTCAAAAGCTACAATTTTGGGAACATTAATATTTATATTTGGAATATTAGTATTGAAAAAATTACCAATAACTAGTTTTAAAAATAATAAACTAAAAAAAATATATAGAATTTCTGCAATACTATTACTTATACTTTTTATATTTAATTTTTATACTACTGATTTTATAAAAATATTTGGTCTTGATGAAAATTGGGATCCAAAAGAAGAATATCATAATAATGGATTAATTGCTAGTTTATTTAAACAATCTAGAAATCTTGTAATTCAAGATCCAGAAGGATATAATATAGATTCTTTAAAAAATTTAGCAGAAGAAATCGAAGTTCCAAAATATGAAACATCAGAAAATTATGAAAAACCAAATATAATAGTTATTATGAATGAATCTTTTTCAGATTTATCTGTTATAGATAATTTTCAAACAAATGTTGATTATATGCCATTTTTCAAAAGCCTAACAAAAAATACTGTAAAAGGAAATTTGCATGTTTCTATATTTGGTGCTACAACTCCAAATACTGAATGGGAATTTTTAACATCAAATTCAATGGCTTTTGTACCATACAGAACTGTACCTTATCAACAATATGTACTTAGAAAATCTTATTCACTTGCTACAATTTTAAAAGAATTAAATTATACTACAAGTGCTATACATTGTTATTATCCACAAGGATATAATAGAAATATTGCTTATCCTCTACTTGGATTTGAATCTTTTAAGCATATTCACACTTTAAAAGATTTAAATTACATAAGGGAATATCCGGATGATTTAAGTACTTATAAAAATATTATAGATATTTTTGAAAATAAAAAAGAAAATGAAAAAATGTTTAATTTTACTCTTACAATGCAAAATCATGGTAGCTATACTGATGAGAATTTTCCAGCTACTGTAATTGCTAATAATGGTGAATATCCTAGATTAAATCAATATTTATCATTAATTAAAATTGCTGATGATTCTTTTAAATATTTAATTGAATATTTTTCAAATGTTGAAGAACCAACTATTATATGTATGTTTGGTGATCATCAACCTTATGTTGAAGATGAATTTTATAATGAATTATTATCATCATATGAAAATAATTCTTCAAAAGAAACTATTGAAAAGAAATATATAACTCCATATATTATTTGGGCAAATTACGATTTTGATTATTCAAGCTATAATATAAAAGATATTTCTGTAAATTACCTTTCTTCATTATTACTAGATATTGCTGGTTTACAAAAAACCCCTTATCTTCATTTCTTAGATAATTTAAGGACAGAAATTCCAATTATTACTGGAAATGGTTATATGGATAAAAATAATGTTTATCATTCTTTTGATGAAGAAAATGAATATTCTAATTTACTAGAACAATATCATTATCTTCAATATAATAATATGTTTGATAATAATGATAAACTTACAAGTTTATTTGAAATACCATTAGAAAATAAATAAATTTCAAATTTTACAATTGATGTGAAACAAAATTAAATAAAAATAGAATAAGTGATTTAAATCAT
>CAZYST010000048.1:0-8976 GCA_964650305.1 uncultured Lachnospiraceae bacterium
TCTCCATCTAGTCTTAATAAATTAACTATGGCTGTTCATTTTGCAGTTCTTCCTGCTTCTGGTATATCATATCCTCTTAATTTATACATTTTTCCTTTATTACTAAAGAATAAAATTGTATCATGTGTAGAAGCTGTAAATATTTCTTTAACAAAATCTTCTTCTCTAGTTGAAATTCCTGTAATACCTTTTCCACCTCTACGTTGACTTTTATAAGTATCTATTGGCATTCTTTTAATATATCCAAAATGTGTTAATGCTACAACTGTTTGTTCTTCTTTTATTAAATCTTCTATATCAATTTCACCTTCAGCTGCAACTATTTTTGTTAATCTTTCATCACCAAATTTATCTTTTATTTCTAGTAATTCTGTTTTTATAATATCATATACTAAAGTTTCACTGCTTAACACTTCTTTTAAATATGCTATTAACTTCATAAGTTCATTATATTCTTCTTCTATTTTTTCTCTTTGTAATCCTGATAGTCTCTTAAGTTGCATATCTAAAATAGCTTGAGCTTGTATATCTGAAAGACCAAACCTTTCCATTAATCTTTCTTTTGCATCATCATATGAAGAACGTATTATAGCAATAACTTCATCTATGTTATCTATAGCTATTCTTAAACCTTCTAATATATGTGCTCTAGCTTCTGCTTTATCTAATTCAAATTTTGTTCTTCTTAATACTACTGTTTTTCTATGTTTTATATATTCATCTAAACATTCTCTTAATGTTAATACTTTTGGTTGTCCATCTACTAAAGCAAGCATTATTACACCAAAAGAATCTTGCATTTGTGTATGTTTAAATAGTTGATTTAATACAACTTGTGGTCTTGCATCTCTTTTTAATTCTATAACAATTCTTACTTTATCTATTCTATCTGATTCATCTCTTATTTCAGATATTCCTTCTACTCTTTTATCTTTTACAAGATTTGCAATGTTTTCTATTAGTTTTGCTTTATTTACTTGATATGGAAGAGATGATACTATTATTCTTTGTCTATTTCCAGACATTTCTTCTATTTCTGTTTCTGCACGAACAATTATTTTTCCTCTACCTGTTGTATATGCATTTTTAATACCTTCTTTTCCAAGTATCATTGCTCCTGTTGGAAAATCAGGTCCTTTTATTATTGCCATTAATTCTTCATCAGTAGTTTCAGGATTTTCTATAATTCTTACTACACCATTTATAACTTCTGTTAAATTATGTGGTGGTATATTTGTTGCCATACCTACTGCAATACCAGATGATCCATTAATTAATAATGCTGGTATTTTTGCTGGAAGTACTGTTGGCTCTTGTAATCTATCATCATAATTTGGCATAAAATCTACAGTATTTTTTTCTATATCAACAAGCATTTGCTCTGCTATTTTTGCCATTCTTGCTTCTGTATACCTCATAGCAGCAGCTCCATCACCATCTATAGATCCGAAATTTCCATGTCCATCAATTAACATATATCTCATTGAAAAATCTTGTGCTAATCTTACCATTGCATCATAAACTGATGAATCACCATGTGGATGATATCTACCCAAAACAGATCCTACAGTATTTGCACATTTTCTGTATGGTTTATCAGATGTAATGCCATCTTCATGCATAGAATAAAGAATTCTTCTATGTACAGGTTTTAAACCGTCTCTAACATCTGGTAAGGCACGAGAAACTATAACACTCATAGCATAATCGATATATGCAGTTTTCATTTCTGCTTCTATATTTCTTTCGATTATTTTTCCATCTTGTCTTTCCATTTAACAACCTCTTTTCTTAAAACTTTTCTTCATCTGTATTATATAAAAGTATTGTAAAAAAAGCAAGAAAAATACTTAAAAAAAATCGTTTATTATACTATATTTTTATTTACGCAAATATGTTTTTCAGGATTTTTACTATTTGCTATTTTTGTTTTTATGTTAACTTGTTTAATAGTTCGTTTTCTACCTCTGAAAGTTCAAATTTATTTCCATTATTTATTATATATTTATGTGTATTTTCAATTTTTTCCATATTTTCCAATACTGTTCTTAGAGGTACAATTTTTTTTTTATATTTTTCAATATTATTTATTGCTTTTTTCATTTCTTCTAAATTTTTCTCTTTATAAGCTTCTTTCCATTTATTGCAATATTTATCTAATCTCTCTACACTTTTAATTTGATCTGTAAGAGATTCTTCTATTTTTTCACTTACAGCTGAAATTATAGAATTCTTACCTTTTTTTATTAATTTTGAAACATCTTTATCTATCAAATTTTTACTTTGTGCGAAAGTAATCGCAGTATCTAATACTTTTGAAATAGAATCTAATATTCCACCTTTTTTTACTACATTTTCTATTTGAGAAATATTTTCAAATTCACCAGTAAATATTCCTGCTGTACTTTTTCCTAATTCAATTCCTTGATTTATAGTTTCCTTTAATCCTTCTTTTAATCCATTTTCAAATAAAACATTTTTTATGTCAATTACTTGATTTTCTAAAAAATCTGGTAATATTGCTTTTAATCCTATATCTATTCCTGAATTTATAACTTTTCCCAAATTACTATTTAAAAATTCTTTTTGTTTATTTTCTAAATAATTATTATTTATATTATTTTCTAAATCTAATAAATCTATTTCATAACTCATTTTTTGCTCCTTTCTTTTATTAAATTTTTATTTATAAATTTTTTTATTTTTCCATTTTTACAAAATCCAATAATATTATATTTTTTAAATATTTCTTTTAAAATATATTTTGAAATACTATTTTTATCAAATTTATTAAAAATTATCTCTAGTTCACTAATGTCTATTTTATATTCATTATAAAATTTTTCTAATAATAAATTTGCTTTGTTTACTCCTAATAAAGTTGGTTCTACTATAAATATAATTTTTATATTATTTATAAATGCATATTTTATAAATTCATATTTGCTAGAAGTATCAATTATTATATAATCATATTTTTCATTTTCTTCTTTTTTTAAAATATTAATATTTTTTTCTATATATATTAAATCTAAAAAATTTGTTATTTTAATTTTTTGATCAACCATATTAATATCATTATTTATTAATATAGATATATCTTTTTTTATATAATCTAAAGAAACTAATAACGTTTTTTTATGAAGACTTTCCACAATTTGTGCAACAGTTGTGGAAAACAAAGTCTTTCCCACATTATTTTCTCCAATAAAAATTATTATTTTTGTATTAAAATTTTTTTCAGTATTTATATTTAATAATTTTTTTAAATTATTAATTTCTTTATTAATTTTAATATTTTCATGAAAAATATTTTCTATTATTTCTTTTATATTTTTAATTTTCAATTCTTCTAATCTATATATTTGATAAATTCCATTACTATTTAAAAAACTTATTTTTTCTTCATCTTTCTTATTTATAAATATAACTATTTTTATATTTTTTCTTATATTTTTTATTTTAATTATAAATTCTTCAAAACTAATATTTCCACAAATATCATTGTTAAGTATTAACAATGATATATTAAAGTTTTTTTCTAATACTTCTATTATTCCTTCTTTATACACAATGTCTTTATCAAAAAAATTATATTTATTTTCTTTTTTTATACTTTCAAAAATTTCTTTATTATCAATCGCTAATAAAATCTTATTCATTTATATTAATTCTCTTTCTATATCTGACGACTCTACTTTTACAAGTACATGATTTTCTCCAATAAAAGACAAATTTTCTCCTCTTTTTAATGATTTTATTTCTATTTTTTCTTTTTCTGTTAAATTAGAATATTTATCTAATACCAAAATATTTTCTTCTTCTATGTAAAAAAATGTTTTTATACTAGAATTATTTAATATACTTTTTCCATACATTCCTTCTTCTAAACTAAACAGATCAGATATATCTTGAGTAATAGCTACAGCTCCTCCTCCATATTTTCTAATTGTTTTAAATATTTTATATATAAATCCTGCAACAAATGAATTAGATGTAATCCCTATTAATCTCCATATTTCATCTAAATAAATTAGTTTATTTTTATTTCTATCTTTTTTTATTTTATCCCAAAATAAATCAATAAAAATATACATTCCATATTTTAAATTATCTTCTCCTAATTCATATATATCTGCTACGATTAACTTATTATTTAAATTTATATTTGTATAATTATTTAAAAATTTTAAAGATCCTTTTATAAATGGATACATTTTATTTTCAAAATATTTTCCTTTTTTATTTTTTAACAAAATATTATAAAAATCTTCTATTATAGGCATATCTTTACTTTCTTTAAATATATATTTTCCATCTTTCTTTTTATATAAACTAGAATCTTCAAAATTTATTCCTTTTTCTTCATATGTTTTTATTATGCATTCTTCAATAATTGCTATTTTATCCTCATCTAAATTTCCAAATACTAAACTAAAAAATCCTCTAAGTTTAGAAATTTTATTCATCAAATATCCTTTTTCTTCTTCTATAGAATCTTCCCTTATGTCAAAAATATTTATATATGTATTTGATGATGAACCTATTTTTATCATAGTTCCATCTAGATTATTACATAAATTTTCATAGTCGGCTAAGTCGGAGGGATTACTCTCTCTTTCTCGCCTAAGAACCGTACGTGAGAGTTTCCCCTCATACGGCTCAAGCATTTTATCACTCTTTATTTACAAGAGTGGCTTGCAAAATAAATTTTATTACAATGGCTATGTACATAAGCCATATTATTAACACATTCTTCTCCACCTTGTGATTTAGGGCCTTTAAAGAATATTTCCCTATCATCTCTTATATCTAGTGGCATTCCACAATGAAAACAACGTCCTTTTTGATTTTTCCAAATCACTTTAAATCTTCCAGATAATCTTCTCATACCTTGTTCAAATTTCCTATTTTCAAAATATTCTACATCAAAGTACGGATTAGCATTCATTCTAACTTTTCTATGTCTTATTATTGGTATATGGTCTACTCTTAAAAGAGCTGTTTTTTCAGTTGCGAACGCCCAATTTGATGTTCCTACTGTTCTCCAATATTTAGGTATAATCCATTTATGCGCTTTCTTTGGATGTCTCCTTTTTGCCCATCTGTATAATAGATTAAATAAAACATAGTCAATGTGTGCAAATACCTCACTTGAAACTACTGATTGATGATAGTTTGTCCAACCTCTTATTTGGGAATTTAACTTTTCTATCAACACCTCTTGTTTCCAAGCTTTTCCTACTCCTAATATTGTATTTGATAATTCTGAAACAAAGGATTTAATTGATTTCTTTGATGGCTTTACTATGAGTTTTTCATCAAATTTTCTAAATGTCCAACCTAGAAAATCAAAACCATCCTCTATATGTGTGATACAGGTCTTTTCTTCTGATAATTCCAACCCTCTAGTCTTTAGAAATTCTCTTATAATATCTTTCACTTTCATTGCTATTTCTTCATTATCGGCTGTTACAATAAAGTCATCTGCATATCTTACAAAATTTACTTTATTTAAGTTTTTAATTCTTGTGTCTATGTTTCCTTTTGAATTTGTATGAAAATATTTATCAATTTCTCCTTGTATTCCATCTAAAGTCATATTAGCAAGTATAGGCGATATTATTCCACCTTGAGGAGTTCCATTGTCTGTTGGAAATAGTTTATCTTCAAATATAAATCCTGCTTTTAGAAATTCTTTTAGAATACTTTTATCCATCGGAATGTTATCCATTAACCATTGATGACTAATATTGTCAAAGCATCCTTTTATATCTCCCTCCAAAATCCACTTTGGACTAAATTTCCTTGATAGCGCTGTAAATATATATTCACACGCATCTTGAGCACACCTGCCCTTTCTAAATCCAAAGGATTTTGTGTCTGCTGTTACTTCTGCAACTGGGTCTAATGCTAATGCATATAATGCTTGCATTGCCCTATCATACATTGTTGGAATTCCTAATGGTCTTTTTGCTTTCTTTCCTTTCTTTTCAATGAATACTCTTCTTAATGGTTTTGCTTTGTAATGTTTATCTGTTAAATTTAGTATTGCTTTCATTTTCATTGCTGGTGTTGACCATAATTCTTTGTCAACTCCTGCTGTGTTCTTTCCTTTGTTTGTTGTAACTTTTCTTACTGCTAATGCTTTCGCATTAAATGAATGTGTTAATAAATATTGTAGTCTTTTTACATCATTGTACTTTTTATTTTGCATAGCTTTAGCAATCCTGACCTGTAGCTTATTAACTTCTTTTTCAACATTTTTCCAATCAATAGTATTCCATTGATTAGTTAGTTGTTCGTTTGTTAATCTCTCAAGAGTTTTACCTCTTGTCGTTGAATAATTAACATTCATAAGTTTACCTTCCTTTCCTGCTATAAAATACCATAAGGTAAGTCTGCACCCTTTCGGGTTGGAGCAAATTTTGAACTCCTATGCACTTCATTACAAAATGCCATTCGCTTTCTACCTCGTTCCTCTACCCTCTACATCATCTATTCCTTTTGCAAGTTCAATACCTATTTCTAGGAATGTATAGGGCTTACCAAGTTTCACATAATAAATAATATGAATACCTTAGGAGCTATCTTTGAGCCGAGAGCTTTTTGTCCATTTGTATGTAATCACCGAGAAAATTGACCATACCTAGCTCTAGCACCATTTTGGTTAAAGTGTTTCAGCCTTATTTCACTTTTTCCCTGTAACGACTCTTACAACAATTCACTTACGTTCTCCATAGTATTTTTATCCTAGCAATACGTCTGATTTAGGCTATCTGACTTTTTGCATTGTTTCACAAGCTTTCCACTTCGACGTTACCATCAACGCAGATTGTGGTAGGATTACCCCAAATGGAATGGGTAGCTATTTCTAGCAATTTATTATGCAACTTCTTGTCGCACTTCTCTTTCTGGATCTATTACATATTGATTTATTCCTTTCAATCTATATCTCATTATTTGCAATTTTGTATAATATGACTTTCCTGAACCACTTGTACCAAAAATACACATATTTGCATTTTTATATTTTTCTTTATCAAATCTATCTAAAAAAATCATTGAATTATTATAAATATTTGTTCCTATGTATATTCCATTTTCTTCAAAAATATTTGATGATATAAATGGATATGTACCAACTAAACCTGATGTAAGAACATTTCTTCTACTTGCATTTTTTATTTGTTGTTCTTGTTTTAATTGTGGAATACATGCTTTAAAAATTGCTTCTTGCCTAAAATTACCTCTTTTTGATATTAAACCTGCAAGTTCTAATATTCCTTCAGTTTTATTTATATTTTCTTTTAATTCTTCTTCACTATCTGCAAATACATTAATATACATATACAAAAAATATAAATCTTCATTATTTACTTGCATTTCTTTTCTAATATATTTTGCATCATTATAACTATATGAAGCAATATCTATATCTTCTCTATTTTCATTTCCAGATTTAATATCTACACCAACATTCCCAATAAAATATGTTAAATCTTTTATAGTTTTATATGTATCTTGTTTTTCATAAAACATTGATATATTCATATTTATATTAGCATTAATTAAATTTTTTAAAATTATATCTTTATATTCTCTTGTATAATCAATTATTATTAAACCAGAATAATATATATTATCAATCTCTATAAATTTAGGATTATTTAAATTTATATATGAAGGACTTATTTTATCTTTTTCTTTAAGAATTCCTTTAAAAAAATCTATTTGCATCACCTCTTTTATCTAAATTGTAAAAAGAATTTAGTATATTGTATGTTTCTTCTTTTTCCCACTCACCATAAACAACATTTCCACACCTTGAAATACTTTCTTTTATTTTAAAATATTTTTCGTTTAAATTATTTTTTATTATATTAATATTTTCATCTTTATTAATATAGTCAATTACTATATAAAATTTTTTTATTGAAGAATCGTTTTCTAAATTTTTATTTTTTATAAATTCTATATATTCTTTTTTTAAATTTTCAATTTTGGGATTTTTTTCATTATTTTTTTGAATTTTTAAAATATGATTAAATAAATTTTGTTTTTTACTTTGAATTATTATTTGAACATTAAAATTACATGTTTTTAGAAATAACTTATATGAATTTAATATGGCTTTTTTTTCTAATTCTGATTTTAAATCGAAATTTACTGGTAATACTTTAATAATTTTTACATATTTATCTTTATATTTTACAATACCATTTTCATAAATTCTTTCAAAATCTAGCCAACTTTGTACAGAATTAAATTTTATTTTTTTATCTCCTTCCTAATTTTTTTATTATAATACACTGCTTATTTGAATATGTCAATATTTTTTATTATTTGTTTATACTTTTTATAAAATTTTTTATTTTTTTGAATAATAAAAATAATTTTGAATATAATAATATTATAAAATTTATATTAGCCTAACTTAGAGTATTATATTATCTAACAAGGTAATATATTATTCGAGTTAAGATATAAATTAGTGGAAAAAAACTATTAATTTATGTCGGACACAGGGAGTAAAATTTGTGGTTCAAAGGTCTTAAGGCTTAAGATATTATGAATTTTATTTGAAGTTATGATTATATTTTTATTTTAACTGTGGTTTTTTAGTATCCTATATGGAAAAATTTAACTACTAATAGTGGATTTATAGTCTAGCAAATGATGAATATTTTTGTTATAGAGTTTGAATATATAGTAATATATATCAGGTTTGAATAATATAAATATTTGTTTTAGCTGAAAGTTAATATAAGTTTTATATGTGATAAAAGCATAAAGGAAAATATCCTTTATGCTTTATCATTTTATTAAAAATAATTATATATCTAAGTTTTTTACATATTTTGCATTTTTTTCTATAAATTCTCTTCTTGGTTCTACTTCATCTCCCATTAATAAAGAAAAAGTTTCATCTGCTGCTATTGCATCATCCATTGTAACTTTTACTAATATTCTTGT
>CAZYST010000048.1:8986-9395 GCA_964650305.1 uncultured Lachnospiraceae bacterium
AACCTTTATATCTTTGTAACCCTAATTGATCTCTTAATATTCCTTTTTCTTCTAATTCTGAATATTTCTTTTCTAAATCTTCATCTGTATAGCAATATACATCTTCCATACCTTTTTTAGATAATTTGTATAAAGGTGGTTGTGCAAGATATACATTTCCATTTTCTATACGTGGTCTCATATATCTAAAGAAAAATGTTAAAAGCAATGTTCTAATATGTGCACCATCAACATCAGCATCTGCCATTATAATAACTTTTCCATATCTTATTTTTGTAATATCAAAATCTGCTCCAATTCCTGCTCCAACAGCTATTATAACTGGATTTAATTTGTCATTATTATATATTTTATCAGCTCTTGCTTTTTCAACATTAAGCATTTTTCCCCATAATGGAAGAATTGCTTG
>CAZYST010000049.1:0-9283 GCA_964650305.1 uncultured Lachnospiraceae bacterium
ATGCAGCAGACCAAATAATTGATATTGGACCTGGTGCAGGTGTACACGGTGGTAATGTCGTAGCACAAGGTACTGCTGAAGAAATAAAATTATCACAAGATTCTATAACTGGAAAATACTTAAGTGGAAGAATGAAAATTTCTGTTCCTAAAAAAAGAAGAAAATCAAATGGAAAATCAATAGAAATAATTGGAGCAAAAGAACATAATTTAAAAGATGTTAATGTAAAAATTCCACTTGGAGTATTTAATTGTGTTACAGGTGTATCAGGTTCTGGAAAATCAACACTTGTAAATGAAGTATTATACAAATATTTAGCAAAAGAATTAAATGGTTCAAATGAAAAGCCAGGAAAATGTGACAAAATAAAAGGAATAGAAAATATAGACAAAATAATAAACATAGATCAATCTCCAATTGGTAGATCTCCTCGTTCAAATCCAGCAACATATACAGGAGTATTTGATATTATACGTGATATTTATACAGAAACAAATGAAGCAAAAATAAGAGGATATCAAAAAGGAAGATTTAGCTTTAATGTTGAAGGTGGTAGATGTGAAGCGTGTCAAGGTGATGGTGTTCTTAGAATTGAAATGAATTTTTTACCAGATATTTATGTACCTTGTGAAGTTTGTAAAGGAAAAAGGTATAATAGAGAGACTTTAGAGGTAAAATATAAAGGAAAGAGTATTGCAGATGTTTTAGATATGACAGTTGAAGAAGCTGTTGAATTCTTTAGTAATATTCCAAGAATCAAAAATAAAATACAAACACTTCTTGATGTTGGATTAGGATATATAAAACTTGGACAACCATCAACAACATTATCAGGTGGTGAAGCTCAAAGAGTAAAATTAGCTACTGAACTTTCAAAAAGAGCTACAGGAAAAACATTATATATATTAGATGAACCAACAACAGGGCTTCATATTGATGATGTACACAGATTAGTAGATATATTACAAAGATTAGTAGATACAGGAAATACTATTCTTGTAATTGAACACAATTTGGATTTAATAAAAACAGCAGATCATATTATAGATTTAGGTCCAGAAGGTGGAGAAAAAGGTGGTCAAGTTATAGCAATAGGCTTACCTGAACAAATAGTAAAAAATGAACAATCATATACAGGAAGATTCTTGAAAAAGTATTTAGAAAACTAAAAAGGAATCAAAATGATAAAATTTATAAAAAATAAAATTGTTTATATAAATTTTTGTTTAATATTAATGATTGTTAATATGTTTTATATAAACAATATATTTTTAAATAATGAAAAAATTTGCAATATCAGTTTTATAATAATTGCTCAAGTATTAGCTTTTATTATAGAACTGATATTTTTTAGAATTATATTTAAAATTAATAAAAAAATTTCTTTAGAAAATGTATTTTTATTAATTTCATTACCACTATGTATAATGTATATAATAGCCATACCTATGGGTGATAATCCAGATGAATATGCACATTTTTCAAGAGCATATGAAATAACAGATGGAAATTTAATTACTAAAATAAATGAAAATAATGATACAGGTGCAGAAATACCTATTGAAATTGTGGAAAATAGTATAAATTTTAAGTCAGAAAATTATTTAGAAATATTAAATCTAATTAGAAAAGAAAATTCTGGTAAGAAAACATTTCATGGATTTTATAATACTGCATTATATAATTGTACGTCTTATATATCTATTTTACCAGGAATATATATAGGTAGAATTTTAAATTTTCCAATAATATTAACAGGATATTTAGGAAGAATATCAAATTCAATATTTTGGATAATTTTAATTTATTTTTCTATTAAGTATAATCCGTTTCTTAAAGAATTTATATTATTTATTTCTTTAATACCAGTTACTATATCAGAAGCAAGTGCCATAACAGTAGATGGATTTACATTTGCATTATCATGTTTTTATATAAGCTATATACTTAATTTAGTTTATAACAAAAAATGTATGTTAAATTTAAAAAGCAAGATGATTTTATTTTTAATTTCATTAATTATTAGTTTATGCAAAATTATATATTTTCCATTATGTTTTTTAATATTACTAATACCTAATGAAAAATACAAATCTAAAAGAGAAAAATATATAACAAATATATTTATAATTGCATTTTCTATTATAATTAATTTAATTTGGCTAAAGATAGCCTCAAGGTATTTAATAAAATTAAATCCAGGCGTAAATTCAAAAGAACAATTGAAATTTGTATTATCTAATCCATTTAATTTTATACAAATTATATTTAATACCATATCTATTTACTGTGAAGAATATATATTTTCTTTTTTTGGTAGAAATGTTGCAGGAACAGGAAGTACATCAACTATATATATTTTTTCTTGTATAATTATATTTATAAATTTAATTTCAAATTTAAAAGACTATATATTTGAGTACCGCTTTAAAATTATAGTATTTATAATTTTATTAACAATTACAGGATTAATGTTTAGTAGTTTGTATTTGCAATGGACTCCTGTAAAAAGCAAAACTATTGAAGGAATACAAGGACGATATTTTTTACCATACATTATTTTAGTGCCATTATTATTTTTAAAATCAAATACAGAAAATATTAAAAAATATGATATTAATAAAAACATAAATTTATATATATGTGTGATTTTTTCATATAATATGTATATGTTAATTGAGATTTTTTCAAAATTTATATAAAATCAATAAAAAAATAACCCTCTTTTAAAACTAAAAGAGGGTTTTCTTAAATAGTATCTATTTAAACATTAAGTATAAAAGCTTAAAAAGTTACTACTTAAAAACTAAATTAAAAATATAACTATTTATTAGAATTATTTTCATCACCAGTATTAGAATTTTTTGATTTATTTTTCTTTGACATAACTAAAAGCACCTCCTTCATTTAAGTATATTTTTACCAATATAAATATTTTTATACATAATTAATAATGTATCGCTTTATTTTCAAAATTTACTATATTAAAACATAATTTACTAAAGAAATATTCTAAAAATATTAATTAAAACTATTGAAATTTACATAATAAGTGCTATAATTGTTTGGTGTATAAATAATTGGAGGGAAAAAGCATGGAAAAAGTACGGTATGACCTTCTGCTTGCTGAACGCTTATCAAAACGTGGCTGTCTAAATTTCTCAAACAGAAAAACTCTACACTTTCATTTATTCCAATATGTATTTAATCAAATGCAAGAAGGATTAAAAGAAAGCAAATTTCCAACATTAACACCAAAGATTTTTGAATTTGCTATTACCAATAAAGGAGTGATTGTTTATACTATTCACAAACATGGTAAAATTCTTAAATATTTCAAAACTGATGATTTGGAAAGAAAATCTATTCAAGAATCAATGGAACTTTTGGAAAAGAGGTTAGGAGCATATGGCTTAGTGTTTAACAAACCCGCAAAATGCGATTATTCGCATCCATACACTGATATTTTTATTTCTGTGTATGTAAATAAAAACTGAATATTAGCCAATAATTTGGCAAACAAAGTTCGATACGGCCAGGATTTCCTTGTTAAGAAATCCTGGCCATTTTATATAATATGAAAGTAGAAAATACTACACATAAGTAATGTATAAAAATTTTATCATATATTTTTTTGCATTTACAAACACATAGCAAATAAATTTATATAAAATATTATATGTTTAGATATGTTATGTGTAAATTGAAAATAATATAAGTTTAAAATAGATGTGTCACATGTAAATTGAAATAAAATATTGAAGTTTTAAAACAATTATTATATAATTTGAATAAATTAATATAAAGGAAGAATAATATGTCAAATATAGTAATAGGAATTGAAGGATTAGTTGGAGCTGGAAAGACAAGTATTTGCCGTGAAATAATAAATACAATACCAAACACAATACTTTTTAATGGAGGTAATTTATATAGAGCTATTGTTTTTGCTATAATGAAAACAGGAAAAAGTATAGAACAATTAAGTAATGAAAGTAGCAATATTGATATAAAAGAAATGATGGATCATTTTAATATATCAATAAAAATAGAAAATAATGAAACATGTTTTTATATAGGTAATGAAAAAATATCAGAAGATGACATGCAATCTAAAGAAGCATCTTTAGCAGTATCAACTGTTGGAGGAAAAGCTAATAATAAAAATCTTTTTATACTTGCAAGAAATTTAATAGATAAATTGAAAAAAGAGTATAATGTTATAGTAGCGGGAAGAAGTTTAGTAACAATATATCCTGCTTTAGATTATCATTTATTTATAACAGCAAGCCTAGAAGAAAGAATTAGAAGAAAATGTATTCAGTATAAAACAATAGAGGAAATTGAAGAAGTAAAAGAAAATATAATAAAAAGAGATAAATTACAAGAAGAAGCAGGTTTTTATAAATTAAGCCCTAAAACAATAGTAATAGATGTTACAGAATGTAAGTCTGTTGCAGAATCTACAAAGTTAGTTTTAGAAAAAGTTAATTTATTAGAAACAGTTTAAAATATTATTCTTTAAATGGAGGTTTAAGTGGAATATATTAATCAAAAGTTAATGGAATTTAACAAATATCTATCAGGAAGAAAAGTTGCAATAATAGGTGTTGGTGTTAGCAATATACCATTAATAGAATATTTACATGATTTAAAATCAAAAGTAACAATTTTTGATGGAAAAGAAATAGATCAAATAGATAAAAAAATAGTAGATAAAATAGTAGATTATGGAATGGAATTTTCTTTTGGAAAAGGATATTTAAATAAATTAAAAGGATTTGATATTATTTTTAGATCACCGAGTTGTCTTCCAACAGTACCAGAACTTGAAGAAGAAGCTAGAAGAGGTGCTATAATAACAACAGAAGTTGAAATGGTTATTGAACTTTGTCCAGGTTTAGTGATAGGTGTTACTGGAAGTGATGGAAAAACAACAACAACAACTTTAATTTATGAAATTTTAAAAGCGGGTGGACATACATGCTTTTTAGGTGGAAATATAGGCATTCCTTTATTTACTAAAATTTCTGAAATGAAACCAGAAGATATAGTGGTATTAGAGCTTAGTAGTTTTCAATTAATGAATATGAAAATAAGTCCACAAATATCTGTTGTTACAAACATTACTCCAAATCATTTAAATATTCATAAAGATATGGAAGAATACATAAACTCTAAAAAGAATATCTTTATAAATCAAGATAGAAATGGATTAGTTATATTAAATTATGATAATGAAATAACTAGAAGTTTTGCAATAGATGCTCCAGGAAAATATGTATATTTTAGTAGTAAAGAAAAATTGCATGATGG
This sequence comes from uncultured Lachnospiraceae bacterium, assembly GCA_964650305.1. Taxonomy (GTDB): domain Bacteria; phylum Bacillota; class Clostridia; order TANB77; family CAG-508; genus Scatovivens. Next base: position 5,317 of record CAZYST010000049.1, read on the forward strand.
ATATATAGTAGATGATAATAAAATAAAAGTATGTGAAAATGAACTTAGAAAACATATATTAGATACAAAAGGCATGCTTTTAAGAGGTGTGCATAATTTTGAAAATGCTTGTTGTGCACTTATTGCAACAGAAGATTTAGTAGATTTAGATGTTGCAGTAAATACGATATTAAACTTTAAAGGCGTAGAACATAGATTAGAACTTGTTAAAGAAACTAAAAACAGAATAAAATGGTATAATGATTCTGTAAGTTCTAGTCCAACAAGAACAATTGCAGGTTTAAATGCTTTTGCTTTAAGAAATATAATATTAATAGCAGGAGGATATGATAAAAATTTAGATTATTCAGTAATAGGAAAACCAATTGTAGATAATTGTAAATCACTCATTTTATTAGGTCAAACTTCTGAAAAAATAAGCAAAGCTGTTAAGCAAGAACTTAAAAAAACAGGTAAAAAATTAGATATATATGAATGTTCAAGCTTAAAACAAACAGTTGAACTTGCAAATAAAATAGCTGTAAAAGGTGACATTGTTTTATTTTCACCAGCTAGTGCTAGTTTTGATATGTTTAAAAATTTTGCAGAAAGAGGAGAAATTTTTAAATCATATGTAAAAGAAATTGTTAAATAAGATTTAAATTAATAACACATAAATACTTTGCACAGAAATTTGTGATGCAAATTTCGCATACAAACAAAAACGCGGACTTAAAAATGTTTTAAAAAGCTAAAATGTTTTTAATGTCCGCTTTTACTTTATAAAATAATAGATGTTTAAAAACTTAATTATTTTTTCTTATACATAAAAATATCTTTTTTACATATATATTACTAAAGGAGGAATTATATATGTATTATGCAAATCCAAATATTAGTTATATGCAAGATTTAAATTTATATAACCAAATAAATCCTAGCATAGAACGAAATTCAAATAATTTTAATCAGTATGGTATGCCAATGCAATTTATACCATATAATCAAATGCAAACGCAAAGTTTTCAAAACAATAATCAAATGATGGGAATTAATCAATTAATGCAAACAAATAATGAATTAGAAAATATGTATCCTAGCATATATAAAATAATAAATCCAGTTGTAGAAAGAGTAGTAGATGGAACAATTTCTAGAAATCAAATAATTGATGAAACTACATTAAATAATATGGTTGATACAGTTTTTAATATTGTAGAAGGTCAAATAGAAAGAGATTTGTCTATGCCAAATAATAATGTGGAAAATAGAACAGTTAATTCTAATCAAACAAGAAATGAAAGAAATATGGAAGCAATAACTTCTAAGAATAATGTTGAAGATAGAAGTAGTGGACTTATAAAAGATATTATTAAAATTTTAACAATAAGAACTATAATAGAGAAAAATAATGCTAGAATTAATTATTTTTATAATATGCAAACTAATAATCCAGGAATAATGCGAACAAATTTTTTCTAAATTAAACAGAAACAAAATAAAAGAATATAAAAATTAGAAGAGCACATAATAATAGAAAGATATGTGTAATAAATACATAAGATTAAGCTAGAATAAATCTAGAAGAGGTGAATAATAATGAATTATATAAGTATATTAAAAAAATGTATGTTTATCATTTTTATATTATTAATAATATATTTTACTGGAAAATTATTTATATTCTATACACCATTTTTAATTGCTTATATAATTTCAATATTAATAGAACCTATAATAAAATTAATATCTATAAAAACAAAAGCAAATAGAAAAGTAAGTAGTATAATTGTACTAATTACTATTTTCGTAATTTTTGCTTTTATTTTGGCTTATGGGATAATGACATTAATATCAGAAACTACTAATTTATTATCAGGATTAAACACATATTTAGAAAAGAGCATAATATTTTTACAAGATAATTTTAATAAATTAGATTTAAATAGATTTAATCTTCCAAAAGAATTTACAAATATAACAGAGGGAACTATAACTAATTTTTTAGGTATGACAACAAATATTATAAAAAATTTTTTAACTAATTTTTTAAAAATGCTTACATCATTACCAACTATTTTTATTTATCTTGTAATAACAATATTAGCTACTTATTTTATATGTTCTGATAAATTCTATTTATTAGATTTTCTAGAATATCATTTATCTAAAAAAATGATGGGACATGTAAGAAATAATATATCAGAAATAAAAAAATCATTAGGAGGATATTTAAAAGCTGAATTAATTTTAATATTAATTTCTTTTACAATTATACTGATAGGTTTAAATATATTTTATTTTATCGGCATGGATATTAAATATCCAACTTTAATTGCTTTATTAATAGGATTTGTTGATGCACTTCCTATATTAGGTTCTGGAACAATTATGATACCATGGGGAATTTTCTTATTAATAAACAAAAATTTTTCTCTTAGTTTTTGTATATTAGGATTATATATCTTTTCTACAGTAGCCAAACAAATGTTAGAACCTAAAATAGTAAGTCAAAATATAGGAATTCATCCAATATTTACATTAATTGCAATGTATACTGGATTTAAAATACTTGGTATTATAGGACTTTTAGTAGGTCCTATAGCACTAATTATTTTAAAAACAATATTTTCTAATACAATTGATCGAGGATTAATTCCTACAATTTTAGATAAGTAAAATTAATATATTACTGCTGTTGGTACAAAGAAATCATTAGGAATATTTACAATTGGATTTTCTGGAATATCTGTTTTTTCCATATGTTCAATATTTACTCTAGGAATATCTTCATTTTTATATTTTGATTTTTCAATTGTTCCTGTTATATTTACCCAAGTGTAGTTTTCAAATTCTTTTGCATTATTAAAAAAACATAAAAATCCAACTATTACAGTTTCATTTGAAGATATTTTCATATCTCTGGCTAAAATAAATTCATTTTCATTTATATCTGATACTCTATACACATATCCAGTAAATGAAATTTTTTGACCAATATATGTATCTATATCATTGTGAACAGTTTTTAAAATATTAGTATAATTTTCAGGTGTAAGTACTGCTATATCATTTGATAAAATTTTATCATCAACAAAAACATTTGCTTCATCATTTTTTATTTCTTTTAAGATTTTAAATACAGAAACACAAAGAAGACTTATACAAATAATTGCAAAAATAACAATAATACATTTTAATAAAGTCTTTTTATTAATTTTAATATTACATACAAACATAATTTTAAACCATCCTTTACATGCTTTTTATAAAAGATATGAATCAAATCATATTTTATGCATTAATAAATATATTACAAGTATATAACTTTCAGGTTGCAAAAAGATGTATTTAGTGATATATTAAGAAAGTAAATTTTTATTTATAAAAATAAATTCATAAATTGTATATGCATATAGGAGGATTATAAATGGGCTTATTTGAAAAAATATTTGGTACTTATAGTGAAAAAGAAGTTAAAAGAATAATGCCAATTGTAGAAAAAATAAATTCTTTAGAAGAGGAAATATCAAAACTTTCAGATAAAGAATTAGTTGAAAAAACACCATATTTTAAAAATGAATTAGCAAATGGAAAAACATTAGATGATATACTTCCAGAAGCTTTTGCTGTTGTTAGAGAAGCTTCAAAAAGAGTTTTAGGAATGAGACATTTTGATGTTCAATTAATAGGTGGTATTATTTTACATCAAGGTAGAATTTCTGAAATGAAAACAGGTGAAGGAAAAACTTTAGTTGCAACATTACCTGTATATTTAAATGCTCTTGAAGGAAAAGGTGTTCATGTTATAACAGTAAATGAATATCTAGCAAAAAGAGATAGTGAATGGATGGGAAAATTATACAGATTTTTAGGTTTATCTGTAGGTCTTATTTTAAATAGAATGTCACATGAAGAAAAGAAACAAGCATATAATGCAGATATTACATATGGAACTAATAATGAATTTGGATTTGACTATTTAAGA
>CAZYST010000050.1:0-9121 GCA_964650305.1 uncultured Lachnospiraceae bacterium
CACTTATTCTATTTTTATTTAATTTTGTTTCACATCAATTGTAATATAACAATATATTAAAAGTTTTTTTAAGTCGAAAATAAGGCAGAATTTTCTGCCTTATTTCTTTATTTTAATAATTTATATTCACTAATACTAAATAACATGTCTTTATCTGTAACAACGTTTAAAGTTCTATTTTACATCGATTATAACATTCTCATTTTCATAACTTAAATTAACTTTTTTATTTTCTATAATTTCTCCATTTAAAATTCCTTCTGCTATTTTATCTTCTACCAAATTTTGTATAGTTCTCCTTATATTTCTTGCTCCATAATTATTATTTTTTCCTTTTTCTATAATTATTTCTTTTAATTTATCATCTATATTTACGTAAATATTTTTTTCTTTCATTCTCGTAATTACTTTTTCTAGCATTAAATCCACGATTTTGCTTATTTCATATTTATTTAATTTGTTAAATACTATTATTTCATCAATACGATTTAAAAGTTCTGGTTTAAATACATTTTTTACTTCTTCCATTACATTTCTTTTTATTTCTTCATTTTCTTTTTCTTTTGACTTATTTTCATTAGAAAATCCTAAAGATTTCCTATCTGTTATATTTTTAGCTCCAACATTAGATGTCATTATAATTACTGAATTTTTAAAATTTGTAATCCTTCCTTGGCTATCTGTAAGTCTTCCATCTTCTAATATTTGAAGTAAAATATTCATAATATCAGGATGAGCTTTTTCTATTTCATCAAATAAAATTACTGAATACTGATTTTTTCTTATTTTTTCTGTTAAACCTCCTCCATTATCATATCCAATATATCCAGGTGGTGCACCTATTATTTTAGATACAGAATAACTTTCCATATATTCAGACATATCTAATCTTATCATTGAATCTTCTTTTCCAAATAAGCACTCACTTAATGCTTTTGATAGCTCTGTTTTTCCAACACCTGTTGGACCTAAAAAAAGAAATGACCCTACTGGCCTATTGGGATCTGATAATCCTATCCTGCTTCTTCTAATTGATTTTGAAATTGCACTTACAGCATCATTTTGACCTATAACTCTTTTATGCAGTCTATTTTCTAAATTCTTTAATTTATTTTCTTCACCTTCGTTCATTTTGTTTATTGGCACTCCTGTCCAATTTGATATAACTATTTCAACATCTTCTTTTTTCACTTTTATTATTTCTTTAATTTTTTTATTTTTCCATTCTTCATTTTCTCTTTTATATTCTTCTTTTAATTTTAGTTCACCATCTCTTAATATTGCTGCTTTTTCAAATTTTTCTGTATTTATAGCTTCAACCTTTTCAATTTTTGTTTGTTCTAAGCTATTTTCTATATCTTTTATAAATTTAGGTTCTACATAATATTTAAGTTTAGTTTTAGCTGAAGCTTCATCTATTACATCTATTGCTTTATCTGGCAAAAATCTATCATTAATATATCTTTTTGAAAGTTTTACAGCTGATATAATTGCTTCATCTGTTATTTTCACATTGTGATGTGCTTCATATTTATCTCTTAATCCATTTATTATATATATAGTTTCCTCTTCTGTTGGTTCTTTTACATCAATAGGTTGAAATCTCCTTTCTAAAGCTGCATCTTTTTCTATATATTTAGTATATTCTTTAATTGTAGTAGCACCTATTAATTGTATCTCTCCTCTGGCAAGTAATGGTTTTAAAATATTGGCCGCATCAATTGCACCTTCTGCCGCACCAGCTCCTACAATTGTATGAATTTCATCAATAAAAATTATAATATCATTTTCTTCTTTAACTTCTTTTAAACATTTTTTTATTCTATCTTCAAAATCTCCTCTATATTTAGCTCCTGCTACCATTGAAGTAATATCTAGATTTACTACACGTTTATTTCTTAAGCTATCTGGCACTTGATTTAAAATTATTTTTTGTGCCAGTCCTTCTACAACTGCAGTTTTTCCAACTCCTGGCTCACCTACTAAACATGGATTATTTTTTGTTCTTCTAAGTAAAATTTCTATTATTCTTTCTGTTTCTTCGTTTCTACCTATTACAGGATCTAATTTTCCTTCTTTTGCTTGTTTTGTTAAATCCACACTATATTGATTCAAAGTAGTTGTAATATTATAACTTCCAAATTCAAGATTAGTTTTAGTATTAGAAATTCCATCTTCAAAATCATTTAAAATATTTGCTATATCTGAATATAAACTTTCAATATTTAGTCTTAAATCTAACAAAATTCTTATAGCAATACTATCATTTTCTTTTAAAATTCCTATTAATATGTGTTCTGTTCCTATATAATTACTTCCTAATTTTTTAGCTTCCACATATGAATTTTCCAAAATCTTTTTTGTTCTTGGTGTAAATCCTAAGATATTTACATCTTTTTTTTCACTAATTCCTATTAAATCTTTAATTTTTCTTAATATTTTATCAGCATTTATATTTTGATTTTCTAATACCTTATTTGCAACACCATTTTCTTCTTTTGCTAGTCCATATAAAATATGTTCTGTTCCTATATAGCTATGTCCTAAATTTATTGCAATATCATTAGAATAATCTAAAACTCTTTCACTACTTTTCGTAAACTTGTAAACCATTTTCCCTCCAAAATTTACATTTATTTTTTCAAAAATATTTTAGCCATTAAAAGTTTTTAATATTCATTTATTTCCAAAAACAAAAGAAGAATTTTATACAATAAAATTTGTATATATTAGTTACTCTTAAAATTTTATATAATAAGAAAATTTTTCATTCCTATATAAAAAGAGTAAAAGCTTTTTAAACTTTTACTCTTTTTACTATTTTAACTATGAATTATATTTTTATAATTTTAAATATATAATTTTTTAATTATTTTTGTGGTAATTTTATTATAAATATTGTTCCTTTAGGTTTATTATGAATTGCTTTTATTGTACCATTATGTGCTTCTATTATCATACTTGCTATTGATAATCCTAATCCGCTTCCTCCTGTTTCTCTAGATCTTGCTTTATCTTCTCTATAAAATCTTTCAAAAATTCTTTTTAACCCTTCGTCTGTAATTCCTATTCCTGTATCTTTTACTTCTATAAAACATTTATTATCTTTACTATAAGAATTAATTTCAATTTTATCTTTTGCTTCCGTATATTTTAATGCATTATCTAATAAAATTATTATAAGTTGATATATTTTTCCAGTATCTGCATAAATTTCTTGATTTGAATTTAAATTTAAAATAATTTCTTTTTCTTGCATATTGGCTATTTCAAAATATGGTTTTACAATATTTTCAATATATTCATCAATTTTAATTAGTTCTTTTTGTAAATTCATTTTTTTTGCATCAGCTCTTGATAAAGTCATTAAATCTTTAGTAAGTTTTGTAAGTCTTTTAGTTTCATTTAAAGTTATCATTATTTCTTCTGATTTATCTATTATCTTAGCTTCTGGCTCTTGAAGTAATAGTTCTTGCTTTGCTTGAATTATTGTAAGAGGTGTTCTAAGTTCATGTGATGCATTTTGAACAAATTCAGTTTGTTTTCTTATAAATTCTTGTATTGGCACAATATTCTTTTTTGAAAGCACATAACTTGCTATTATAGATAACAATATACCTATTATAACAGCTGACATTGTTATATCAAAATAATTAGATATTAAAAATTTTTCACTATCTACATTTATTAATATTTGTATATTTCTATAACTACCATTTGCTAATTGCACTTTTATATTTGTAGCTCTATACGAATATTTATTTTCTATTTTTAACTCATATATTTTATTTATATATTTTTCTTCAAATTTTATTTCATCTATATATTCTTTTAAATTTCCTAATTTTGAAGTATTTATTAAATCACCATTTTCATCTCTAATTATAACTGTAATCTTTGGATTTGATATGGCATTAGCTAAATAATAATCTTGGCCTTGTGTCATTATTTCATCATAATATTTAAATTCAGTATTACTATGTTGCTCTATTCTAATAATATTTATTTTGCTTTCATTTAATTCTTTATCAACTGATGAATATGTTATATTTTTTATCATTATAAACATAAATAAACCAAAAACAATAAATATTATTGCAAAAGATGTAATATTATGAATCATAAGTTTTATTAAATTATCATGTATTTGTTTTTCTTCGTTCATTATTAAAACTATTTGGTATTATTCTGACCAAATATATCCTACCCCTCTTATTGTTTTTAAATATTTTTCATATCCAATTTTTTTAAGCTCTTTTCTAAGTCCACTTGTATATACTTCTATTACATTTGTACTTGTTTCTGAATCAAATCCCCAAATTTTATCAAAAATTTGGTCTTTTGTTATTATAGTATTTTTGGAATTTATTAAATATTCTAATACATCAAATTGTTTTCCTTGCAAAATAATTTCTTTTCCATTTGCAGATATTTTTCTACTATTTAAATCTAAAACTAAATCCTTAAAAGTTACTGTATTTTCTGAATAATTTCCTGTTGCTCTTCTTACTAATGCATCTATTCTTGCAATTAATTCTTCTCTATTAAACGGCTTTACTAAATAATCATCTGCACCTACTCTAAAGCCTTTTAATTTATCTTCTAATCCATCTTTTGCTGTAAGAATTAACACTGGTGTATATATCTTCTCGCTTCTTAATTTTACTAATGTTTCATACCCATCCATAACAGGCATCATCAAATCTAATATAATTACATCATAAATATTTTGTCTAGCATAAAGCACACCTTCTTCTCCATCATATGCATGGTCAACATCATATTTAAAACTGATACACTGTTCAACAGTTTTGGCTAATATTTTGTCATCTTCAACAATTAGTATCTTCATATAATATTCTCCTTAAGATTTTTTTATATTATATAAAATCTTTATTAAAATTATCTTAAATTGATACTTTTCTTTTGGACATTTCTTGAATAAAATCTAAAAAATCTTTTGTGTTTCTATTGTAACTTCTAAGTAATCCTCTATATATTAATTTTACATTATTTAATTCTTTAAATGATTCTGGTTTTATTGCTTTTGGTAAATTATCTACATTTATTCCTGATTTTTTTAATATATATCTTACAAATTCTGCACAATAAAAAGTATTTTTCTTAGTTACTCTTTTATTAATTCCTGCAAAAGCTAAACCTAAAATATTAAATTTAAATTTTTCTTTATTTTTTTCTATGTATTTTATATTTTCTACAATCTCATTATACTGAGATTCTGTAATTTCTAATTTGTAAACACCAACTTTTGTATTTTTAAATCTTTTAAAAGTTCCTATATTTTTTCCTTCTTTTACAAATCCACCTATAAAAGGATTATATGGATTTAATCTTCCAAAAGAATACATTTCTTCTAGATTTTCTTCTAAACTTATTGATGAATGTGTATATTCATTTCCTGTAACTAATTTTATAACTCTGGATAACAAAGTTCCAGTATGTGATAAAACAATATAAATATGTCTCATTTTTCCCTCTTATTCAAATAATATACCTTCATTATAGTTTATTTTTATTTTTCTGTAAATAGAATTTTTTTCATATATTTATTAAAATATTATTAATATAAAAATGCACCTTAAGTATTAGATTTTTGTCTAATAATAAAGTGCATATATTTTTATTATATATTCATTATTAATAATGCTACATTAAAAAATGTAAAAACTGAACATGTATCTACAATAGTACTAATAACTGGTGCAGCCATTACTGCTGGATCTAATTTTAATTTTTTTGCTATCATAGGTAATGTACATCCTAGTAACTTAGAAATTACAACTGTAAGTATAATTGTAAATCCTATTGTAATTGCAAGCTCTAAATTTTTATATTGTATTACTATTCTTAACCCATTTGCAAATGCTAAAATTACTCCAACCATTAATGCAATTCTAAATTCTTTCCATATTACTTTTAGGAAATCTTTCATTTCTATTTCATCCATTGCAAGTCCACGAATTACTAATGTAGAACTTTGTGAACCACAATTTCCTCCTGTTCCCATAAGCATAGGAATAAAAGAAACTAAAATAGGAACTGCTGCATAAACATTTTGATATTTTGTTATTATCCAACCAGAAAGTGTTGATGAAATCATAAGTAATAAAAGCCATAAAAATCTGTTTTTTGCATGTTTAAATATGCTTGTTTTAAAATATGATTCTTCACTTGGAGTTACTGCTGCCATTATTTCAAAGTCTTCTTCTGTTTCTTCATGCATTACATCAATCGCATCATCTATTGTTATAATTCCTACTAATCTTTGTTCTTTGTCAACAACTGGAAGCGCTATTTCATTGTATTTGTCGAATTTTTTAGCAACTTCTTCTTGATCATCTAATGTATTAACTTTTATAATGTTTACTTTCATAATTTCTTTTATAGATGTTTCTTCATTTGCAAATAGCATATCTTTTACATCTACTACACCTAATAATTTTCTTTTTAAAGATAATACATAACATTTATAAATTGTCTCTTTATCTACACCAACTTTTCTAATTTTTTCAAAAGCTTCTGCAACTGTCATATTTTCTTTTAAATCTACAAATTCAGGTGTCATTATACTTCCAGCACTATCTTCAGGATAATTTAATAATTCATTTATTATTTTTCTATCTGCTTTATTTATGTTTTTTAATATTCTTTTGACTATATTTGATGGCATTTCTTCTATTAAATCTACAGTGTCATCTAAATATAATTCATTTATTACTTCTTTTATTTCATTATCTGATAGAGCATTTATAATTTTTTCTTGAACATCTGAGTCTAATTCTGTAAAAACTTCTGCTGCCTCATCTTTACCAAGTAGTCTAAAAATAATTGCTATTTTTTCTTCTTCTATTTCATTTAATACTATGGCAATATCTTCTGGTTCTATTATAATTAAATATTTTTTTAATTCTATAAAGTTTTTTTGTTCTAATAATTCATTAATTCTTTCTAACATTTTGCACCTCCTATATTCCCATTATCATTGTTGCAATGCTAAAATATAGCATTATTGAACACAAGTCTACTACTGTTGTAATAAGTGGCGCTGCCATTATAGCTGGATCTTGTTTTAATTTTTTTGCAAGTATTGGTAATAAACATCCTATTGATTTTGAAACAATAATAGTTGCTATTAAAGTTAATCCTAAAGTAATACATAATTTTACATCTTGATATTGTATATAAATTTTAATGCAATTAGCAATAAATAATAATATACCTACAACAAGAGCAATTCTTAATTCTTTCCATAAAACTTTTAACCAATCTTTTAGTTTAATTTCTTCAACAGCTAAACCACGAATAACAAGTGTTGATGTTTGAGAACCACTATTTCCACCTGTTCCCATTACCATAGGTATAAAAGATACTAATAATGGTACTGCTGCAAAAGCATTTTCATATTTTGTAATTACACTTCCTGTTACAGCAGATGATAACATTAATATTAATAACCAAAAAATTCTATTTTTTGTATGTGTAAATACACTTGTTTTAAAATATGAATCTTCTGATGGCATAACAGCAGCCATTTTCTCAAAGTCTTCTTTTGCTTCTTCATGCATTACATCAATTGCATCATCTATTGTTATTATTCCTACTAACCTTGATTCATTGTCAACTACAGGAAGAGCATATTTGTTATATTTATCAAATTTCTTTGAAACTTCTTCTTGGTCATCTAATGTATTTATTGTAATTACATTTGTATCCATTATTTCACTTACTTTTTTATCTTTTTCAGCTAAAAGTAAATCTTTAAGACCAATAACACCAACTATTTTTCTTGTTAATGAAAGTATATAACATGTATATAAAGTTTCTTTATCCATTCCTTCTTTTTTTATTTTATTAAAGCATTCTTCAACTGTCATATTTTCTTTTAAATCTATAAATTCTGTTGTCATTATGCTTCCTGCACTATCTTCTGGATAATTTAACAATTCATTTATTATTTTTCTTTCTTCTTTGTCTATATGTTTTAATATTCTCTTTACTACATTTGAAGGCATTTCTTCTATTAAGTCAACTGTATCATCAATAAAAAGCTCATCTATTACTTCTTTTAATTCTTTATCAGTTAAAGCTTCAATTAATTTTTCTTGAATATCTGAATCTAATTCAGTAAAAACTTCTGCCGCTTTTTCTTTTGATAATAATCTATATAAAATAATACATTCTTCATTATTTAATTCATCAAAGAACGACGGGATATCAGCACTATTTAACTTTTCTAAATATTCTTTTAATTTTGAAAACTTTTTTGTTTCTAGTAATTCTTTAATATCTTTTAATTCTTGTCTTAGTTCTAACATTTTGATATCCTCCCTCTTTTAATTTGAATTTTATTTTTTAGCGAAAAAAAATCTTATCATCTTAAAACGATGATAAGAAAATTATCATTATAATCTATTCTTTTCATCGTTCAAGCTTCAGCTTTGTAGGGCGATGAAGTTGCATTAGATTATGCCTTGAATCGACATATTCTGCTAACCAACTCTTAGTGTCTCCACTAATTTGCGGTAGCAACCCTTATCCCTATAGTAGCCTCACCTACCGAATTTTTTTACTTTTATCTTATATATTATACATCTTTTTAAATATCCTGTCAACAAATTTATGTAAATCTTTAACTTTCAAATTTTCCAACTATTGACAAAGAATCGAAATTGTTGAATAAAATTTTTCATATATCGTTCTCCTTCATATAATAAGACAACTAAAAAGCAAAAATGTTACAAAAATTTAAAAAAAAAGTTGAATTCTAATTGAATTCAACTTTTGGTGGGCAGGGATGGATTCGAACCATCGTAGACTCACGTCGCCAGATTTACAGTCTGGTGCCTTTAACCACTCGACCACCTACCCATGTGGCTAAATATAAAAAATGGTGCGCCCTCAAGGATTCGAACCTTGGACCCACCGGTTATGAGCCGGTTGCTCTGACCAACTGAGCTAAGGGCGCATCAGCTAATTGCTTAACGCAAGACTAATTATAAACTACTAAATATAATCTGTCAATACATTTTTTAAAATTTTTTTATTTTTTTTGTTGTTGTGTCAATGATGTGAAACAAGAAAATAAAAAAATATAATTAAA
>CAZYST010000051.1:0-8448 GCA_964650305.1 uncultured Lachnospiraceae bacterium
TGTTGGATTATATAATTCTATTATTTCTCCATCAGTTTTATATACTTTATATATAACTGATGGTGCTGTAGTAATAAGTCCTAAATCAAATTCTCTTTCTAATCTTTCTATTATTATTTCTAAATGTAATAATCCTAAAAATCCACATCTAAACCCAAAACCTAATGCGGCTGATGTTTCTGGTTCATAATTTAAAGCAGCATCATTCAATTTTAATTTTTCCAAAGCTTCTTTTAAAGCTTCATATTCACTTCCATCTAAAGGATACATTCCACAATATACCATTGAATTTGCTTTTTTGTACCCTGGAAGTGGTTCTTTTGCAGGATTTTCTTTTAATGTTATTGTATCTCCTACTTGCAAATCAGATATTGTTTTAACACTAGCTGATATATATCCTACTTCACCTGCAACTAATTTATCTGTTGGTATATATTCACCTGCACCAAAATATCCTACTTCTGTTACTGTAAAAACTTTTCCTGTTGCCATAAATATAATTTCATCATTTGCCTTAACAGTACCATTTTTTATTCTTACATAACTTAATGCACCTTTATAATTATCATAATATGAGTCAAATATTAAAGCTTGCAATCTTTCATCTGAATTACCATTTGGTGCTGGAATATCTGTAACTATTCTTTCTAAAACTTCTTCTACATTTAAACCTGTTTTTGCAGAAATACAAGGAGCGTCCATTGCTGGTATTCCTATAATATCTTCTATTTCTTTTTTCACTTCTTCTGGTCTTGCCATTGGAAGATCTACTTTATTTATTACAGGTAAAATCTCTAAATTATTTTCAATTGCTAAATAAACATTTGCTAAAGTTTGAGCTTCTACACCTTGTGTACTATCTACTACTAATATTGCACCTTCACATGCTGCCAAACTTCTAGATACTTCATAATTAAAATCAACATGTCCTGGTGTATCTATTAAATTAAATTCATATTCATTACCATCTTTAGCAGTATAATTCATTTTAACAGCTTGAGATTTTATTGTAATTCCTCTTTCTTTTTCTATATCCATGTTGTCTAATACTTGACTTTCCATCTCTCTTTGTGTTAAAACACCTGTCATTTCAATTATTCTATCTGCTAAAGTTGATTTTCCATGATCTATATGTGCAATTATGCTAAAATTTCTTATTCTTTTTTGTTTTTCTTGCAATTTTTTCTCTCCTTTAAGATTTTAAAAATCCTTATTATTATACCTTATTTTTACTTATTTATCAATGCTTATATTATATTTATACATGAAATCTTCTTTTTAATTCATCAAACATTAGTCTTTTATTTATAAGCAAATTAATAAATAAATTTACTAAAGAAAATGATAAAGATATATAATTTAATATCATATTTTCTTTATTAAATATAAATATTATTAATAAATTAGAAATAATACTAAATAAAAAATTAGTATTTAAATATATTACATATATATTATATTTTTTATTTTTCAAAATTGTAAGCAAGAAAATTATAATATTAGATAATATTAATATTATTGGAATTGCAATTATAAACGACCAATTAATTTGTCCAAATACATTATCTATAATAATCATAAATATTGATAAAGTTATTGTTTGAAACATTGTATGTGCTGCTATATTTACATTAAATATAATGGAATGTTTTAAAGTAATCCATAAATATACTATACTTGCTGTTACTATAATTGACCAATTTAATTTTTTAGATATTATGTAATTTATAAAAATACAAATTAAAGATATATATATTGATGTTATAAATATTATTTTTATTAATTTATTACTTTTTTCTATATCTCTTATTTTTGGATATAACATTAAATTCCATTCCCTTCTATTTTTCCATTTATTCCTTTACTTTTAAAAAATTCAAAAAATTGATTTTCTACATCTTTACTTTCTAATACTGACACTATTGTGAAAATTAATCTATCTTCATAAGAACATGCTGTACATTTTATTTTTTCTATATTTTCTGGTCCAATTAAAAATAAAAAGTCTTCAATATAATCTTTATATTTTGCTATTACACCAATTCTTCCAATATTTGATAATGTAGTAGTATTGTATTTTCTTATTTCTTTATACACATTTTGAACAATAAGTTTCTTTAGAAATAATGGTAAAAATTTGATAAAAGCATTATTTCCAATTTTCATAAATTTTGCTATTGTTCTCAATAGTTCTTCTTCTGTTAGTTTTTCTTTAAATTCATTTTTTACTTTTTCTAATATTTCTTCAAATGTACTATATTTCTTAGTATTTATATTAACATTAATATATGAAAAAAAATTAGCTGCTGTATTACTTATAAAATAATTTCTTAAATTTACTGGTACGCATATTTTAATTTCTTTTTCATTTTTAGTTTTTTTAGCCCCTACTTCATTTATAGAATATATTAAACTTGCTGTTAAAAATTGTGTTACTGTTGCATTATATTCTTTTGCAATTTTTCGAACTTCATTTACATCAAATATTTCATGTGTTACTCTCACCATATCTAATGGCAATTTTTTTCCTTGTAAAATATATGCCTTTTTCTCACCGGTTTTACTTTTTAAATTTTTATTATAATTTTTTAGATATTCATCTTCATCTGTGAATTTTATTTTTCTTTCTGCTAATGTATTATCACTTTCAAGATTATTAAAATATTTAATTTCTATATAATTATATGTTATCTCTTTTAAGAAATGGAGCACATTATTTCCATCTGTTAATGCATGAAACATATCTATATTAATTTTATTTTCAAAATATGTTACTTTAAATAAATATTCATTATTTAGTGGTAAATCAATATTCTTGCAAGGATAATCGTTTTCTTCTTCTATTTTTATTTCTTTATTGTTATTTTCAAAATAATACCAAAATAATCCTTTTTTTAATTTAACTTTATAATATTTAAATTTTTCCAAAGCCATTACAACTGCTTTTTCTAATATTTTATCATCTATTTTTTCCTTTAATACCACTGAAAATCTAAAAACAGATGTATATTCTTTTGTAGTTGCAAAAGGAAATAATTTAGCATAATTATCTAATTTTCTCCAATATATTTCTTTTTTATCATTCATCTTTTTCTCCATTAACTATTTTTACAATGTCTTTAAATGTTTCTTCTGCATGATATACATCTTTATTATCTCTATATGTCATCCATATATGTATAGCTTTTTTTACTTCTATAAGCTTTATTTCTGCATTTGTATTTTGTATTTTTTCTAAAAATACATGTACATCTGGATTTAAAATATCATATGTGCCTGTAAAAATATATACATTTTTTAATCCTTCTGTTGGTCCATCTATTGGATTTACCAAATAACTTTCCATTCCATCTTTTCCAGCATAGCTTATTCCTGCCAAAATTAAAGCTTGTTTTATAAGCGAAGGATCTAATTTTTCTATTTTTTCTATTTTTTCATTTTTTAATCTTACATCTAACCATGGAGATAACAATACTGTTTTAATTGGCAATTCTTTTTTTTCTAAGTTTATTTTTTCTATTAAACCTAAAGCCATTCCTCCACCTGCTGAATCTCCCATTAATATTAATTTTTCTTTTCCAACATTTTTTATAATTTCCAAATATAAAGGTTCTATCATAGAAAATACATCTTTATATGTATGCTTTGGAGTTAATGGATAATCTGGCAATATAAGTGTTGCATTTGTATCATTTACCAAATCTCCTAAAAATTGCCAATGTTTATATGATGTTTCTAGCACATATGATCCTCCATGTAAATATAATATATATTTTTCGTTTTTTTCATTTTTAATACTAGACAAAATATAAACATTTCTTCCCTTATATTTCATTTGTTTTAAATTATAATTTAAAATAATTTCCTTTGGAGGAACTGATTCGATATCAACCATATACATATATATAATTATAATTAACATTATTGAAAATATTGTTCTTAAATATGTAATTAAAAATTCAATATTTGAAATAAATAACATTGGAATTAAAACTAATGTTAAAAAAATTATAAAAAATACTTGTTTCTTTTTCATATAATGAACTCCACTTTTTTTCTAATTATACATATATGTTATTTAAAAATCAATAAAATTATATAACAAAAGTGCTTTATACCTTTTAGATACAAAGCACTTTTTTGTTATAAAATTTTTAATAAATCAAATTCTAAATAATCAGAACTTATTAATTTAAATTCAATCTCATTTATATTTTCTTCTATTGCTTCTTTATGAGATTCACCATGCAAATGCGCATAATAACATTTTTTTACATTATATTCTTTTAGAGTTTTTATAAAATTTATTTCATCTGGAACTACAGACTCTTTATAAAAAGGTGGATAATGTATAAAAGATATTATTTCTTTTTTATTTCCAAATTCTTTTATTCCTTTTTCAATTGATAATTTCAATCTATCATTTTCTCTTTTTAATATTTTATAATTTTCACTAGATTTCCAAGAATTTACCCAACCTCTTGTTCCTGTTATAATTTTATCTTCAATTAAATATGAATTATTATATAAGAAATTTATATTCTTAAAACCTTTTTCTTTTATAAATTTATTCATACTTGTAACTGTTGTCCACCAGTAATCATGATTTCCTTTTAATAATATCTTATTTCCTGGTAATGAATTTAAATATTTAAAATCTTCATATGTATCTTCTAAATAAGTTGCCCAAGAAAAATCACCAGGTAAAATAACAGTATCATTTTCTTTTACTTTTTCAAACCAATTTTTCTTTATTTTTTCTTCGTGTTTTTCCCAATTATTGCCAAATATATCCATTGGTTTATTTGTACTAAAAGATAAATGTAAATCTCCTATTACATATATAGACATACAATTCTCCTTTATTCTCCTAATTTTAAATTTGGTATTGCATTTAATTTTAAATCTGCTCTTTTGCCTTCTAAGTAATTATAATATCCTGCTGCTGCAATCATTGCTGCATTATCAGTACATAAAATAGGTTCTGGATAATATACTTTTATTTTATTTTTCAATGAAAATTCATCAAAACGACTTCTAATATATGAATTTCTTGAAACTCCACCAGCTAAAACTATTTTATCTGATTTATATGTTTTTATTGCTTTTTCAACATTTATTAAAAGCATATCTGCTGCTGCTTTTTCAAAACTTGCACATAAATCCGCTTTATTTAAATTTGGATCTTTATGATTTAAATTTATTACAGCTGTTTTTATTCCACTAAAACTAAAATCTAAATTTTCAAAATGTGACACTGGTAAATTTATATTAGCATTTCCTTCTTTTGCAAGCTTATCTACTTTTGGACCTCCTGGATATCCTAATCCTACAACCCTTGCTACTTTATCAAAAGCTTCACCTATTGCATCATCTCTTGTTTTTCCAAGTATTTCAAAAGAATTATAATCTTTTACATTTACTAGATGTGTGTGTCCACCAGAAATAATCATACATAAAAATGGTGGTTCTAAATCTTTATATGTTAAATAATTTCCTGCGATATGACCTTCTATATGATTAACTGGAACAAGTGGTTTACCTGTAGCAAAACTTAAACCTTTAGCATATGAAACACCTACTAATAAAGCTCCTACTAAGCCTGGT
This sequence comes from uncultured Lachnospiraceae bacterium, assembly GCA_964650305.1. Classification (GTDB taxonomy): domain Bacteria; phylum Bacillota; class Clostridia; order TANB77; family CAG-508; genus Scatovivens. The sequence goes on from CAZYST010000051.1 coordinate 5,608, forward strand.
CCATATGTTACTGATATTGCATCTATATCATCTAAAGACATATTTGTCTCTTCTAATGATTTTTTCATTACTTGATTTATAACTTCTGTATGACATCTAGATGCTATTTCAGGTACTACTCCTCCATATTCTTCATGTATTTTTATTTGAGAATTTATAACATTGGAAATAACCTCTCTACCATTTTTTACAATGGCTACAGAGGTTTCATCACAACTTGATTCAATTCCCATTATTATTATATCTTTCAATTTTTCTCCTTTATATAAATATTCCTACTATACATTCTATTATTTTATACAATACTTGAGAAACACCATAAATCACAGGTGAAACAACTTTTCCTAAAAATCCTGTTATCCAAAGTATCATAAAAATTATATACAAAGTTTGATAATTGGTGTCTAGCCAATATCTTGCTCTAGCTGGTAATACATTTTTAAATATTTTTTCACCATCTAATGGTGGTAGTGGTATTAGATTAAATACTCCAAGTCCTATATTGATACTTATCATACACATTAAAAATGTATCTATAATTGCACCTATTGTTGAATAAAGAAACATATAATTTAAATTAAATATTAATACTCTAATTATTATACAAATTATTGCTAGAAAGAAATTCATTAGTGGACCTGCTAATGCAACAATTGCTTCACAAACTCCTCTTGATTTATTACTTGTAAAATTGTTTGGATTTATTTCAACAGGTTTTCCCCAACCAATATTAGCAAACATTAATAAAACAAATCCAAATGGATCTAAGTGTTTTAATGGATTTACTGTAAGCCTTCCTTGGTTTCTAGGTGTTGTATCTCCTAATTTATCTGCTGCATTAGCATGAGCAAATTCATGAAAAGAAATTGCAAGTATAACAACAGGTAAAGTAATAAGCATTGATATTAGTGCTGTACTTGACATACTTGCAAGTGAATATACAACTAATATTCCCAATACTATATAAATAACTTTTCTATCTATTCCATAACCAAACATTAAATTTCTCCTTTGTTTTAAATTAAATAATTTTAATTTATGTTAAATATTATATCATATTTTCTCATAAATTTCAAATATATTATACATACAAAAAATGAATTAAACATTAAATTTATATTAATTTTTATATAAAAAATGAACCTTTTGTTTTATTTTTACTTAACTTAGGTTCATTTCTTATTACTTATATTTTAGTTTATAGGTTTCATAGTTGGGAATAATAAAACATCTCTAATTGATGCAGAGTCTGTAAGCAACATTACTAATCTATCTATACCAATTCCCATTCCTCCTGTTGGTGGCATACCATATTCTATAGCCATACAGAAGTCTTCATCCATATCGTTTGCTTCTTCATCTCCTGCTTCTTTTTGTTTTAATTGTTCTACAAATCTTTCTCTTTGATCTATTGGATCATTTAATTCTGAATATGCATTTCCATATTCACGTCCACCAATAAATAATTCAAATCTTTCAACTAATCTCTTATCAGATGGTTTTCTTTTTGTTAAAGGTGAAATTTCAACAGGATAATCACATATAAATGTTGGTTGAATTAATGTTTCTTCAACAAATTCTTCAAAAAACGCATTTATAATGTATCCTCTTGCTTTTTTACTGTCTTCTATTTCTACACCTTTTTCTTTTGCTATATCAACTGCTTCTTCATCTGAATTTATATTATTAAAATCAACACCTGTTACATTTTTTATTGCATCTATCATTGAAACTCTTTTCCATGGTGATTCTAAATCTATATCTGTTCCTTGATAATTTATTTTAGCTGTTCCTAAAACATTTTGTGCTACTGTTCTTATCATATTTTCTGATAAATCCATCATATCATTATAATCTTGATATGCAGCATAAAATTCAATATTAGTAAATTCTGGGTTATGTTTAATATCCATTCCTTCATTTCTAAACATTCTTCCCATTTCATATACTCTATCAAATCCACCAACTATTAATCTTTTTAAATATAATTCGTTAGCAATTCTTAAATACATATCTAAATCTAATGTGTTATGGTGAGTAATAAATGGTCTAGCAGATGCTCCACCAGCAATTGTGTTTAATATTGGTGTATCTACTTCTAAATAACCTTCATTATCTAAATAATTTTTTACTTCTTTTAATATTTTGCTTCTTAATAAAAATGTTTCTTTTACTTCTGGATTTACAATTAAATCTACATATCTTTGTCTATAACGTAAATCTATATCTTTTAATCCATGAAATTTTTCTGGTAAATCTCTTAATGATTTTGTTAAAAGTACAACTTCTTTTGCATGAATAGAAATTTCTTCAGTTTTTGTTTTAAAAACAAAACCTTTTAAACCTATAATATCTCCTATATCAAATGTTTTAAAAGCTTTGTAACTTTCTTCTCCTAAATCATTTATACTTACATAACTTTGAATTCTACCTTTTGAATCTTGAATTGTGCAAAAAGAAGCTTTTCCCATTATTCTTTTTGCCATAATTCTTCCTGCTACTGAAACATCTTTTCCTTCATATTGTTCATAATTGTCTTTTATATCTTTAGAAAATTCAGTTCTATCATATTTTGTAATTTCAAATGGATCTTTTCCTGCAGCTTGAAGTTCTTTTAATTTATCCATTCTCACTTGCATAAGTTTGTTTAATTCAACTTCATCAATTTCTTGTTCTAAATTTTCGTTATTTTCGTTCATAAAATTCACCTCTCATATTTTGATTTCAATATTATATACTATTTTTTCATTATTGTAAACCTTATATTTAAAAGAAAATCACTTATATATGTTGTTGTGTCAATGATGTGAAACAAGAAAATAAAAAAATATAATTAAATTG
>CAZYST010000052.1:0-8442 GCA_964650305.1 uncultured Lachnospiraceae bacterium
AAACTTAAAATACAATGCTACGAAAGTAGACGAAATAGAACAAACTAAAAAACTATCAATAGAGAATTGTATTAACGATACAACTGTTGGTAATTTAGCGTTATTTATCCAAAAAGGACTAATTGACGATAACGGAAACCACGGAGTAAGTAGAAATGTAGCCATAGCTACTATTGACGCATACTTGGAGGAAAACGATAAAGAGGAGTTAGTTATGGATATTATGGAGGCTTTAATTAACGGTGGTTTTTTATCGAGGGAGCTGGACGTGAAGAAATTGAGGGAACTAAAGGCGAAACGTCAAGCTCAAGTGAACGAAGAAATCGACAACAACCTTTAAAAAAATATAAATATTTTGGCGATATGTGGCGAGATATGGAGGAGGACGCTATTTTAATAGGTCTTAACCTCCATTATTTTTGGAGTTTAACACCAAAGCAATGGGTTAAGCACGTTAAAGTATTTAATGAAAAGGAAAAACAAAGGCTAAAAGAGGTAGATATGTTTAACTATGTACTTGGTAAATATATTGGTTGGGCTATAAATGACCCAAAACATTATCCTAGAAAGCCTTTTGCTGAAAAAGACACCGAACTAAAGCCAATGACGGACGAAGAAATGGAACAACAAGCCCGTCGAAACACAATAAAAATGGGAGGTGTTATAAATGACAGTTGACGAGTTACAAGTCTTGATAACGGCTAACACACAACAATTACAAAAAGAAATTAGTAAAACTCAACAGAGTATAAGTAATTTATCTAAAAGTGCTAGTAAATCGACTAATAATCTTACATCTAGTTTTATAAAGGCTAGTATTTTTACTAAAACTTTAGGCTTAGCTGTGAAAGTAGTTACGAGTAATTTAGGTGGTGCAATATCAAGACTTGATACTTTAAACAATTACACTAATGTTATGAGTAACTTAGGTGTAAGTGGAGAGGACGCCGAGGCGTCAATACAACGACTTAGCGATAAACTACAAGGGTTACCTACTACTTTAGACGACGCTGTAAGCTCAGTACAAAGATTTACAAGTGCTAATGGTAATGTAAAAGCCTCTACCGATATGTTTTTAGCTCTAAATAATGCTATTTTATCGGGTGGTGCCTCAACCGAAATACAAAAGTCGGCGTTAGAGCAATTATCACAGTCTTACTCAAAGGGTAAACCCGATATGATGGAGTGGCGTACAGCAATGACAGCTATGCCAGCTCAATTAAAACAAGTAGCTATTGCTATGGGGTATGTAAGTGCTGATAAGCTAGGAGAGGCGTTACGTAATGGCGACGTTTCAATGAACGAGTTTATGACTACCATAATGAAATTAAACAAAGAGGGAGCTAATGGTTTTCAAAGTTTTGAGCAACAAGCTATAAATAGTACTGGCGGTGTTAAAACATCAATGACAAATGTTAAGACAGCCATTACAAGAGGTTTAGCTGAGATAATGAACGCTATAGGTCAGTCTAATATTGCTGGCTTTTTTCAAGGTATAGCCTCTGCAATAAATAAGGTAGTACCGTACATTACAGGTTTTGTTAAAGCGTGCGTATGGGCTGTTGGCTCAATAACGTCGCTTTTCGGTGGAAAAACTAAGAAAAACGTTGATAACGTTAAAAACTCTTTAACTAACTTAGGTAGTAGTGGAGCCTCTACATCAAGTGGCTTAGATAAAACTACAGGGTCGGCTAAAAAGCTAAACAAAGAGCTAGGTAAATTAGCTGGTTTTGATGAAATGAACGTATTAACCGAAAATAGCGGTAGTAGTGGAGACGACGATAGCGGTAGTGGAGCTGGAACCTTAGGAGACCTAGATTTTAGCGACTGGGATACTGGGATAAATGAAACATCTAGTAAAGCTGACGAAATCGCTGAGAAAATAAAAAGTGCATTTATGAGCGTAGGAGAGGTTGTTAAATCTATATGGAATAGCGACCCAGTACAAGCGTTTGTTGGTGCTGTTACCACATACGGTCAATTTTTATGGGACTACTGGAGTACTTTAGGTACAAGTCTTGTAGAAAATCTTACTATGACTTGGGGAAATATAGAGGGTAATGTATCAACTATATTAACCAATATGTCTACATTATGGACTACTTTTTGGACTGATATACAAGCTGGTATTGAAACTTGGGGACAGCCTATTATCGACGGTGTAAATGGAGTTTTCAACTCAATATGGTTAGACGCTGTTGACCCAGCTATACAGTTAATAACTCAAGCGTGGGCTGACTTTAGCGGTATATTAGTTACATTATGGGACAAGCACGGTAAACAACTTATAGATAATATAGGAGAGTTTGCAACAAAAACTATAGAGCTTTTTCAAAAAATATGGGACGACGTACTAGAGCCAATAGTTACTCCATTTTTAGAGACTTTATCTTGGTTATGGGACGAACATATTAGCAAAATAATTGAAAAAGTTGGGGACTTTGTAGGTAAATTAGTAAATGGAGCTTTAGAAATTTACAATAAATTTATACAACCAATAGTCGTATGGTTATTGGATAAATTATCTCCAGCTTGGGCGATTTTATCAAATGCCGTTATTGGTGTACTAGGGTCTATACTTGCTGTAGTAGGCGACGTAATAGGCTCAATTATAGGTATACTTGGTGGAATTATTGACTTTATTGTTGGTATTTTTACTGGAAATTGGAAAAAGGCTTGGAACGGAGTAAAAGATATATTTAAAAATATTGTTGACGGTTTAGTTGGAATATTCAAATTCCCAATAAACTTAATTATTGACGGTATAAACTCTTTTATTGCTGGTTTAAACAAAATAAAAATACCAGACTGGGTACCAGCTGTTGGAGGCAAAGGTATAAATATACCTAAAATACCTAAATTGGCAAGAGGTGGTATTGTAGATAGTCCAACTTTTGCAATGATAGGAGAGGCTGGTAAAGAGGCTGTTATGCCTTTAGAAAATAATACAGGCTGGATAGATACTCTAGCTGAAAAATTAGCTAATAAAGTAGGAGGTAACGGAAACCCAATACAATTAGTTGTTAAACTTGGAGAAGATACTATTTTTGATAAGTTTATTGATTATATGGGAGATAAAGATTTTGAAACAAACGGGGAGGTGTTTGATTTATGATTTATAACGGAGATTTAATCAAAATAAATGGTAGTAAAATACCAGCTATAACAAATTATAAAGTTGGACGTAATAAATTATGGAAAGACGCCGACCGTAATATGGCTGGAGATGTAAGAGCTACCTTAATTGGTATATTTCCTAAAATTGAGCTAAGTATAGGCTATACTACTCAAGACCAAATGTCTAAACTATGTCAAATACTTGACCAAGCATATTTTACGGTCGAGTATTTTGATGTTAGAGTACAAGGAACAACTACAGCCAAATACTATGCTGGAGACTATGCTAACGAGATATTTGATAAAAGTAAAGGTTTATATAAACCATTTACAGTATCGTTAGTGCCAGTAAGTAAAAGGAGGTATTAGTTATGATAAGTGTAAGTAAAGAATTTAAAACGGCTATGAAACAGCCAGTAAAAGAGTTAGACGCTTACATATTATTAGACGAAGATACTAAAATTACAAGTGCTGACGACTTAATGCAAATAAAAGTAAGCTGTGATACAGGTATGTGTAAAACAGCTATGAGAAAATTAGAGGCTAAATATCTAGGAAAGCATAATTTACTAGATAAATGGGTACACGTTGGTTTTGGGGTAAAAATAGCCAACGGTACCTTTGAGTACCTAGAGTTTGGGTCATTTCTAATTACTGAGACAACTACCGTTAAAGATACAGGAGTAACTACTATTACTGGATATGACCAAATGATAAAAACAATGGTTAGTTATAATAAATTAGCTGTTGATTATCCAATAGGACTGTATGACTATACAAAAAAATTGTGTGATGTTTGCGGGTTAACTCTAGGTAATGAAAGTTTTACAACTCATAATGACTGGCAAATTACAAAGGAGTTATGGGAAAACATAAACGGTATTACATATCGTGATATTTTAGTACAAATCGCTCAAGTTACTGGTACTACTTGTATCATAGGTTGTGATAATAACATTTATTTTAAAGAAATAACAACAACCGAGGAAACTTTAACATACGACAATATGAAAAAGTTAAAATTGGAGCCAATATATGGAGAAATAAATAGCGTTGTTTTATCTCGTACACCAGCTGAGGACAATATCTATATGAGAGACGAGGATAGTATAAAAGCAAATGGCTTGACCGAGTTTAAAATAGAAAATAACGAGATAATTGATAAAGACCGTGATAACGCAATGACCCCAATATATGAGGCTTTACACGGTATAACTTATTATCCTTTTGAAACAACGACGGAGGGCTTAGGTTGGTATGAGATAGCTGATAAGGTAGATGTGATAAATGATACTGGAGATACGTTTAATTGTGTAATATTTAATTTTAGTATTACTATCGACGGTGGTATTAAAGAGGTATTAAAAGCTACGGCTGAAACTAAAACTCAAACGCAATATCAATATGCTACAACAATAGCTAAACGAGTAAAAAATACCGAAATAATAGTAAATAAACAAGAACAAAATATAACACAGCTTGTTACTGATATGTACAATGAGGACGGTATAGTACAAGAAAATTTTACAAAAGTGTATCAAGATATAACAAACATTATAAATAGCGTCCAAAATAGTGGTGGTAGTAATTTAATTAAAAACTCTGTTATGTTTGCTTATGATAATAAGAATATACCTAATAATTGGACTGTTGAGGGAGCTGGTAGTTTAATAATAAATAGTAGTGCCGAGGCTTTAAGCAATGGTAGTTTAAGTGGTCATATTTTCACATTATTAAATAAAACAGTACGCCAAAGAGTAAATGTTAAAGTTGATAATGAGGATACTGAAAAAACTTATTATACATTTAGTACTAAAATAAAAAAAGATACAACGGGTACTTGCTATGTTAAATTATTCAACTCTAATGAGGAGTATAAAATTGAGTTGAACGAGGGCGAAAGTAGTTTTTATGGAGATTATGAAATAAAGGCACTTTTACCTAAAGATAGTTATTATGACATTGAGTTTTACGGTAGTGCTGATAGTAACGCTACTTTTACTGATACTATGTTTGCCATAGGAGAATATAAAACTCAATGGTCTCAAGCAAATGGGGAGATAATGAACACTCAAGTTAATATAAATGTTGACGGAGTTTTAGTTAAGTCCTCAGTATATGCTGGAGATTATACTGTAATGTCTCCTCTCGAGTTTGCTGGATACTCTAATATCAATGGTACAGTTACCAAGGTATTTAGTTTAAATAAAGATACTACTTTAGTTAAAAAGCTGGAGGCTGAGGACGAAATAAAAATGACCCCAATAAAAATAGTCCCTATTACAACTGGCGATTTACAAGGCTGGGCGTTTGTACCTAGCGGAGGAGGTGTTAGTTAATGGCAAATAGTGGCTCTTTTGGGACAAGTAGTTACAGTAATCGTAATTTAACGTTTAACTGGTGGGTCAATTCTCAAGATATAGGAGGTAATTACACTGATATAGGCTGGAATTTAGTAGGTAGCGGAGGTAGTACTACAAATTGGTATAAATCGGGTAATTTTAAAGTTGTAATTGACGGAGAACAAGTCTATTATTCTTCTACTCGTATAAATTTATACAACGGTACAACTGTAGCAAGCGTTACTAAACGTATATATCACAATAACGACGGTGGTAGGTCATTTGGTGCTTGGGCTGAGGCTGGTATTTATAAGGTAGCTGTTAATGTTAGTGGTAGCGGTAGTTGGAGTTTACCGACAATACCGAGACAAGCTAATGTAACTGGTGCTAATGATTTTAACGACGAGGGTAACCCATATATGACATTTAATAACACAGGTGGCTTACCTATAAATGCTAGACTTGAGTTTGCTGGCACTAGAATTCAAAGAAATGATATACCAAACACGGGTAATTATACATTTAATTTATCGAGTAGTGAACGTGATTTACTACGCAGTAAATGTACATCCAATTCAATGGTTGTAAGATATGTTATTGGAACTAAAATAAATGGCAATGAAACTTATTGGTCTTGGGTCGATAAAACAATGACTATAGTAAATGCCAACCCAACATTTAGTAATTTTTCTTATAAAGATACTAATAGTAAAGTAGTTGCTGTAACTGGTAATAACCAAGTCTTAGTAAAAGGACTATCAAGCCTACAAGCTGTAATTAACTCCGCAAATAAAATGGTGGCTAAAAAACAAGCTACGGCTAAAAATTATGTTAGTACTATTGATAACGCTAATATTAGTAGCGATTATACTACTGAGGACTTAACTATCAATATAGGTGTTGTTAAATCTATAGGAACACAAAGACTAAGTATTAGAGCATACGATAGTCGTAATAATTCAACACTAGCCTATAAGGATATAACTGTTTATGATTATGATAAACCAGTTATAAATGCTAGTGTTACTAGATTAAACAATTTTGAAAATCAAACTACTTTAAAAGTTAGTGGTACTTATTCAAAGTTAGTAATTAACAATGCTAGTAAAAACATTGTTAAGACATTACAATATAGATACCGTGAGTCTGGGGGTACTTGGACTAGCTGGAAAACACTAGCAAGCACTATAAAAGACGGTAAATTTACTTGTAATGACGTAATATTATCTTTAGACAACACAAAATCTTTTGATTTTGAAATACAAGCTATTGATAATTTAGAAACAACTACATTATCGTTAAATCTTGATATAGGACAAGCTATATTTTTTATTAGTAGTAATAAAAAGGCTTGTTATATAAATGGTCAAGAGATTATGACTGGACTAAGTAGAGATGTTAACCGAACTGACTTAAATAACTACACTAGTGAGTTAGTAGCTGGTTATGGTCACAATTTAACTAATACTCCAACTAGTAATCTTAATTTAGGACACTTGTTGTCTTTACCTAGACACGACGAGGCTGGTTATGTTACGCAATTATTTTCTCCATATACTACAAACGACTTGTATATAAGAAAATGTGCTGAGGGTGTTTGGGGAAATTGGAAAAGCGTTAATACCAAATACGCAAGCGTCCTATTTCAAAAAACAAGTAATCAAACGTTTGGTAATAATAGTTATGACAACAATATAACCTTTGGAAAAGTCGTTGGTAACAGCGGTATCGAAGATGTAATCTACTTAGACTCGGACGGATATATCAACTGGTCTGATAGGGTTAAAAAAATTACAGTAGACTGTAGTTTTTGGGTATCTTCTGCGTCGGAGCAAATATCTAACTTTAGAGTTAACTTTGGTGGGACTGGTTATGATATGTATAGAATTTTACCAACTCCTCAACAAAGTCGTTATTTTGTTAACGAGTCGTCCGCTGTTAAAAGTGCTGGTAGATTATACTTAGCTCCATATCACGCTTGTACTATCTCTAGTGACGCTATGTGGACTTGGTGTAAAGTAACCGTGGAATATATATAGAAAGGGGTTAAATGGTGGAAATATTGAATTTTATAAAAGAGTATTGGGTACTCATAACTTTCTTTGTTGGAGAGTTAGGGGTACTCTTTGTTTTTGCTAAATCTATACTCAAAGGGACTAAATGCTCGTTAAGAAACGATATGCTGGATATTTGGGACAAATGTAAAGAGACTAACCAAATTACTAAATACCAGTTACAAGCGTTTAATTACAGTTACGATTTATATAAAAACTTAAAAGTACATTCTTTTATTGACGAAATAAAAGAACGAATAAAAGACTTTGAAATAGTCGAGTAGGAGGAAATTATGACAAAGAAAAATTTTAAACAATGGTTAAAAGCCAGCTTAGTAAGAGCAATTAAAACAATGTCTCAAACAGCTTTATCTCTAATTGGTGTAGGTACTGTTATGAGTGATATTAACTGGTTAATGGTTTTAAGTGCTAGTTTACTAAGTGGTATTTTATCAATTTTAACTAGTATTGCTGGAATTCCCGAAGTGGAAAAATAAAAGGAGGATATAAATATGGAAGAATTACAAACAACTTTCAATACTGATAGTATTGACATCTTGGTAGAGGACGGAGTAATCGAAAACTTAGAGGAGGTAGTTGATAATGGAAATGAGAACGAGTAAGCCAGCTAAAGGCAACAAATATTATATGCGTACTTCTAGCGGTGGTTATTCTCTATCTATTAAAGGTAAACCAACTGACTCTTGCGACGTACTGGCTAATTGCGTTGGATACGCTAATGGACGTTTTGCTGAGATTATCGGTAAAAATAAGATCGAATATCAACTAGTTTGTAACGCTGAAAACTTTATTGAAAAAGCTAAGTCTTACGGTTTAGAAATATCGGACGTACCTAGTTTAGGTGGTATTATAGTGTGGCAAAAAGGTGCTACATTAAAAGGTAGCGACGGTGCAGGACACGTAGCTAT
>CAZYST010000053.1:0-8088 GCA_964650305.1 uncultured Lachnospiraceae bacterium
CTAAAAAATAATTTTAACATCTTATGGGGTGACATTATCACAAGTTAATAACATATGATAAAGTAGCAGTGTTTACATAATTTTAAAAGTGTGGTATAATATATATATTAAAAAACTGAGAGGTGATTATCATGACAAAAAAAAGGAAAGAATTTGTACTTGCAGAAATTAGACACAACTTAAACCTTTTTGCACAACAAGGAGGAGCCTCTGGTAACACAGCTACATATCTTAATGCAGCAAATGCTGTAAATAGTATTATTGTTGAACTCTCTGGAATTAGCAGTTTTGATGATATTGATGATGAACGGCTGAACGAGATCAACATAAAGCTGCGGAAGATTCTCAATAATTTGGGAGTAAGTACTGTAGTTATCGAAAAAACAAAAGCATCCATCTAAAGGGTGCTTTTCCCTTTTTATATCTAAAATTTAAGTCATATAAAAGTAAAGAAATTGTAACAATAAAAGTATTTTACAAAAAAAATATATATGATATACTAATACTAACTATAATTCGGAAATATGAAAAAAGAAAGGCTTTTTATGGAAAAAATAATTGAAGCAATAGATAAATTAAATAAAGTTCATGAAAATTATTCTGTCAATTCTTCAAAAGATACATTAAATGAATTATTAGAGATATATCAAGAAATAAATCCAGATTGGGTAAAAGAATACAACAGAAGAGAAGAAGAAAAATTAAAATATAGGAAAACTCAAAGTTCTGTTTTAGATAAATTAATATTAAATAAATTACCTAATAATTTTGATGTATCTAAAATAAAATCTAAAAGAAAAATTGGAAAAAATGATGAACAAATAGATCCAATAGAATTAGGAAGAATAATTCATATTTCTAATAAGATTGCACATACATATGAATCTGCAATAAATAATATTATTAATGAATATGTAATGGCAGAATCAAGAAGAGGCAGAGATTTTGTAGGGTATAGAGAAGGAACAAGAAATGGAAGAATTGTAGATATAAAATTTGAAAAAGATTTAAAATTTATATATAGAATATCAGATACTGAACAAAAAGAATATCAAGAACCAATAGATGAATATAAAAAAGTAGAAGATGAAATAAACAAAAAAAGATATCTGCTAAAAGAGCAATAACAGAATTAATAAAAGAAATGGAAAAATACGAAAAATGTGGTGTTTCTCCTAGTGAATTTTCTGAATTATTTTCTGAGAGAAGAAAAGTAAGAAGTCTTGAAAGAAAAGGTAAAACAAATACAAGCGAATATTCAGAAACTTTTAAAAAAGCGGAAGAATTGCTAGCAAAAGTAACAGAAAAAGTTCCAGAAGATGATGTTATTAAATTGAAAAAAAAAGCAATAAAAGAAAGAAATATTCGTATAATAATAGCTGAACTTGAAAAAGAACGTGATCAGAAAAAAACAGAAATGGAAAAAAACAATAGAACCAATAGAATAGCTAGAAAAAGAAAAGGTTTTATGAATAATTATGATTTTACACAAAAAGATTTTGATTTTCTAGATTCAAAAAATTTACAAAAAATGTGGAAAGCATATTCTGTAGGTATGAATATAAAAAATATGGCTATAGAACAAGTAAATAGAATAATTAAAGAAAGAAAATTAGATGATGTCTCATATGGAGTAGCTGAAGAAAGAGATAAAATAAAAAGTGGAAATAAATTATTTTATATGGATATACCAGAATATGGGCAATTTTCTGTACATTTTATGCCAGCAATAATTGGAGATTCTGATTTTCCAGAATACAAAATGTCTTTTGAAAAAGCTGGTAGAAGAGAACAAATAATGTTAACAAATCAGCATTCGAAAGAATTTTTAGAATTAATAGAAGATACATATAAAGACCCTGATATGGATGATATAATAGGAAATCAAAGGAAAGATTTAGAGATTAGAAAATCTATTAGACATCAATTAGGAGTTTCAATTGGATTAAAAAAAGAATTTTTAGAATGTCTATATAGATGCGATAAATGTGAGGATTTAAGTAAAAGAATAAACGAAAGTGAATCAACGAATATAAAAAGCACTGAAGAAAAAGAAGGTGAAGAATATGGTAACTAAATTTGAAAATATAGAAAAAGTTTCTATATTTAAAAATAAAATAGGAAAAGTAAATAATTCTATTGAAAAAAAAGAAGAATTCAAGGAAGCATATATTGCAATAGTTGCAATGGTAGAAACTGCACTTGTTATTTTGCTTAAAAAAGTTTATAATGAAGAACTTTACACTACTCATATATCAATGCTTTCTAATTTATTATTAAGCCATAATGAAAAAGTAATTGCAGATGAAGCAAATTATATAAATTTAAATAGAGAAGATGAAGATTTTATGGAATATATTGAAAAAGAAGATGTATTTCATGCAATAGAAAGGCTTGATAATATTATAAAAATAATACTAGAAAGCCATGGAAATATATTTGAAAAATAAATTTAAAACATTGTAAAAAATCATAATTGTTAGTATAATAGTTATGATTTTTTATATAAGAGGAGTTACAAAATGAATAAAAGTCAAGCAAAAAAAAGAATTGACGAATTAAATAAATTAACAGCATATTATGCAAAAAAATATTATGATGATGATGACCCAGATATAAGTGACTTTGAATATGATATGTTGATGTTGGAACTTAGAAATTTAGAAAAAGAATATCCAGAGTTTATAGTGAAAGAATCACTTACACAACATGTAGGTGGAAATGTAAAAGAAGGTTTTAAAAAAGTAGAACACGAAGTTCCACTTCAAAGTTTGTTAGATATTTTTAATTTTGAAGATTTAGATGCTTTTGATGAAAGAACAAAAAAATTATTGAATCAAGAAGTAAATTATGTAGTAGAAACTAAAATAGATGGTTTATCTGTCGCGTTAGAATATATAGATGGAATATTTGTAAGAGGTGCAACAAGAGGAAATGGACTAGTTGGAGAAGATATAACAGAAAATTTAAAAACAATAAAACATATACCTCAAAAATTAAAAGAACCTGTAACAATAACAGTTCGTGGAGAAGTGTTTATAGGAAAAGAAGAATTTGAAAAAATGAATGAAGAAAGAGAAGAAAATGAAGAATCTCTTTTTGCAAACGCAAGAAATGCAGCTGCAGGTTCATTAAGACAATTAGATAGCAGTATCACAGCAAAAAGACCGCTTGATATATACATTTTTAATGTTCAAAAAAGTGATACAATAACATTTAAATCACATTATGAATCTTTATTATATTTAGAAAAATTAGGATTTAATGTAAATCCTGTAAAAATTTATTGTAAAACTATAAAAGAAGCTAGAGAAGCTATAAATAAAATTGGTGAAGATAGAGAAAATTTAACATTTGGAATAGATGGAGCAGTTATAAAAGTTGATGATCTAAATCAAAGAGAAATTTTAGGAACTAATTATAAAACTCCAAAATGGGCAATTGCATATAAATATCCACCAGAACAAAAAGAAACAATTGTAAAAGATATTATTTGCCAAGTAGGAAGAACAGGAGTAATCACTCCAATGGCTATTTTAGTGCCTGTAAAAGTTGCTGGTTCTACAATATCTAAAACCACACTTCATAATGAAGACTTTATAAAAGAAAAAGGACTGCAAATTGGAGATACAGTTGTTATACAAAAAGCAGGAGATGTAATACCAGAAATTGTAAAAGTAGTTACAGAAAAAAGAACAGGAAATGAAATTCCTTTTGAAATGCCTAAAGTATGCCCTGTGTGTGGAGCTTTAGCAATTAGAGAAGAAGGAGAAGCTGCGATAAGATGTATAGGAATAGAATGTCCTGCAAAACAATATAGAAATATTATTCATTTTGCATCAAGAGAAGCAATGAATATTTTAGGCTTAGGTGATAGTATAATAGAAGAATTTTTAAATAAAGGCATGATAAATAATATTGCAGATTTATATACTTTAAGTTTAGAAGAAATTGCTTCACTTAAGAAAAATGGAAAAAAATTTGCTCAAAATTTAATTGATGCGATAAATAATAGTAAAAATAATGATTTGTATCGAGTGTTAAATGGCTTAGGAATAAGAAATATTGGAGTAAAAGCTGCAAAAGCTTTAGCTAAAAATTTCAGAAATATGGATAATATTATGTCAGCAACATATGAAGATTTTATAAAAATAGATGATATTGGAGAAATAATGGCAAAAAGTATTTGTGAATTTTTTAGTCAAGAGCAAACAAAAGATTTAATAGAAAAATTAAGAGAAAATGGAGTTAATTTTGATTGCTTAGAAGAAGATTCTTCTGACAAACGCTTTGAAGGAAAAGTTTTTGTTTTAACAGGAGCACTTGATAAATATTCTAGAAAAGAAGCAGAAGAAATAATAGAAAAATTTGGTGGAAAAACATCTTCTTCTGTATCTAAAAAAACAACATATGTTTTATCAGGTGAAGAAAGTGGAAGCAAGCTTACAAAAGCAAGAGAATTAGGAATACAAGTAATATCAGAAGAAGATTTTGAAAATATGATAAAAGAGTAATTTAAATCTAAAAAGGAGAAAATAGTGGAAGAAAATTATACTTTTGAAATGTTTTGGGAAGACTTAAATAATGGATTTCAAATATATTATACATATATGGATTGTAGATATTTAATATATAAAATGGATAAAAATTGCTATAAAAATGAATTGGTAGAGGCAAAAGAAAAATGTCCACATCAAAAAAATGCGATATATACACTAAAAAGAGTAAAAGAAATATTTCCATTTATGGAAAACTTAGAATATAATTCTGGGTTAATATAAAGAATAACAAAATGACATATAGTTGACATAATTGACGTAGAATGCATTTTATGATAAAATAAAAATTGTAATAAAAATAAATAGCAAAGAGGTGATTTCATGGATACAAGCATGAAAACTTTACGTGACATTTTTGATGATATCGATTGGAATGATGAAGATGCTCGTAGCATTGCAATTATGAGAATCGCAAGTAATCCAGAAAGATATCGCCGAGAAGTACTCAAACGGTATGAGAAGAAAAAGCAGATAAACTCTAAAATCTGTAAAGATTGTGGTCTTTGTTGTAAGCAAGCACCGTGTCATTATTCTCCAAAAGATTTTAAAGGAAAATTAACTTATCGTTCATTAAAAAAAGAAATTGATAAGGGATATATTTCCATTATACCTATTCCAAAAGAATATTTAGACACGCCAACAAAGAAAAAACAGATTTTTGTTTTGAGAGTGCGTGGAATACATAGGCCTATTTCTGATATTCCTATGTCTGTTCCATGCAAAATGCTTACTAAAAAAGGATGTGCCTTTTCATATTCAGAAAGACCCAAAGGTGGAAGAATGTTTATTCCTCGCGAAATAGACGGAGAAAAAGCATGTTTTCCTGTATATGATATTAGTCTGTGCGCAGCAGATTGGATACCTTATACACACATTCTAAAAAGATTGTATAATCATTACCAAAAACCAAAATGAGTACAAGAAGAGCTGTTCAAGAAAAAAATAATTTTACCTTGTATGGCTCTTTTTTTACATAAAATAACAGATATTTATTTTTTACTTTTTGATATAAAAAGCGAAAATTTATTCTTATTTTGCTTGTAAAATGATACTATTTGATATAGAATGTAATCAAATTATAAAACGATTTTGGAGGTAAAATGGAAGACTTTGATGAAAATTTATTAGTACCTAAAATAAGAGATACAGAAGAAGAAATTTCAGAAACATCATTAAGACCAAAAAGCTTAAATGAATATATAGGTCAAACAAAAGTAAAAGAAAATATGAAAGTATATATAGAAGCAGCTAAAAAAAGAGGAGAACCATTAGATCATGTTTTATTATATGGACCACCGGGGCTTGGTAAAACGACACTCTCAAATATTATAGCAAGTGAGATGAATTCAAATATAAGAATAACTTCAGGTCCGGCCATTGAAAAACCAGGAGATTTAGCAGCATTATTAACAAATTTGGCAGAAAATGATGTATTATTTATCGATGAAATTCATAGATTGAATAGAAGTGTTGAAGAAATATTATATCCAGCATTAGAAGATTACAGTTTAGATATAATTATAGGAAAAGGACCTAGTGCACGTTCTATAAGATTAGATTTACCTAAATTTACATTAATAGGAGCAACAACAAGAGCAGGTTCTTTATCAACACCATTAAGAGATAGATTTGGAATAGTTTCAAAATTAGAACTTTATTCAGAAGAAGATTTATCAACTATTGTAAAAAGATCAAGTGATATTTTAGAAATCAATATTGAACCAGAAGCAGCAGATGAAATTGCAAAAAGGTCAAGAGGAACCCCTAGAATTGCAAATAGATTATTAAAACGTGTTAGAGATTATGCACTTGTTTTAGGGAATGGAAATATAACTTTAGAAATAGCTAAAATAGCACTTAGTAAATTAGAGATTGATGACTTAGGACTAGACAATACAGACAGAAAAATTTTAGAAACTATTATATATAAATACGCAGGAAAAGCTGTTGGAGTAGAAGCTTTAGCTGCAACAATAAACGAAGAAGTAGAAACAATAGAAGACGTATATGAACCATATTTAATGCAAATAGGATTTTTAGCTAGAACTCCAAGAGGAAGAATAGTAACACCAATTGCATATGAACATTTAGGTATAGAATATTTATCAAATGAATAGTTTAATTTAAAAGCAATAAATGAAAAAATTATTGATGTAATAGAAAAAGAGGGATAAAAATGAAACTTTTAATGCATACATGTTGTGCACCATGTAGTGTGTATTGTATTGATTCACTAAGAGATGAAGGAATAGAACCAACATCATATTGGTTTAATCCTAATATACATCCATATATGGAATATAAAACTAGAAGAGATACTTTAATAAATTATGCAAAAATGATTAATTTAAATTTAATATTAGAAGAAAATTATGGACTAAAAGAATTTTGCAAAAATACAATAGATGATTTAGAAAATAGATGTTCAAATTATTGTTATAAAGTAAGAATAGAACAAACGGCTAAATATGCAAAAGAGCATGGATTTGATGCTTTTACTACTACTTTATTTGTAAGCCCATATCAACAACATGAGAAACTTAAACAAATATGTGAAGAAATGTCAAAAAAATATGATATTGAATTTTTATATAGAGATTTTAGACTAGGATTTAGAGAAGGTCAAAATAAAGCAAGAGAATTAGGATTATATATGCAAAAATATTGTGGATGTGTTTTTTCAGAGGAGGATAGATATAGTAAGCAAATAAAAAGAGATAAAGAATAAAATGATATATGAAAAATTATTTTAGAAATAATTTTGATGAAGAAATCATAGATAGAGAGTTACATTGTATAGATATGTATTATTATTCAAAGGATTTAAAAAAAAGCAATGAAGTATAACTAGTAATTTATAGTTGCGATTGGAGGAAAAAAATTATGTCTGAAAAAGATAAAATGTTAGCAGGAGAACTGTATGATGCTAATTATAATATAGAGTTAGAAAAAGAAAGAGAAATAGCAAAAGATTTATGTTATGAATTTAACAAATTAAAGCCATCTGACAGAGAAAAACAAGCTATTATATTAAAAAAAATATTAGGTAAAACAAAAGAAATATATAGGATAGAACCACCTTTTATGTGTGATTATGGATACAATATTGAAATTGGAGAAAACTTTTATTCAAATCATAATCTGATTATATTAGATGCAAATAAAGTTTCATTTGGAGATAATGTTTTTATAGCACCTAATTGTGGATTTTATACTGCAGGGCATCCTTTGGATTATGAGAAAAGAAATAAAGGTTTAGAATACGCTAAACCTATAAAAGTAGGTAACAATGTATGGATAGGTGGAAATGTTGTTGTATTACCTGGTGTTACAATAGGAGATAATGTTGTTATAGGTGCAGGAAGTGTTGTTACAAAGGATATTCCATCCAATGTTGTAGCAGTAGGAAATCCTTGTAAAGTCATAAAAGAAATCTAATTAAGAATAGTAATTTGTTCCTTTGAAAAAGATTAGAAATGTACTGAACCCAAAAAATTGGACATTTTTTGATTAGGTACTAGGCAGCTAG
>CAZYST010000054.1:0-7445 GCA_964650305.1 uncultured Lachnospiraceae bacterium
TAACAAACAAGTTTATTTATGAGCAATTTGAAAGGAATCTTATAATGCTAATAAAATGATTTCCGTTGATTACGGTAGCGAAAAAGATATCGATAGCTGGATGCACCTTGCCCAGAAAACTGCCGACACTCTGACAGGAAAAGAAAATTGTCCCTGTAAAAAAACGAAGTGTGAACGGCATGGAAATTGCGATGCCTGCCGGGCGTATCATACGGGATCAAAACGGAAGCGTCCATGTGAAAGGACGAAGAACAGCTAGGCATAAATGAGAAAGAAAAATTGAAAATGATCGGAGCAAGGATGGTGAACAAGCAGATGGGCAATGAACAATGCAAAATTAGTATCCGAAAGTTGTACGGAGCGGAACTGACCTATGTGCTCCCACTCATATGGGAGGTGTTTTTGCAATACGAAGCACCGCAGTACACGGAAAGTGGCAAGCAGGCGTTTTGGGATGCGATACACGACAAGGACTATCTGAAACGACTGTGTGCCTACGGTGCCTTTAATGAGGACACACCTGTTGGTGTCATTGCCACGAGAAGTAACGGACACCACCTGGCTTTGTTTTTTGTGAAAGGCACATATCACGGAAAAGGAATCGGGCGCGCATTGTGGAACAGAGTGCTGTCAGAAAGTGTAGCAGAGATGATCACAGTGCATTCTTCCAACTATGCCGTTCCGATCTATGAAAAGCTGGGCTTTGTAAAAACGGATGAGATGCAAACCGAGGGTGGCATCGCTTATATTCCAATGGAATACCGTTTGTTTTCCACTGAAATAAGCAACAGCAAAAAAGGTCGAGAGATTCTTTCTGAAAAAGCTCATAATTGAATTTGAGCATCTCTTTCTTCACACATTGGAATTTGGATAATTATAAAAAGTATGGTTTTGGACTTTGGGCGATTGTGTTAAAATAAACTGGCGAATTTATCGGCGATTGTGGTATTACGATACAGAATATTGACGGAGAAATTCTTCTGGAAATCGGTTAGCATATTCACAAAAAATATTGGCTCGTATTCTACTGCTTTGGCAAACGGAATGAAAAAAGTAAAGGAATACCCAGACCCAAAAAACACGATTTCTTATGCCTATGCAATTACTCGGGAAGAGTGGAAAAAAATAATAGAAAACTGAGTTGATTTCAGTAATATTAGTTCAGTAATATCAATAGAAGAATTTGGCTGAGGTATCCAAAACGAAAAATATGAAAATATTGATTTATATATGACTCATAACACTTTTTATGGACAATCTGTTGCCGTTGGTGCTTACACGATTTTATCCAAATTTGTAGAATAGGTAAATATAATTTAATTTACGGGAGGCAACTTATGCGATTAGATGGTTTTGGATTGTTTGTTGAGGATATGCCTAAAATGATTAGGTTTTACAGAGATGTACTTGGGTTTGAGATTAAAGAAGCAGAGGATACCTCAAATGTTTATCTTGTAAAAGACGGTACGTTGTTTCTGTTATATGGAAGAAATGATTTTGAAAAGATGACAAAACGAAGATATGACTATATCAAAGGATTGAACGGACATTTTGAATTGGCACTTTATGTAGATACATTTGATGAAGTCGACGTTGCATTTAAAAAAGCTGTTGAAAACGGAGCAACACCTGTGTTGGAGCCCGAACTTGAGACTTGGGGACAAAGAACCTGTTATATTGCTGACCCTGAAGGTAATCTAATTGAGATAGGTTCGTGGGGCAAGCCTTACGAAGAAAAGGACGTATAACTTCCAGTTTTAGAACTTGAAAAATTTGTTTGGTGAAAGGAATTCATATGTTAGAAACGAAAAGATTGATTTTACGAAAATGGACGGAATCTGATGCGGAAAGTCTTTTTGAATATGCGAAAAATCCAGATGTTGGACCGATTGCAGGCTGGCCGCCTCATAAATCAAAAGAAGAAAGCCTTAGCGTGATTCAAAATGTTCTTAATGGAAAAGAATGTTACGCAATCTGTGAAAAAGGGAACAACAAAGCAATCGGTTCCATTGAACTGAAATTAAACGGCTACACAGATATGACCGACCGCGATGATGAATGTGAACTTGGCTACTGGCTTGGAAAACCGTTTTGGGGAAAAGGCTATATGCCGGAAGCCGCAAAAGAACTTCTTCGCCACGGATTTGAAGAACTTAAAATGAACAAAATCTGGTGCGGATATTACGACGGCAACTTAAAATCAAAAAGAGTTCAGGAAAAAGTCGGATTTGTATATCATCACACTTGCGAAAACGTTCCAGTTCCGCTGATGAATGAAATCCGCGTAGGCCACACAAACGTAATGACTCGCGAACATTGGAAAGAAATCAACGCTTTATAAAAATAACGCTGGTTGAGGCTCTCGAAACCTTTTTAATCCCACCAATCTTCAACTTTTAGAAAACTATTTTCTTGCAAAACTTTGAAATCTTCTGTGTTGTGTGTGATTAAAATCATTCCGTTAGCAATCGCGGTGGCGGCAATTTGGCTGTCGCAAAGAGAAGCGGTTTTTCCTTGTTTTTTGCACTTAGCACGCAGTTCTCCGCAGATTTCCGCCGCAAACGAATCGTAAGGAATTATTTCGTAAGAGTCTTTTACATCGTTTATGCATTTTTTGATGTATTCTTTTCTCCTCCCTTCCGGAAGCCTTTCGTAGCCTTCCACAGATTCTTGCCAAACAGTAGAACATATTGCACATAGTTTTTCTCTTTGTTGAAGATTTCGCAAAACTGATTCATTTGGGATTGGTTTTGAAAATTCTGAAATAACATTTGTATCTAAAAGGTAAACAGGTTTCATTTTTTACTCCTATAAAAAGTCAAGAAGAAAGTTTCAACTTCCGATTAACTTCGACGCTATTTAAGGCGAAGTTTTATCTTGCTTCTTCACTCCATAAACTGTCAAGTTTTTTCATATATTTTTCGTCAGGATATTCGTCTTCTGGAATTGGAAATCCTTCATCATCTAAAACATCTGCGTATTCAGCTTTTAGTTTTTCCAGTTTTGAAAAAAAACTTTCTTTCGGTTTGCTTTTTTCGTACTCATCGTAACTGATTATCACCGCGACAGGTTTATCGTGGCGGGTAAGTTCAACAGGCTCACCGCTTTCCGCAAGTTTTACAAGAGAAGAAAAATTATTCCGCGCTTCGTAAATTGTTGCTTTGCACATATTTTGGCTCCTAATAAAAAGTCAATGAGAAAGTTTCAACTTTCGATTTGACTTTTTAAACCACTTCGCAATGGAATGAGAAGTGGAAGTTGATAAAAAGTTTGCAATGCAAACTTTTGTTAGATGAAAGCCGCAGTATTTTTGTGGTTTTCATCTAACGCTCCTAATTCATAATATAAAACATAAATGGCTAGAAGTCAAGAAAAATGGCTAGTTTTTAAGCATGATACTTGAAACACACAATGTGGAGCGTTTGAAAAATTAGCGGTATAATAAAAATTATTGTTAAGCTTAATTTGTATCATTCCGCTGCGTTGGTTATAATTAACTAAAATAAATGTTTTTCGCAGTAGAAAAAAAATCATTTTCCTATTAAAATTGACAGTTGATGGAAATTTTAATATGTATATTGGAACGGTTTTAAAAAATATTAGAGAAGAACAAGGTTTTTCTTTATTGGAAATTCAGAAAAATACGGGTATAAAAGAAAGCCAATTATGTAGAATAGAATCTGGAATACGTTTTCCAACTGATGAGCAAATTTTTATCTTAGCAAAGTTTTATAATATTGATTCTAGTCAACTTCAAATTCAGCGTGATAGTGATAAAATCTTAGAAAATATAAAAGAGTTTCAGAACCAAGAATTAGTTTTAGATGTTGCTAAACAAAAATTAGAATCAAATGGGAATTATTTATCTGTTGCGGCTGATTCAATTCCAGGTGCAACAATTCCGCTTGAAAGTCGTAGATATATTGGTTGTAAGCAAAAATTAGTCGATTGGATTTTTGATTTAATTCAAGAAAATACTAGTAATATAAAAACTGCAACAGATATTTTTGCTGGTACTGGTGTTATTACAAAAAAAATGCTTCAACTTTATCCTAATGTTATAATGAATGATACTTTGTATTCTAATAACATTATTTATAAAGCATTTTTTGAAGATTCTGATTGGAATAAAGATTTTATTACAAAAAAAATAGGCGAATATAATTTATTAAATCCTGATGAAATTTCAGATAATTATTTTTCCTCAAATTTTGGTGATAAATATTTTGATTATGATAAATCTAAATTGATAGGTTTCATTAGAGAAGATATTGAAAATTTAAAAAGTCATATTACAGAAAAAGAGTATGCGATACTTTTAGCAACTTTAATTTATAACATTGATAAAACTGCTAATACTTTAGGTCACTTTGAAGCATATATAAAAAAGCCTATAAAACCAACACCATTGAAATTAAAATTAATTGATGTACAAAGGTTTTCCAATTTAAAAATTTATCAAGAAGATTCAAATGAACTTGCAAAAAAAATAAAATCGGATTTGGTTTATATTGATCCGCCTTATAATTCAAGACAATATTGTCGCTTTTATCACGTTTACGAAACTTTAATAAAGTGGGATAAACCTGTTTTATCTGGAGTTGCTATGAAACCTCCTGTTGAGAATATGAGTAATTATTGTACATCAAAAGCTCCTCAGACATTTGCCGATTTAATAAATAATCTAGATTCAAAATATTTAGCGGTTTCTTATAACAATACATATAATTCTAAAAGTGGAAGTTCAAAAAATAAAATTGAACTTGAAGAAATTGAAGAAGTTTTAAACTCAAAAGGCGAAACAAAGAAATTTGCAAAAGATTATCGTTTTTTCAACGCTGGTAAGTCTGACTTAGAAAATCATCAAGAATTGTTCTATATAACAAAGGTAAAATGAAAAAAGAAAAATTGATTAGATCTCCTTTGTTTTATACGGGTGATAAATATAAATTAATTCCAGAACTCAAACAATTTTTTCCAAAAGAAATTAATAATTTTTATGAGCCTTTTGTTGGCGGTGGTTCAGTATTATTGAATGTTGATGCAAAAAATTATTTTGAAAATGATATTAATAGTTACATAATACAAATACATGAATATTTGTCATCTTTTGAAAATCCTGATGATTTATTTACTATTTTGTTTTCTAAAATCGAAAAATATGGATTTTCTTGTTCATATAAAGCTGATGTTATTCCAAAAGAATTAAGAGAAAAATATGTAAAAACCTATTTTGCAAAATATAACGCCGAAAGTTATAAAAAGCTAAAAATAGATTATAATAATTCTGACAGAACTGATATTGCAAGTTTATATCTTTTGTTAATTTATGGTTTTAATCGAATGATACGTTTTAATCAAAAAAATGAATTTAATTTGCCTGTTGGGAATGTTGATTTTAATAATAATGCTTATGAAGCACTTACAAATTATATTAATATTGTAAATAAAAGAAATATAAAATGGTTTAATACAGACTATTTAAATTTTTTTGAAAATGTTGTTTTTGCTGAAAATGATTTTGTATATGTGGATCCACCATACCTAATTACATCAAGCGAATATAATAAAATATGGAATCAACAAGATGATGATAATTTACTTGAGTTGTTGGATTCTTTTAATTCAAAGGACATTAAATTTGCAATGTCTAATGTGACAAATTATAAAGGAAAAGAAAATACAAAATTATTACAATGGGCAAAAAAGTATAATGTTCATTCTATAAAAAGTAATTATATAAATTACCATGATAATTCTGTGAAATCTTTCAAGGAGGTTTTAATAACAAATTATGACTGAAAAGAAGGGAAGAAGTGCGGAATTTAAGCCGTTGCTTTATACAACAACAGTTAGGAATCCTGAAAGAATAAAATATAATTTATTTGTTTTAAAGAAATTTGATAATCAAATTTTAACAAATGAACTTGCAACTGAAATTGTTGGAGAATTAATTCGTTACGGTTTATATAGACCAATGAAAGTTTCCAATGAAGTGAAATCTATTTGGAAACAAACTTCTGGTGGCGAATTTGCGGTAAGTTTATTGAATGATAAAGATGTTCAGAAAATCCAAGAAGACAATCCTCAAAAACATAAAGAAGCTGGTTTTGACTGGGGATATCCAAGCCGATTTGCAACTATTTTTGATTTAGCAAAAGAATTGGGCTTTGTTTATTTCAAAACGGGAAGTAAAATTGAATTTTCTGAATTAGGAAATCTTCTTGTAGAAATTGTAAAAGTAGAAATAAATTCAAATGATGAAATTACGGTTTCTCTTGAAAATCCAGAAAAAGAACAACAAGTATTTTTACAGTCATTAGCACGTTCTCAAAGAAGTAATCCTTTTGTAAAAGTATTGAATGATAATATTCCTTTGCTTTTATTATTGCAGACAATAAAATTGATAAATTTAGATGGTGGAAAAGGTATTTCTCGCCAAGAACTACCAATTTTATTATTTTGGAAGGATAATAATGCTACTCAATTATATTTAAAAATCAAAGATTTAAGAAAAAAACATGGTTTTACCCCGAGTGATGAAACAATTATTGATATTTGTATAAATGACATTATGGAAGGAAAATATAAGAAGTTTGAAACTAAATCCATAATGCAAGATTATACCGATGAATTTATTCGTAAAATGCGAATGAGTGGATTAATTTCAATTCGTGGTGCTGGTAGATTTATTGATATAAACCATAATGAAGATAATAAAGTTGATTACATTTTAAATAATTATTGTGATTATGAACATTACGAAGATGAATATGAATATTTTAAGTATATGTCTAAAATAGACACAGAACTTATATCACAAAAAGCAGAAATTGTAACACAAGAACAAACCAATGATTTACTTTCAGAATGGCTTAAAACATATAATTGGGAATCAATTAAAGCTGAAATGAAAAATCTTGCTACAAGAAAACCTTCTAAAGATTCCGTTTTAAAATTGTTAGTAGCACCTGTACGTTTAGAATTTTTAACTGCATTAGCTATAAAATCGAAATTACCTCAAGTTTTAGTAAAGCCAAATTATTCAAGTGATGATACAGGTCTTCCAACTTCAACCGCCGGCGGAAATAAATGTGATATTGAATGTTTTGAAAATGGAAATGGGATTATTGTTGAGGTTACAATGGCAGAAGGAAGAACTCAAACTATGATGGAAGTCTGGCCTATTCAAAGACATCTTTTAAACTTTATAGAAGAAAATAATATTCCTGCACAATGTATTTTTACGGCACCAACAATTTTTAGTGATTCAAAAGATCAAATTGAATGGGTAAAAGACAGAAAACAATTAGTGATTAGAGATTATCCTATAGAAAAGTTTACAGAATATCTAGAAACTGAAAAAACGTTGTATTTAAATGGCTAGTTTTTTTTTAATTACACTAATGCCACTTATTTTTACAAAATCAACTAATGACATTTGC
>CAZYST010000055.1:0-5546 GCA_964650305.1 uncultured Lachnospiraceae bacterium
CGCTTACGCTAAAAGTGTTCTGTATGATTAGGGGAGAACCCCTAATAACCCCTTGCAAGATTATTTAAAATTATTTGTCGCATATTCTGTTGAATAATGCTAAATAATTTTATAAAATAATCTTGTTCAAAAAATTGATCCAAAAGTTTTTGTGATCCATTTTTTGAATAGATAAATTAACAACTTAATTTATCTATTTGAGAAACCTCTGTCGGTTTCTCAAACTCTTCCACTTTGCTAATTAAAATAGATAAATAAATTTAATCTATTTTAATTACCTTATATCTCGCTCGGTAAATTGAGTATTTTTTCCTAAACATAGCCCGTCCAAAAAAGCTTCAATTTCATTCCAATTTTTGTAGCAATGTTTACGATTAACAGAATACCAGTCTTTGTTTTGATTATCTTTATCTATTAGTGCTATTGCTTTGTTATATGTATAAACATTAGATATATTTAATAATACTAATTCTTTTTCAGTATCTGCTAACATATATTCATTTAGACCATTTACTCTTGTTTTAATATCATTTTTATACAATTTCTTTTTCCTCCTCATCTATATTATTTTCTAATAAAAGTTGAGGTGTATTTTCAAACATATTATTGTTTAAATAATATGAATTTACTTTTTCAAGTTCACTTTCTTTATATTTATTAAAAACAGAAGTATATACATTTAAAGTAACAGCTATATCACTATGTCCCATAAGTCGTTGAAGTGCGACTGACCTCATACCAGCTTCAATACAACGTGTTCCGTATGTATGTCTTAAACTATGTGTTGAGATATCAGAAATTCCCATTTGTTTTAAAGTTCTTTGTAAAAAACGATTAACAGTTCTTGGGTTGGCATAATCGCCTTTAGTATTTACAAATAATAGATTATCTTTATTATTTTCTGCAAGTTTCATTTGAGAGATTATTTCATTTTTAATAAATTCTGGTATGGGTACTTCTCGAATTCCTGCTTGAGTTTTTGTTGAATGTCCCATTACAACTTTGTGGTCTCTGTCCGTAGTTAAAGTTTTATTTACTCTAACTAAATTTTTCATTAAATTTATATCGCTATTTCGTAATGCTAATACTTCACCAATTCTTAAACCTAAGTACATTTCGATTAAATATGCAACTTTATAAGGTTCTTGTTCAACAGGAATATTCATTAAATAATTTGTAAATTGTTGTTGTTCTTCAAGTTCAAGAGCTCGCACTTGTTTAGTTTCTTTTTGACTTTTAGGTTTTATAACATCTATTAAAGGATTTTTTGTTATATAGCCTTTATCTTGTGCATATTTATAGTTTTGTTTAAATTGTTCATAAATTTTGCTAATAGTAGAATTACTATATTTTGTTAATGTGTTAAGATATTCTTGTATTTCTTCACTAGTTATTTCATCGATATTTTTTCTGGTAGTAGGGCATTTTTCAATACAAGTTATAGTATCTAGTATTCTTGAATATTGTCTTTCCTCAATAAAATTCATTTTTAATTTTTTTTCTGCATTTGCTCGCATTAGTAAATTTAACGGAATACCATTATTTTTTATAAATAATTCGTTTCCTTTTTGACATTGAATTGCATTTAGAAATTCTTGTGCTTCTTGTTCTGTTAAAAAAGACTTTGTTTTTCTTGTTTCAACTAAAGTTTTTTTATCAAGTGTATAGTAAGTGCATCTAAATTTTTTATCTTTTTTATCATAATAAATACTACCGATTTTTTGTTTTTTTATATCACTCATTTATAACACCTCGCTTAAACTCTTTTTTGCATTTTCCATACAAGATAGGAAATAAGCATTACTTGATTAGTTTTTCCAATATTGATAGAAGGGAAGTCAGGGCGTTTAAAAGTTCTATAAGCAATTGTTTCACATATATTTAAGTCTTGCATAATATCTTGTACAGTTAACATTTTAAAAGGATTTTTTATTATTTTTATACTCTCTATTATTGCTCTTTGTTCTGGTGTAATTTCATTTTCAATAACTATTTTTTTTACTTCTGTATTTTTAATTTCATTTATTGTATCTTTAGTAATATTTTCTAATATATTTTCCATATTTATATTACCTACTTTCTTTTAATTCATATTTGTTTTTAGTCCACTCTTGGACAATTCCATTTCTTGAAAAATGACTTACATACCTTCTGGACCTTTAATAATCACCTCTTTCTTAAGTCTTTGAACTTGTCTATCAGATAGGTTAAGTAATTTTGCAGCTTGAGGAACAGTATAAATTCCATTAATGCAATCTTGAATAATGGTATATTTTTTTAAATCATTTTTATTCATAATAAATGTCTCCATAGTAAAAATATTTTAACATAGGGGTGACATTTCTAAAAAATAATTTTAACATCTTATGGGGTGACATTATCACAAGTTAATAACAGTTATTTAGATTTATATATTGACATAAACTAGTAGTTATGATATATATGATACAAGGAGATATTATATAAAGAAAAATAAAATTTTATTTGTGAATCTCTTAAGTATAATAAGCTAGCACTCCTAAATATATTAAAGGAGCGTAAGTATGAAAAAATATTTAAAAATAATATCATTGTTGTCTATATTTTTGATAATGATTAGCTTTGCTACGCAAGTTCTTGCTTACAATGCATTTGATTATGCTTTTACAATGGGATGTATTCTTTCAGATGGTAAAAATACTATGGAAATTTCGGAACGTGCAAATTATTGGTATGGAACTGCTGGAGGTGGAAATAAAATTTGTTATGGTTTAACTACGCCTAATTATAATATGTTAAAAAATGGATATTTTGTTAATGGTCCTAGATTATTAGAAAGCGGAGTAATTTTTTTGAGTGGTCATGCTAATCAAACAGAAATGTTTTGGGATGATGCGTCTGGAAATAGTTGTGGACTTTATATCAATGGTGATGTAGGAAATACTTATGTAGGACTAGATAATATAAATTTAAGTAACACAACTTTAATTACTTTTGGAGGTTGCCATACTGGAGATGGAACTCAAGCTAATTTAACAGCTAAAGCGGTTCAAAAAGGGGCAGATGCAGCTTTAGGGTGGACAGATTTTCTTCCAGTAGGTTCATTTAATAATTGGGCTGATAGATATAATCAAAAATTATCACAAGGTTATACAATGCTAGAGGCAGCCCAACATGCAAATGGTTATATATATTTAGATAGTAGAGTAAAAAGTTCTGCGTATGCTGGTAATCCAAATGTTAGAATAAAGAATACTACAAGAGACTTAAGTATTGAAGAAGCTAATTTAAATGTATTAAATATAGAAAGCGACAATTTAACTTTTTTTAATACAAATCAAGATTTTAAAAATATCATAAATATAATAAAAAATGAAGATGAAACTTTTAATGAAAATGAATATGAAGTAAGTGTATATAAATTAGATGATGAAACATATACAATAGATTTTATTTATAAAATTGGAGAAGTTTATACAGATATGGGATATATTGTTACTGTAATGAATAATGAAATAACAAAAATAAGCAATTTTATGAATAATGCTGTTAAAGAAAATATAAAGGATATTGAAGCTAAAATAACTTTAGATAATTCACATATTGATAATATTGAGAGAAACGCTGTGAATGAATTACAAATGAGAAATGTTAATACTTCAACGATAACAGTTGAGGAAAATAGTAGTAGATATTATTATTCATCAGAAGAAAATAAATTATATTATGTAGTTAATACAATTAGCCAAAAAGGAGAAGCTATTATAGTAGATGAATATAAACAAGAAATTTAAGGTTTTAATAATTATTGTAATATGTAGTATTACTATATGGTGTATAATGTTTTTAACAGATTTTATTAGGTGTTATAACAAATATAGTCCAATATATGTTGTTAAGGGTGAATTAAATGTAAATAAACAATACTACCATGGAATATTTTATACTATTGAACATGAACTTAAAATAGGAGTAAATGGAACGCCAATAACATCTGTAATATCAACGAAAATGTATTTGTTTAATAAGCAAATTTTGTAAAAATCATTTTAATATAAAATTAGTCAACTTAAATTAAATACACAAAAGAAGTTTGTTAACCCCAAATTGTATATTCAATTTGGGGTTCGTAATTTAAGATGTGACTGAGTTTTTATTTATGTTTATTTTTTATAAAATATATGAAATGAGTGAAAATGATTATTTAACATTACATAATGATACTAATTTTGCACGTAATATGCACGGAACAAAGTTTAAAACTATATTGAAATCAACGATTTTTAATAAAATCACTTATAAGAGGAGCCATAAAAAGAAGTTCATTTTTCAATGAACTTCTTTTTATTTTGATTTAAATACAGATAGAATCGAAAAGAATGAACTTCTTTTTTGTTATGAAAAATAAAAATCTTTAAAAATTTATAAGTATTTTATGATGATTCTCGAAATTTTGAAATTTGTTATTTAAATTTATAAAAATGTAAATTTATTTCTTCAAATAATTTAAATTTAATTATGATTTATAGATTTATTTATAATTGATAATCACTTGCTTTTATGTTATTATATAAACGTAAAATGAATTAAAGTTATATAATGAAAGGAAAAGGAAAGTGAAATTATATGAATGAAATTTTAAATAATATTAAAACAAGAAGAAGTATAAAAAAATATAAAAATGACTTAGTAGACCAAAAAATTATTGATATGATTACAGAAGCTGGAACTTATGCTCCATCAGGAATGAATAAACAATCACCAATAATATTAGAAATAACAAATAAAGAAATGAGAGATAAATTATCTAAAATAAATGCTAAAATTGCAGGTATGCCTGAAGATTTTGATCCTTTTTATAATGCACCAGTTGTATTAGTGGTATTAGCCAATAAAGATATTCCAACATATGTTTATGATGGAAGTTTAGTAATGGAAAACATGATGTTAACTGCACATTCACTGGGATTAGGAAGTTGTTGGATACATAGAGCAAAAGAAACTTTTGAAACAGAAGAAGGAAAGCAAATATTAAAAAACTTAGGAATAGATGGTAATTATGAAGGAATTGCAAATTGTATTATAGGATATTCAGATATGGAGCCTATTTCACATCCAAGAAAAGAAAAATATATTTATAAAATTTAGAATGAAATATGAAAATATTATTGACCGATAGTTGCTACCTAGTTATATAATATCAATTAATAAAAAATGAGGAGAAAAAAATAATGAGAAAAGATTTAGGAAATAAAATGAATTTTTTACCACTTCCTGTATTAATGATAGGAACTTATGACAAAGATGGAAATGCAAATTTAATGAAAAAATCAAAAATTTTTTAGATATGTTTTGTAGATTTATTAACATCTAACTAGATTCTCCTTGCAAACATAATTCAAGATATGATTTCATCTCATCAATACTCATACCGCATTTTTTTAAACAAGAAAGACTTTTAATCCAATTAATATTATTATCATCAAATATTCTATAGTTATTTTTATCTCTCTTAACATTAGGAATTAAGCCTTGATTACAATAAAATTTTAAAGTTTGATAACTCA
>CAZYST010000056.1:0-4658 GCA_964650305.1 uncultured Lachnospiraceae bacterium
GATTTTTTATTATTAAAAATTTTATAAAAAATAATTATTAAAATAAACCTTGACTTAAAATTATAAATATTGTATAATTTGTTATTATGAGAAAGATAAATTATAGTTTAATCAAGCCAAGCCAAGCCAAGCCAAGCCAAGCCAAGCCTTAACTTTAAACTTTGTTTTGAATTATGTTTATTTAATTATTTAAAAATACTTTATATTTTCTGTAAATGTGTGTTTTCAAGAATCGTTTTTTCTTTTGAATTTTCAATTTATAAAATTTACTTGAGGATTTTAAAATGAATATAGATTATAGTTTATTATTTTTAGCTTATGTTTCAGTATCCGATGGATGTATATATGATAAAAGTTTAGTTATTATAGACGAATATATAATTAAAAATGATATTTCGGAAGAAAGTAGAAATGAAATGCATAAAATACTTGGAGATACGGAAGATAAAAAAAGTTTAGAAGATGATGTATTATTAAACATATCAAATTATGATAAGAAAAAAATAAAAGAAATATTATATATAAGTTTAAAGATTATATTATTCGATGGTTTTTTAAGTAAAAATGAAAAAGATATTCTTGATAAATTTTTATCAAGAAACAATATAACTGAAACCGAATTCAATGATATAAAAAATAAAGTTGAAAAAGATATAGAAGAGGAGATTTTAATAAAAGAAAATGAATTAGGAATTCTAGATAATATTAAGAAACAACTTCTTAATATTTTTAAAAATATCCCTATAAAAGATATAAAAGATAAGTTAGAAAAAAGATACAATAGCTTTTTGTTAAACGGTCCAGAATATTCTGAAGCGATTAATAAAACTTCAAAAATCGCTGAAGTAGATTTGTATGAAGCTAGAAAAATTTTAATTTATTCTAAAGAAAGTTTACAAAAATTAGATAAAGTATTAGAGAATACTTTACAAAGCTTAATAAATAAAATTCATAGAGAAAATAATTATAAAAAAGATAAAGAACTATTGGACGATGAAAATAAAAAAGAATTTGAAAATAGTTTAAAAAAATTAAAAAGTGATATATCAAATCTTATCAATACAAATATAAAAGAATTAGAAGAGGCATTAGAAAAAAAAGAAAGAGCTTTAAAATATTATACTATATCTTTTATAGGTAAAACAAAAGCAGGTAAAAGCACTTTGCATTCTATAATAACGGGAACTGGAAACGAATTTATAGGAGTAGGTAAACAGAGAACTACAAGATTTAACAGAATTTACGAATGGAAAAATATTAGAATAATAGACACTCCAGGAATAGGAGCACCCGGAGGAAAGAATGACGAAGAAATTGCAAGAAGCGTTATAGATGAATCTGATTTAATCTGCTATGTTCTAAAAAACGATAGTATTCAAGAAACCGAATTTAATTTTTTAAAACTTATAAAAGATAGAAATAAACCAATAGTTATATTGTTAAATGTGAAAGAAAATATAGAAAATGAAGCTAGGTTAAAAATATTCTTAAAAGAACCTGAAAAATGGTATAAGAGAAAAGATGAAAAATCATTACAAGGACATATAAATAGAGTAAGAGAATATGCCAAAAATCATTACAAAAATGAATATTTTGAAATATATCCTGTTCAAATGCTTGCCGCTAAAATGTCAAAAGATGAAAAATATTCGGATAAAAAAGACATTTTATACAAATCTTCGCATATATCAGATTTCTTGGATAATATTAGAATGCAAATAATAGACGAAGGAATAATTAAGAGAAGTCAAACTATGATAGACGGAAGCATATATATTATAAATGATATATATAGTATATTAGAAAATCATGTTAATAACTTAAATATTATGAATAATAAATTTAAAGAAAATAAAAAACATTTAATAACAAAAATAGAAAAGAGTTATGAGAAAAATAAAAATACGCTTGAAGAAAATTTAAAAGCCGAATTTGATGATTTAATAAATAGTAAAGCATTAAATTTTGCTAATAATAATTATGATGCAAAATCTAAAGAAATAACTAAAAAATGGGAACAATATTTGAAAGAAATTAAATTCAATGAAAAAATTAAAGTAAAAATTGAAGACTGTATTAATGGGTATATGGAAGAGATAGAAGAACATTTAAAAGAACTTATGGAAGATATGGAATTATTTTCTAAAATACAAATGTCAGGTATGAATATTAAACTTCCAAATACCTTTAATACGAAAGGATTAATTGGAATTATTGGAACAGTAATTAGTGTAACAGGAGGTTTCTTAGTAGGCTTAACAAATCCTATAGGATGGGGTTTGATTATAGGTGGGACGCTGATAGGTATTATTTCTTCTTTAGTTTTTAAGAGTAAAGAAGAAAAAATAAAAGAGGCTAGCGATAAATTATATTCCTCAATAAAAGAGCATATAGAAAAAATGCAGAAAGAAAATCTACCAAAAATATTATCTGAATTTGAAAATAATCATAAAAAAATAAAGGAAAAGATAGATAAAAGTATAGATATATTATCCGATTATTTAGAAAATATTTCTAAAGACTTATCAGATACTAATATAGAATTAAAGAAAAAATTAGATTATTTAAATTCAATATATGCTTACAGAATATTAAATTATTCTAATAATAAAGATAATATCATTGAAGAGATAGATAAAAAAGAAATTACTAATATTGAAGTGGAAAGAAACTATGGAAAGAGAATTATTATAAAATCAAAAAACAATGTTAATAAAAAATTAGAAAAGAAAATCACAAAAATTATTCAAGAAGAAGTAATTTTTGAAAAAATAAATTAATTATATTAAGAGGAGTAAATCTTATGTCGCAAATTTTTGAATTTGGAAAAATCGTAGAAGATTTTTCTAAAATACTTGAGGATTCTAAAAAAATTGTCTCAAACTATGATAATGAAATTGTAGAAAGTCTTATAAATGATATAGAAGAGATAAAAAATCAAAAATTATTAACCATAGCTTTTATAGGACAATATAGCTCTGGAAAATCGACTATTATATCGGCATTGACTGGAAATAAATCTGTAAAAATAGATGCGGATATTGCCACAGATAAAACTACAGATTACCCTTGGAATAATGTTTTACTTATAGATACACCAGGTTTATTCACAGACAGACAAGACCATGATGATATTACTTATAAGAAAATAAAAGAATCAGATTTACTTGTTTATTGTTTAACGAGTGATTTATTTGATGATATTATTTTAAAAAATTTTAAAAAGATAGCATTTGAAGAAAAACAAAAAAATAAAATGATGGTAGTCATAAATAAAATGTCTATGGAATCTGGAAAATACGATGAGCTTAAGAAAAATTATGAAAAATCGTTAAACGATTCTTTAGAAACATTTAAGATAAATGAATTTCCATTGTGTTTCATAGATGCCGCCGATTATATTGAAGGTGTTGATGAAAATGAAGAAGAATTAAAAAAAATGAGCCATTTTGACGATTTTATAGAACTAATAAATCATTTTATCAAAAAAAATAGAATATGGGCGAAAATTATGACGCCAATATATAGAACTATATCGTTTATAGATAATTCTATATTAAGTATATCCTCTAAAGATAATAAAGAATTTCTTATATTGGTAAATAGAATAGAAAAAGAAGTTCGTTTGAAAAAACAGTCAGTGCATAATAGAGTATCTACTATAGTTATGAAATTATCCTCTAATATTGTTTCGTATTCTAATGATATAACGAGTAAAATAGGCGAAAAAGAAATAGACTTTGATAATATTCAAAAAGAAATAGACATAAAAATAAAAAATGATATAGAAGAAACTCAACAAAAAATACAAAAAGAATTAAATGAATCTATAGAACAATTAAATAATACAATTAAAGAACTATTTGATTCTGATTTAGGTAAATATGTTCTAAATTCAATTAATAATTCAAAATTAAATATAAGTAATGTTTCATTTATAGATTTTACAGAAATTATGTCTAATTTTTCTTCTATAAGAAATATTACTGAATGTGTAGCTGAAAACATTAAAAATTTTATAGGCGTAGATAAGCCTTTAATTTTAGCGAAGGATTTAGCTTCTAACAATAGAGCTGTAGAATTAGTAAAAAATATAGGGCGTTTTTTTGGTGCTAAATTTAAACCTTATGGGGCTATTAATATAGTTAAAAATATGGCAAATATAAGCAAGTTTCTTGGTCCAATATTAACGGTGGTTAGTTCAGTATTAGAATTAGCAAATTTTATAAAAGATGAGCAAAATGCTAAAAAACTATCAGATGCCAAAAATGAATGTTATAACGAATTTTTAAAAATATCAAAAGAAATTGAAAATCAATTTGATGTGCAATTAGAATATTACATAAAAGAAGTATTCGATAAAATCTTGGAGCAAATAAAAGATTTAAGAACTAAAATGATAAATGAAGAAAAAATAAGTGAATCTTCGGTTTTAAAATTAAAAGAGTATAAAGAAGAACTGGAAAAGATGGTTAATTGCTATTTAAAATAGTATTAATTAAGAATATAAAAGCTAATAATATTATTAAAAGTTTATCTCAATTATAAATGTAATCTTTGAGTAAACATTAGCTATAAAAAATTGATAAAAATTAAAAAAATTTTAATCAAGCATATACATTCAATCTACTTCCAATATTATAATTTACCGCTACGGA
>CAZYST010000057.1:0-3821 GCA_964650305.1 uncultured Lachnospiraceae bacterium
TCCAAGATAAAGGAGCTATATTTGATGTATCTACTACAAAAGATACAATTAAGTCGTCTAATTATTGGGATAAAAGAGCCATTGAACGTATGACAACCGCCGAAAAACAAAGCGAAACTTATATAAAAAATATTAAAGAAATGTATAATCAAGCATTTAAAAATATTGACGGAGAAATTGCAAGGGTATATAAAAATTATTCTAAAGAGACTGGTTTAGATGTTGAAAAGTTGAAAGAATTACTTACAGCAAAAGAAACAAGTAAAACTTGGAAAGATTTAAAACGTCAAGGCTTAGATAAGTACATAAAAGAAAATTATAAAAGTCGTATATCAAGACTAGAACAAATACAAGCTCAAATATATGCTAAAGCAAAACAAATATATCCCAAGGAAGAATTACAAAATACAATGTGCTATAAAGGTGTTATAAATAATAGTTATTATAAAGCTGTTTATGATACTCAAATAGGTACGGGATATGATTTTAGTTTTAATAAAATAGATAATAATTTACTTAATACGTTATTAAATGAAAAATGGAGCGGTAAAAATTATAGTGAGCGTATATGGGGAAATACTGATATATTGGCTGATAGTGTAAGTAAAATAGTAGGAGGGGCTTTATTAAGTGGTCAAGGAATAGAAAAGACTACTAAACAAATAAAAGATAGATTTAACGTTAGTAAATACTATGCTGAGCGTTTAGTAAGAACTGAGACAAACCACTTTAATAATGAGGCTGACGCTATGGCTTACGAAGAAATGGGAGTAAAAGAGTATGTTTTTGTTGCCGTTTTAGACAGCCGTACAAGTGAAATGTGCCAAGCAAACGATAATAAAAAATATCTT
This sequence comes from uncultured Lachnospiraceae bacterium, assembly GCA_964650305.1. GTDB lineage: Bacteria > Bacillota > Clostridia > TANB77 > CAG-508 > Scatovivens. The sequence goes on from CAZYST010000057.1 coordinate 852, forward strand.
TATAAAGATAGAGAGGTTGGTGTTAATTATCCACCTCTACACCCTAATTGTCGTAGTACAACACGTGGATACCTTGGCGAGGAGGCTGAAAAACAACTAAAACGTAGAGCTAGAAACCCATTGACTGGTAAAAGTGAGTTAATTGATAATATTAGTTATAAAGACTGGTTGAAACAACACGATATAGTGGATACTAAAAATGAGATGTTTAAAACAAGCCAAAATGTTATTTATAATACTAATAGTTTGAAAAAATTAGATAGTAAATTAGTTGACGCTAATACAAAACAATTAAGCTCATTATTAAATAAATATCCCAAAGTTGCTAAATTTGTTAAAGATAATGGCTTAATGTTTGGAGGAAAAATTACAAATGCAATAGCTGTTACATCACATAGTTATGATATGAAACGTTTAGGTATTCATTTATCAAATAATTATTACAATAATTATAATAATTACACTAAAACGATAAAAGACGGACAAAAAACGGGTCAATTTATGCCTTGTAGTGATAAATATGTTGATACATACGCGTTAAATCACGAGTTTGGACATTTAGTTGAAAATCACTTGATAAACGAGTATAATATAAATAACCCAGTTGAGTACAGTAACTTTAAAACAAAGATACGTACATCAACTACTCAATATCAAGTACAAAAGGCTTTCAAAGAGTATGAGGGTAAAATATGTGATAAAATATCGCAAGATATATACGGTATAGCTCTAAAAAATAACCCTAATTTTGATTTAAACAAAAATTTATCATTATATGGTAAAACAAAGAGCCAAGAATTTTTTGCTGAGTGTTTTGCTAATATGGTTAGTGGTAAACCAAATGAACTTGGTAAAGCTATGGAGGAATATTTAAAAGGAGTGATGTAAAATGTTGTTAGAGAAACCATATTTTTTAAAAAATAAAGAGTGGTATATCGAGCATAAAGGCTTACCTAGTTTTTTAGGAGGAAAAGTTAAAAGACAATATACTTTAACAGCAAAAGCTACTAAAAAAGCTATTAATAGTTATAATGAGTATTATAATTTATTAGAAAATGATAACATCACTTTAGATAAAAAAGACGCTGAATAGGGCGTCTTTTTTGATGTTTGGAAATCTCGCCAGTTGTACTTTATATTCTTTAATTCAACCCCCTTTAAACTATATCTAGGTAAAACTTTAATAAACTGGGGCGAGACACGTAGCTTATATGAGGTTTAGGAGCTACCCCATAAATAAAAAATTGGTTATCAACAAGTAAGAACGCTTATAAACGTGCAGTGAGTTGATGTAAAAGGATACAGTAATAGCGGTAGCTCCCTTATCCAATAATAAAATTGGAATTAAGACGCAATAATGCGTCTTTTTTCATAGAAAAATGCAATATTTTAACATTTTGCATTTATGCGAGGAAAAAGAAAAATCTTTTGTAAAGGGTCTGTTGTAAAGCGGAGCCTTATTTTTCTGTTAAAATTAGCCGACGGGCGTAAAACGGAGGAAAGGAGTTGTCTAACTATGGAAGATAACAAAAATACTACTCAAGGTACTAATACAGCTAATGTACCTACAAACGAGGACAAAAACGCTGGAAATAAAACTTTTTCTCAAGCTGATATGGATAATTTAGCTGGAAAAATAAGAGGCGAAGAAAAAGCAAAAAATGACCAAGCAATAAAGGACGCTGTGGCTAATGCTATCGTTGAATACGATAGACAAGCTAAATTAACTGAGGAAGAAAGAGAAAAGGAGGCTAAAAGTAAACGTGAGGCTGAATTAAAAGCACGTGAGGAACAAATTACTTTACGTGAAAGAAAATTACAAGCTCAAGAGTTACTACAAGCTAAACATATCCCTATTGACTTAGTGGACTTTGTAGTTGATTTAGACGAAACAAAGACAAGAGATAATGTTGAAAAACTAGCTAAAACTTATAACAAGTCAGTAGAGACTGGAGTTACTGATAAGCTAAAAGGAACTCCACCAACAGACTTTTCTAATAACAATAATCAAGATACCGACAAACCTAAAAAAGTTATGTCGGCTTTTTAATGCCAAAAAATTGAAATAGGAGAGTGATGTATATATGGCAAGACAAGACGCTTTAAGTATTTATATTAACGATAGTGATAAGGATAAATTAGCTGAAACTTACGGAGAAGTAATTGAGGCTATACAAAAAGGTGCTATTAGTGAACAAATAAAAAATAAAAACTATAGTGGAGACCCTACTACTGGTAGTGTTGAAATTGATAGATTTAAAAATGCAGAAATTAAAGATAAGGGTACAGCAAGAACTAACGCAAAAGGCGATAACGTTAAAGATACTGGTAAAGTAACTATAAATGTAGATACTGATAAGGAAATCGTTGAGGAAATCGCTAAAAAGGATATTAAATTATACGGTGTTAGTGGTATGGCTGAACGTAGAAAAGGTAACCACATCAAAAAATTAGAGGCTTACTTAGATAAGGAATTTTTTGCTTGTGCTGAAAAAGAGGGAACAAGCGTTACTATTCCAGCAACAGCTAAAACAATAGTTGAAAAATTAGAGGCTTTAATACAGTCAGTTGAAACTACTGTAAACGACTGGGTAGACGGTGTTGACCGTGATATGTTAGTCTTAACAGTTACACCAAAAGTTTATGGAGACTTGGCTAACTATATTGATAGTGTACCTAATAGTTTAAATGGTTTAAATGACGAACTTTTCCATAAAGTTAAGATTTTCTCTAACCATAGACAAACTAAAGACGCTATTTGTATGTTAGACGGAGCTATCGGTCAATTAGTTGTTACTGACCAATACGACGCTGAAAAAATACCATTATCAAATGATATAGCACTTGAATTATTTTTCTCAAAAGGTACTAAAGCTGTTACACCTGACTTAATTAAATATGCTGATATTGTTACAGCTGGAGAATAAGTCGAAGATAACAAGCAAATAAAAATATATTAGAAAAATATCA
>CAZYST010000057.1:3831-4544 GCA_964650305.1 uncultured Lachnospiraceae bacterium
CATTTAAAAATTTAAAAGTAGGAGTTTTGGAAACATTAAACGACGAATTGGCTAAACAATATGAGGCTAGACCAAGTATTTACGCTCCAGTTGAAACTGAAAGTAAAACCAATGAGCCTACTTTAAAAGAACTAAAGGAACAAGCTGACGCTTTAGGTATTGAATATAAAGCTAAAGTTACTAAGGCTGAACTTTTAGAAATGTTAGCAAACGCTAATCAAGAATAATTAAACAGTCTACTACTAAAGGAGGTGTTAATATGGACGAAATAATCGCAAATGTAAAGAAATACTTAAAAATAATCAATAAAAATATCGACAATATAGAAAAAGAAAACGAGGGACTTGTTGATTTTGCTATAAACGAGGTATTGGATAGAGTACAACTTTATTTAAACAGCGATACTATACCTACTAAGTTAGAGCGTATTTTAGCTAATATAGTTAATAATGGGTTAAAGAGATGTCTAAAAGAGATAGAAATATCAAAAGAGGACAATACAGCTGTTGACCAAGTTGTTACAAGTATTAGCGATAACGGACAGTCTATATCATACGTCAATGAGGTAACAAACTACTTTACTACAGTAAGCGACGAGGAGTTATTTACTGGGTTTAGTGGTTTGCTTAGTAGATATAGGAGGATAAAAGTTGTATATCCCAAAAACAATGAGGACTAAAATAGCAAGTGTATTTTACGACAAAGAGGTTGAG
>CAZYST010000058.1:0-4490 GCA_964650305.1 uncultured Lachnospiraceae bacterium
CCACGGGTTGATGTGAGCCCGAAAGGCGTGCAGATAATTCGGTGCGAAATGAGATAAGCGGACGTGTTTGCGGGATCCATTGGCCGCAGGGTCGTCCTGTGAGAAGTAATTTAATAATGTATACAATATCAAAAATGTTCCACGTGAAACATTCCACATCAATGCTTCTTCCGGCTCTCTATATACACCATCAGAACAGAAACATCCGCAGGGGAGACGCCGGAAATTCTCGAGGCCTGTCCGATATTCATCGGCCTGAACTGTTCAAGTTTCTGTCTGGCTTCAATCCGAAGGCTCGGAACTTCTTCATAATTAATATCATTCGGAATCAGTTTTTCCTCTTTTTTCTGGAAATCAGCAACCTGTTTTTCCTGCCGTCTGATGTATCCTTCATATTTTATATTGATGCTGACCTGTTCTCCGATATCCTCAGGAAGCTCAGGCCTGTCAGGATCCAGTTCTGCCAGAACCTGATAATTCAATTCGGGTCTTCTGATCAGTTCTGCCAGAGAAATACCGCTCTTCAGCGGACTGGATCCGTGTTTTTTCAGGAATTCGTCTGTCTTCTCATTTTCCCCGATATATGTATGCTTCACACGTTCGATTTCTGCGGAGATATTCTTCTCTTTTTCAACAGTCTTCTCATATTCCTCATCGGAAATGAGACCCACCTGGTGTCCGTATTTTCTGAGACGAAGATCTGCATTGTCCTGTCGGAGCAGCAGACGATATTCCGCCCTGCTGGTCATCATTCTGTAAGGTTCAAATGTCTGCTTCGTGACAAGGTCATCGATTAATACACCGATGTATGCTTCCGAACGTTTCAGGATAAGAGGTTTTTTCCCGAGTATTTCCATTGCAGCATTGATGCCGGCGATAATTCCCTGTGCCGCTGCCTCCTCATATCCGGAGCTTCCATTGAACTGTCCGCCGGAAAAAAGGCCTTTGATTTTCTTGAACTCGAGCGAAGCATTCAGCTGCACAGGATTAATGCAGTCATACTCGATGGCATAAGCATTCCTGACAATCTTCGCGTGTTCAAGTCCCGGAACGGTTTGTACATTGCTTCCTGTACATCTTCCGGCATGGAAGATGACATTCCGTCAATATACATCTCATTCGTGTATTTTCCCTCAGGTTCTATAAATACCTGATGGCTGGTCTTATCCGCAAATTTTACAACCTTGTCTTCGATTGAAGGACAGTATCTGGGACCTGTGGCATGGATTTTTCCGGAATAAAGAGGGGACCGGTCCAGATTCTCCCTGATGATTTCATGTGTTTTTTCATTCGTATGCGTCAGCCAGCAGGATACCTGCTTCTTCTGTACTGACTCTGGATTTGTCGAGAAAGAAAACGGAATGACAGGAACATCGCCCTTCTGCTCTTCCATCTTGGAGAAATCAATCGTTCTCCCGTCGATCCGGGCCGGCGTCCCCGTCTTGAAACGGAACATCTCAATACCGTTTTTCTTCAGAGAATCCGTCAGATGAGTCGCCGTCTGAAGACCGTTCGGGCCTGTTTCATTGACAGTATCTCCATAGAGGCATCTTGAATTCAAATAAACACCGGTACAGAGGACGACAGCCTTGCTGTGGTAGACCGCTCCCGAAAAAGTCTTTACACCGCAGCATACACCGTCTTCCACAATCAGTTCCGCCACTTCAGCCTGCTTGATTGTCAGGTGTTCCTGATTTTCAAGAATATGCCGCATACTCTGGCTGTAATCTCTCTTGTCAGCCTGCGCACGAAGAGAATGAACTGCCGGTCCCTTGGATTTATTAAGCATTTTGGACTGGATAAAGGTTCTGTCAATATTTTTTCCCATCTCGCCGCCGAGAGCATCGATCTCGCGCACAAGATGTCCCTTTGACGTTCCACCGATATTCGGATTACATGGCATCATGGCAATGCTATCCACGCTTACCGTAAAAACAATCGTCTCCAGGCCAAGCCTTGCACACGCAAGAGAGGCTTCACATCCGGCATGTCCGGCTCCGACGACAACAACATCATAATAAAATTCAAGTCGTGCCATTCTTTATTACTTCCCCATACAGAAACTGGAAAAAATCTCATTGACAAGATCTTCTCCTGTAGACTCACCAGTTATTTTTCCAAGCGCATCGCAGGCACCCATCAGATCAATAGACCAGAAATCCTCCGGCATTTGTTCATCCATGCTCTTCAGCACAAAATTCAGAGAATGAACTGCCTCCTGCAGCGCATCCTTGTGCCTTGTCTCAGTTATGTAAACCTGATCATTGAAGTCAATTTCGCCATTAAAGAAAAGATCCTCTATCTGCCTGATGAGCAGATCCGAACCTGTTTTTAGTTTGGCGGACATCGGAATAACCGGTATGGTTTCATGGATACCATTAACTGAAAGTATATGTCGTATTTCCGCTTCGTTCACCTGGTTGACAAGATCACTTTTATTCAAAATAATGATGGCTTTTTTATTCTTCAAAAGCCTTATGATTTCCTCATCATTTTCATCGAACGGAACAGATCCGTCAGCAACATATAGAATCAGATCCGCTTCTTTCAGATTCTGCTTTGCCCGGTCTACACCGATCTTCTCAATAACATCTGATGTTTCTCTGATACCAGCAGTATCAATCAGCCGAAGTGTTATTCCGCCGATATTAATATGTTCTTCCAGAATATCTCTTGTAGTACCGGGAATATCCGTCACGATTGCTTTTTCCTCACCGGATAACAGATTCAAAAGTGTGGATTTTCCCGCATTTGGTTTACCGATAATTACAGTTTTTATTCCTTCGGTCATTAAAATACCTGTATCGGAAGATTCTATCAGCTTTTTGATATCATCTCTGCAGGATAAAACAGTATTTCTGATCTCATTTTTGTATTCGTCAATACTCATGTGCTCCGGGTCATCCAGAGCAGCCTCTATATGCGCGGTCTCATGGAGAAGCCGGTTACGGATATCTCTGATCTTTGACGATACTGCACCCCCAAGCTGTTTTTCTGCCGCATTCAGAGCAAAATCATTCTTTGCGGAAATGACATTCATGACCGCCTCAGCCTGTGACAGATCCATTCTTCCGTTCAGAAACGCTCTTTTTGAAAATTCGCCGGGTTCTGCAGGCCGCGCCCCCGCATGAACCGCTGCTTCAAGAACCTTTCTGGTCGCAAGAATGCCTCCGTGACAGTCGATTTCCACGGTATTCTCACCAGTGTAGGAATGAGGTGCCCGCATGATCATCACAAGCACTTCATCGACAACTCTCCCGTTATCCACAATATGCCCGTAGTGAATCGTATACCCTTTCTGATCTGAAAGCTTTTTTCCCTTCTTACCGGAATAAATCCGGTCGGCAATCTCAAAAACATCCTCTCCGCTCATCCTCACAATCCCGATTCCGGAAGGAGACATCGCCGTAGAAATCGCCGCAATCGTATCATTACTGTAATCTGCCATACAAACCTCACCTGTCACCAATTGATAGCGAAACCAAAACCGGTGAAAAATACACTTTTCTCTTTATACCATAAATAACGTCTCATTTAAACAGAAGAAGGGATCCGGACAAAAGCCCGGATCCCTTCTGATGAAGATAATTCTTATTGATTTCATTTACAGAAGTGGATTTCATGGGATTCCCAGGCAAACAATAGGAACGCGTTCGAAATATCACATCGGATCTGCCGCCTGAAGGGACTCACCACGGTTTGATGTGAGCCCGGAAGGCGTGCAGATGATCCGATGGGATATGAGAAAAGCGGACGTGTTTGCGGGAACCCATGAAATTTACTCCGTTCCTTACTTCTTCAGCGTGACCACCACATGCCTGTACGGCTCATTGCCCTCGCTGTGTGTCTCCACATACTTATTTCCCTGCAGAGCCGCATGAATGATTCTTCTTTCATAAGGATTCATCGCCTCAAGAGAAACAGGCCTTCTGGTTCTCTTCACCTTTGCGGCAATATTCTTTGCGAGATTCTCGAGAGTCTCTTTTCTGCGTCTCCTGTAATCCTCTGTATCCAGCTTTACACGCACATAATTCTTCAGATCACGGTTCACGACAAGAGATACAAGATACTGAAGGGAATCAAGTGTCTGACCTCTCTTGCCGATCAGAACTCCCATATCCTCTCCCTCGAGATCAATATCAAGGCTTCCCTCATCCTTGACATATTCCATGCTGATTGTGACAGGAAGCTCCATTGCCTTGAATACACCGTCAAGGAACTTCTCGGCAGAAGCCTTCATTGCGGCAATTTCCTCATCCGGACGATCTGTCACGATCTCTCTGTGGTTATGAAGCGGCTTTTCAGCCTTGCTTTCCTGATTGTCATCTTCAACAGATACTGCCTCTTCTGCAGACTTCTTCTCTGAAGCATCTGTTTCAGCGGATGCCTTCTGTTCTGTCTTTTCAGCCGGCTTCTCTTCCTCCGCTTCAGATTCTGCAGCAGATGCTGTATCTTTTTTCGTTTCCTCAACGGTGGCATCTGCCTTCTCA
>CAZYST010000059.1:0-4452 GCA_964650305.1 uncultured Lachnospiraceae bacterium
ACTTATTCTATTTTTATTTAATTTTGTTTCACATCAATTGTAATATAACAATATTTAAAAGAAAATCACTTATATATCTATTATTTATGCTATTTTAATAACCTTTGTTTTATTGACTTAAAAAAATTTTCTTTTATTGTAAAAAGACTTGCAAATTAAATTTACAAGTCCTTTTTATTATTTTTCTACATTATCTTTTATTTTATTTATAACTTTTCCAATATTTAGTTTTTCATTATTATCTTTAACTTCATTTCTAATTGCAAAACTTATTAATACACTTCCTATACATAATAAATATAACCACCATGGTATTGCAAGCCAAAATTCTTTTGTTAGATAAAATACATTAACTAATATTGCTATAATATTTACAATAAATAAAGTTCCATATTTTTTCATATAACTATATATAATCATACATGTAATTAATATTAAAAATAACATTGCATCTGGTAAACTTACATATGATGTTATTGCACAAATATATATTATTCCATATACAATATATTCTATAAGTTCTAAATCTTTTGTTTTAATATATTTTTTACAAATATTTTTAAATATACATATCGTAAATAATAATATACCCAAAATATTAAATAATGTATAATCATCTAATTTTATATCTGATATTATAATATAATATAAATTTGTAATTATAATATATAAAAATACTTTATAAAAATCTTTAAATTTATCATTTTTTTCGAATATACAATGTATCAAAGACCATGATAAAAATAATATTTGTGTACAATATTCATTGTTTATATAATCTGCTAGATATCCTAAATATATTAAAGAAAATATTGTATATACTGATATCTTTGATTTATATATAGAAACTATTGTAGTTGCAATTGTTATTCCAACAAACAATAAAATTCTAACATTTTCATCTAGATTACAATTTATAATACTTGGCAATATTCCAAATAAAGGTATTATGTCTAAATATTGTTTTTGTTTATTTATAACATTAATATATATAGATACACCAGCTAAAATAATTGCTAATACTAATCCTACCTCTTTTGCATTTGAAAGTAATATAAATGCAATAATTTTAGAAATAGATATATAAATATCACTAAAACTATCTTTTAATTTTATTTCTTTATATTTATTTTCAAGTGTAATTATTCCTAAAGTTGTAATCGTTGGTATAGAATATAAAGCTGAGCTTGATTTAATTTTAAAGAATTCATATCCTGAAGCTAATAAAATATTAAAACTTATATATGCAAGATATTTAAATATTCTATTTTTCTGATTCTTCCAAAAACTATATACATATATAATCATTAATGCAAAATAGTAAAAAATGTCATCTGCAAAATTTGCATATTCTTTAAAACAATATGTATAAACAATTATCATAAATATATGTGAAATTATAAAAGACTTATCTTTTAATTTTTCAAAATTTTTACCAGTAATAAATTCTCCAATTATAAAACATATTAAAGAAAATATTACTATATAGTGATATGATAATTCTAAATCATTATATAATGTTATTCCTGCAGTTATAAAATAAATAGGAATAATATATGCTGATAATTCTTTGCCAATATCTTTTGATTTTATATATGCAATTAAAGCAAATATTATTATAACCATAGACATAATATATGGTTTTATATAAGAAAATTCCAATTGTAATATCATTAATGTTATTAAAGATACAGCTATTAAAGATTTTTCTAAATTTTTTTTATTTCTTCCTAAAATAATTAAATTTTCTATACAAAATACTATAATTACATTTAATAAAATAACAATTTCTTTTATAAAACTTGAAAACATTTCAATATTATTTATAAATATTGTACTTGCCAATATATATAATATATTTAACATATATGAATATATTTCTTCTAAATGTTTTAATTCTAATATCAAGAAATTAATTGCTAATATTAATAATCGTATTTCTAATAATTGACCACTGGTATTAAAATTACATAAATTAAGTAATAATAATATATATGGCACTATTTTATAAATATTTATTAATGGATTCTTTTTTATTTCATTTACTGTTAGCATTAATACTATATTGTATAAACTTAAATTAATAATAATTAAATTAAAATCAATTTTTAAAACACATGTAAACAAAATAATTGTTAGTTCTTGAACTAATATACTTCCATATAAAAGAGCTTTACTATTTGTATTTTTATAGTAATAATAATAAATCAAAGAAACTACTATTCCTGATATTGTAAGATATATATACTTTCCAGCTCCATATATTGATAAATATTCTCCAAAAAGTTTAAAAATTGAAATAGAATATAAACAAATTGGAATATATGCCATTGCTATATAAAAAAATGCCAAACTTGCTTTTTCTAATTTAAATTTATTTTTTGCTATTTTACTTGCACCTAAAAATACTGCTATTAAACATATTAATACAAATGTTTTTAAAATATTAGGAATTGTATACCAAGTTGTAAGTAAAAATACTATTGCTGAAAGCACTATTAATACAGCACCTGTTAATAAAATAAGAACATTCTTTTTATTCTCTTCTTTTACTTTATTACTATTTTTCTTTACTTTTTCTAACTTTTCATGAAGTACATTTTCATTATTTGCCTTAGTTATTTTTTCTTCATTTATAAAATTTGCATTATTATTGGCATTTTCTTCTAGAGTTTCAAATGTCTGTTCTTTAATATTTAATTCTGATAAATCCTTACCTTCTGGAATATATTTTTTTATAAATTCTTTTAATATGTTTACTTGTTTTTTATACTTTTCTTTTTCTTTTCTTTCATTTTTTAATTCTGTTTTTATATAAAGTATAGTGAACACTAATATAATATTTATTAAAACTAACATATTTGTTTACCCCAAATTATTTTTTTCTTCTTATTATCCAGCCTTTTTCTACTTTATATGGTATTTTTAATATTACTTTTTGTTCTGCTTTTCCTGGATTTACAGTATCAATTTCTTCTAATGTTTCATCATTCCAAAGTTTTTCTATTTTAAATATTACTGGCTTAATTTTTCCTGGTACAATAATTTCTAATTCATCACCTATTGATAATTTATTACGTATCTCTATTAATACTTTATCATCAATTTCTTCTATAACTTTTCCACCAAATTCATAATCTGCATTATATTGTCTTCCAGAATAATCTTGAAAATCTTTATTATTTCTATCATTAAAGAAAAATGTTGTTAATCCTCTTGTTTTTGTTTTTTCCAATTCTTTCATATATTTTTCAAAATTATATGTTTCTGGATTACTATAATAATCATCTATAGCATTTCTATACGCATTTATAACAGTGGCTAAATAATATTCTGTTTTTAGCCTTCCTTCTATTTTCAAACTATCTATTCCCATTTCTATAATTTCTGGAATTTCTTTGATTAAACATAAATCTTTTGAAGAAAATATATATGTTCCTTTTTCATCTGTTTCTACTGGCATTAAATTTCCAGGATTATTTGTTTCTTCAACATATACATTATATGCCCATCTGCAACTTTGAGCACAATCTCCTAAATTTCCATTTCTTCCTGCTAAAAATTCGCTTAAAAAACATCTTCCAGAATATCCAAAACATAAAGCTCCATGTACAAACATTTCAATTGTTAAATCTTTTGGTTTATTTTGCATAATCATTTTTAATTGTTCTTTATTTAATTCTCTACCTAAAATTACCCTTTTAGCTCCATTTCTGTGCCAAAAATTGCAACTATGATAGCTTACAGTATTAGCTTGTGTACTTATATGTACTTCAACATCTGGTGCTGCTTCTCTAACTGCATCAACAACTCCACCATCAGATACAATTATTCCATCTACTTTTATATCATTTAATGCTTTAGCTTGTTTTTTTATTTCATCATAAGTTTCATCCCAAGCATATATATTAATTGCAGCATAAACTTTTTTTCCAATTTTATGAGCATATTTTACTGTATTTAATAAATCATCATCTTGAAGTTCTGATCTTGAACGTAGAGATAATTTAGGTGTACCACAATAAACTGCATCTGCACCATACATAAAAGCAATTTTAGCTTTTTCAAAAGAACCTGCAGGTGCTAATAATTCTACTTTATTCATAAATTTCCCCTCTTACATTTTATAAAAATTTAAATATTATTTTGTAATCTATAAAATTACTTTTCTTATCCTTTTTCCATGATATTATATCATCTACATAAAATATAATCAATAATTGCAATAGTATAATTTATGTAAAAAAATTTGTATTTTTCTAATTTCGACAAATTTTACATTTTACATATGTTAATATAATTTTCGTGTTTATTTTCTAAATTACAAAATATCAATTTTGATTTTTTTAAGTTTAATTCTATTAAAAATTTTATTTACTTTATGATACTCATATAACCTGTTATATTACAATTGATGTGAAACAAAATTAAATAAAAATAGAATAAGTGATT
>CAZYST010000060.1:0-4112 GCA_964650305.1 uncultured Lachnospiraceae bacterium
GGATTTGCTGTCGTTCACATGATGAAAATAAAGTCTGGTGCTGACGGTGGCATCAAGAGCCACAACAACAGGGAGCATGAACCCAAGACCAACCCCGATGTAGATATGCTCCGTTCCCATGAAAATTATGACCTCGTTCCCTGCGACAATTACAGGAGAGCGATAAAAGAGAAATTGTCGGATTTGGTCGAATCTGGTCGAGCCGTCCGCAAAGATGCTGTTGTGGTCTGCAACTTCATTGTGACCTCGGACAGCGACACCATGGAAGCTCTGGGAGCTGACAGGCAGAGGGCGTTTTTTGAAGATGCCGTGAAGTGGTTCTCTGACCGATACGGAGCTGACAGGGTTCTGAACGCCACCGTTCACATGGACGAGAACACACCCCATCTGCATATCGGGGTCATGCCGATAACGCAGGACGGTAGGCTGTCGGCAAAGGCTATCTTCACGAAAACCGAACTCAAAGCCATCCAGACAGAGTTCGCCCGTGATGTGGGCGCACGGTACGGTCTGGAGCGTGGCGTAGAGGGGTCAGAGCGCACCCATTTGTCCGAAGCTCGCTTCAAGGAAGAAAAAGCCCTGCAAATGGCGAATGAGTACGCAGGGATAGCACAGGACTTGCAGAGGGATGCAGAGGACAGCCGACAGGAGCTTGCAGAAGCCACCAGAAGCCTTGAAACGGTCAAGCAGGAGATTTCCTCCATGGAAGCCCAGAAAACGGCTCTACGGGGCGAAATAGAGGGTCTGGAAGCGCAGAAAACCAAAGTGGAGCAAGTGACCCAACAGGCTCTCCTGAAGCTGAAAGAACAGAAGCCTATCATTCAGCAGATGTTAGACCAAAAGGCGGAGATGGAGCGTGAGCTGCCTGTGCTCTCGGCGCAGATCAGCGAAGCGAAGTCGGAGCTTGCCGTGGTCGAAACAGCGATAAAAAGAAAAATGGACGAGGGAGAAAGGCTGTTCAGCAGGGAAACATTGCAGGGAGAGCTTCGTGCCGAGCGTGAGAAGATGGAGCGAGAAGCCCGTATAAGCCTGTTTGAGAGGTTTTTAGAGTTCCCTGGCGTAAGACCTTTATGGGAACGATTTGTGGCTATGATAGAGCAAGAGCGATGGCAAAAACGGGGCTTTAAGAAGAGCAAGGATGAAATGGTAAAATAACCTATTGATACATTATGAGGGGGCGTTTGAGTGTAATGCTGTACCGCTACACCAACACACTTGACGCACCCTCGTTTTTGGGGTAAAATAGGGAAAAAATATATTGATACATTACGCCCCTTATAGTAATAGGGGCTTGGAGGTGAGCGAATGTTACAGGATGAAAAGCTCGAATATATCCGAGAGCAATACGATGAGAAGAACATGGTTCTGGGTCAGTTCGGAGAGCAGGTGTCGGCATGGACGATGTATGAGGACATCTTCGGAGATACGGAGCAGGTGTTCCCCGTGGTCATCATTGACGAGGGCGAAGCCAGCAAGCATATTGTCCCTTTACCGCTTGAGGAAGCCATAGAGAGGTGTGCCGACAGAAATGATATGCTTCTGGGTGGCTGTTCCTACTTCAACAACTGGATTTCAAAGAAGTCTGCCAAAGACCTGTATACATTCATCATCGACATGGACAATGTGTATAGTGGCACTCTGCTGAACGCCTTGAAGCAGGATTGGTACACGGCAAACGGAGAGTATCTCCCGAAGCCCACCTACATCGTGAATAGCGGAACGGGTCTGCATTTGTATTTCGTTCTGGAAGAGCCGATACCCAACTACAACACATCCAGAGAGGACATAGACAGGGTGTACCGTGCGTTGGCGGTTCAGCAGACCACAAAGAGGGTCTATCTGCGAAAACAGGTTCAATGGTTCGGACAGGACTTCCGTATGGCAGGGGGGCTGAACAAGTACGATTGGGAGAACACCGTGTTCCGTATCGGGGAGAAATGGGACATTGACGAGCTTGCAAAGGCTGTCGGGTTCCCAGATGTGCATTTCGTCCGGTACGGGGAGAAGCGTATCAAGAAGCCGTCCCAGAAGCAGAAAGGACGGGGCAAGCGCAAGGGATGGCGCACCAACAGAGCCTTTTATGACCACGCTTTGCAGGGATGCCGAGCAAAGACCAAAGAGGGCAATCGTTATACTTCCATGTGTGCGCTGTCGGTCATAGCGTGGAAGTGCGGAGTTCCTGCGGAAGAATTGGAGCAGGATCTGCTCGCACTTCTCCCAGACTACAATAAGGGCGCACAGCGATTGGTCAAGGAAAAAGAGGTCTATTCTGCCATGAAGATGTATAACGACAAGGCTATGCTGACCCAGAGGGAGAGCCTTGAGAATTGGCAGGGGTGGGAGTATAAGCCCATCAAGAGGAACGGACAGAAACAGGCTGACCATCTGGAAGAAGCGAGGGCAATCCGTGATATTCGTATGCGCCGACAGGGGCGCAAGTGGACGGACGGCAACGGCAGACACACCGCAGAGCAGACCGTCCGAGAGTGGCAGGAAGCCCATCCAGACGGGAAAAAGGCTCATTGCGCCAGAGAGACGGGGCTTGACCCAAAGACGGTCAGAAAGTGGTGGAAGTGAGCCGACACGGGTTCCAAAGACGGGATTTTGTGTGATATAATAATGTACATGTACAGTACAAGTACGGTACAAAGTACAGAAAGAGGTGAAATCAATGAAAGTTACGGAGTTTTTGCAGGGTAGGGATGTTGAAAGACAGGCGGTGACACGCTACATCAACCGTCATGAGGACTTGTTTAAGGGGCATATTGAGAAAGTCGGTAAGGAAATCGAACTGGACGCTTTTGCCGTGGAAGAGCTGGGCAAGGTCTATCCGTTGCTGAAGCCCGTGATGGTCATTGATGGAGTACCACAGGAAGAGCTTATTAGGGTTCAGCAGGAGCTTATCAAGAAGCAGAATGAGTTGGAAGCCATGCAGGGGCGCATCCTCGAAATGAGCCGATTGGTGGCGATGGCAGAAGCAAAGGAACTCTTACTGGAAGATAGGACGAGACAGCTCGAAGCCCTGCAAGAAAAGGAAGAATCCACGGCGCAGGAGCTTCGAGATCTGCGAGAAGCCAAAGAGCAGGAACTTCGGGAACTGCGAGAAGCATTGGAGCAGGAGCGTTCCAAAACATGGCTTCAAAAGCTGTTCGGAAAATAAAAAGAGGGACGGTATCAAACCGCCCCTCTTTCTTCGTTCAGCCGTCCCTACGGTCGGGCAACGATATGTATATGGGCTTTGCCCTGTGGGTTGTCCCGTCCGCTCTGGCGGTGGGATGAAAACCCCCTCACTCTATAATGTGTTCAGAACCCCAAAAGTTCACGCAGAAAACAAGAAAATTTTTCAGCCCCCATAAATACAAACGATTGAGAAGCAGATTTGTGACCGATTTTGAAAAGGCTGAAAATGTAGGGTTCGGAGTAATAGCAAGCATAGGTTAGTGTATAGCCACTTTTGTGACTTAACACTAACCGCTTGTTAGGGGATTGCCCCCTAAGACCCCTACTTCATCGGCACGGCTCAACCGTTTGTCAAGGAAATCTTTTCGACAATTTTCGACGATTTTCGGCAGGGGGTGTAAGAGGTTGCAGGGGTGCAGCTGCGTACAGGGGGTGCAACATCTTACAGGGTGCGGGAGTGGAGTCAAGGGCGGTCGGCAGACCGTTCATCTTGACCCTTGACGGAGCGACACGGTGTACGCTGTCCCCCACGGGGGCAGATGGTATCTGCCCCTCTGCCTGCGTGGCGAGCGCAGATAGTTTAGGGGGAAGCCGTCCGGCTCGCACCCTTTTCAAAGGGGGCGTTGAGGACTGGGGGGTGTGCTACCAGTGCCGGTGCTCCGGTGCTGAACAGCAGGGGGCAAAGCCCCCATGAGGGGTCAAGGGGACGCTCCCCTTGCACAGTTACTTTACTTGTAAAGTATAATGTGCTATACTTTACCTTAAATTCCTACGGTGCGAAAGGTGGTGTGATAAAGTGGGATTTGCTGTCGTTCACATGATGAAAATAAAGTCTGGTGCTGTCGGTGGCACTGGATGCCACCCCCACCCACAGAATATTTTTTGACAAGCTGAAAAAAAATGCGTGTGCTGTGCGGGGCAAAACGACTCAC
>CAZYST010000061.1:0-3492 GCA_964650305.1 uncultured Lachnospiraceae bacterium
ATCACTTATTCTATTTTTATTTAATTTTGTTTCACATCAATTGTAATACAACATAAAAATTATGAAAAATAAATTATTTGCATACTTTATTTAAATATGCTAATATGTTTATATAAAATAAAAGTTAGGAAAATAAAAGTATGCAAGATAAAGAATTGTTTGAAGAAATTGATAATATATTGCAAGAAAAAACAGAAGAGAAAAAAGAAAATAATACAAATAAAAGACGTAAAATTAATTTTGTATTAGTTTTTGGAGTAATAGTTGTTATATTATTGACAAATTGTATACTTAATATTTTAACAAATAACGATTATAATTATGAAGAAGATGAAGAATATAAAGATTATATAGAAAATTATTCTGGAGAATATGATTCTTTTTATGATTATAGAGAAAACAAGATAAAAGAAGAATTTAAATTACAAAAAGATAATATAAATATAAATTCCTATGTAACATCAGAAAAATTAATTTGTGAAATTTTTAATTCAAACACTGAAGATGTTAAAAATATGACATTATATGTAATATATTACGATAAAGAAAAAAATCCAATATCTATAGATTTAACGAATATTGAATATATATATGCAAAAAAATATTTTTATTGCGATTTAAATATTGATTCTGATTATGATTCATATGATTTTTTATTAACAAAAGATTATGAAAATGGTACGAAAGCTGTATCTTTAGATAATATAGAATTAAGTGAAGTTGAAAGTGATGACAAATACTCTAATAAAATAATTTTAAAAAATAAATCTGGATACAAAATTGATAGAATTGAAGTTTGTATAATATATTATTATGATAATGGAGAAATTTATAATATTGAAAAAAGATACGGATATGATATAGGAGTAAATGGAAAACAATCGATTAGTTTTTACAATTTTGATGAAGAAATAAAAAATTATAAAATAGTAATAAATAATGCATTTTATTATGAAAAATAACATATATAATAAAACAACTCTAGAAAGTTCTAGAGTTGTTTTTATAAATTAATCTTTATTGTTTTTATCATCTTTTTTATTTTTCTTTTTTGCTAAAGGGATAACAAAATTCTTTTTTTGTTTATTTGTTTTTGGCTTTAAATCAGATGAATAATCTCCAACTTCAGATATTTGTAAATTAGAGTCATCACCAATTACAATTTCTATTTCATCATCATTTTTCTTCATTTTATCACCTCGAGAATAATTTACAAAATAATTATAGCACAAGCAGAATATTATGTCAATTCTCATTGACAAGAAACAAAATCCGTGTAATAATATATATTATCAAAAAAAGGAGGAATATATGGAATTTAGTAAAGAACAAAGAATAATTGAAGCTATACTTTTTTCAGCTGGAAAAGAAGTTTCTGCTAAAGAAATTATGAACATTCTAGAAATTAGTGAAGAAGATATTGATAAAATTATTCAAAATATGAAAACTAAATACGAAGAGAATAATAGTGCTTTAGAAATTATTAAAGCAGAAAATTCATATCAATTATGTACAAGAAAAGAATTATATGAATATATATATCCTGTAATTGATAATAGAACAAAGCCAACTATATCTAATGCTGCTTTAGAAACACTTTCTATTATTGCATATAATCCTAAAATAACTAGATCAGAAATAGAAGCAATTCGTGGAGTTAGTGCTGATGGAACAGTATATAAATTATTAGAATATAATTTAATAGAAGAAGCAGGAAAACTAGATGCTCCAGGAAGACCTACTATGTATAAAGTTACAAATAATTTCTTGAAAATGTTTGGTATTACAAATTTAGATGAATTACCAGAACTTCCAAGATATAAATTAGATGAAAATGAACAAATAATTTTAGAAGATATAATAAAACAAGAAGAAAAAACCGAGGCTCCAATGCCCGAAAGGGAAGATTTAGAAAAATTGAACAAGGAGGATGGCGACCTAGACGCTGAAAATATCTAAATTTAAGGAGTAAATTATGGGAAAAGAAAATTTTGTAAAAGAAATAACAAATATAGAAGAAGATTTTGCTAAGTGGTATACAGATGTTGTTAGAAAAGCAGAACTTGCAGATTATACAGATACAAAAGGATGTATTGCTATTAGACCTTACGGATATGCAATATGGGAAAACATTCAAAATTATGCTGATAAAAAATTTAAAGAAACAGGTGTAACAAATTTATATATGCCAGTTTTAATTCCAGAAAGTATGCTTCAAAAAGAAAAAGATCACGTAGAAGGATTTGCACCAGAAGTTGCATGGGTAACTATTGGTGGAGGAGAAGAACTTGAAGAAAGATTATGTATAAGACCTACATCTGAAACAATGATGTCAACAATGTATTCAAAATGGGTAAGTTCTTGGAGAGATTTACCGATTTTAGGAAACCAATGGTGCAATGTATTAAGATGGGAAAAAGAAACAAGACCTTTCTTACGTTCAAGAGAATTTTTATGGCAAGAAGGTCATACAATTCATGAAACAGCAAAAGAAGCAGAAGAAAGAACTTTAATGATGCTTGACATATATGCTGATGTTATTGAAAATTTACTTGCTATTCCTGTACTAAAAGGAAGAAAAACACCAAAAGAACAATTTGCTGGAGCAGAAGCAACATATACTGTTGAAACTTTAATGGTTGATGGTAGAGCTTTACAAGCAGGAACATCACATTATTTTGGTCAAAACTTTACAAAACCTTTTGAAATAAAATTTCAAAATAGAGATGGTAAAGAAGAGTATGCTTATCAAACATCATGGGGAATAAGCACAAGATTAATAGGTGCGGTTATTATGGCACATGGAGATAATAGAGGGTTAAAATTACCACCAAAAGTAGCTCCAATACAAGCTGTTATAGTTCCTATAGCTGCACATAAAGAAGGCGTTTTAGAAAAAACAGAAAAGATATATGATTCTTTAAAAAATAAATTTAGAATGAAATTTGATGATAGAGATAATGTTTCACCTGGATTTAAATTTAACGACTGGGAAATGAGAGGAGTACCAGTAAGAATAGAAATTGGACCTAGAGATTTAGATGAAGGCGTAGCAGTATTAGTAAGAAGAGATTCAGGAGAAAAAGAAACTGTAAAAATAGAAAATCTTGAAGAAAGATTAAAAGAACTTTTAGAAGATATTCAAAAATCAATGTTTGAAGCTTGTTTAAAAAGAAAAATAGAAAAAACAACAGTAGCATATTCTTTAGAAGAAATAGAAAAAAATTTAGCAGAAAATCAAGGATATGTTAAAACAATGTGGTGTGGAAGTAGAGAATGTGAAGATAAAGTAAAAGAAATAACAGGTGCACCATCAAGATGTATGCCTTTTGAACAAGAACATTTAGCAGACACTTGCCCAATTTGTGGTAAAAAAGCTGATAAAATGATAGTTTGGGGAAGACAATATTAAAATATATAAATAAAAAGATTAACAATTTTGAAGTGAACCCAAATTATTAGACAAAAAAAGTTTAATAAGGAGGGTTCATT
>CAZYST010000062.1:0-3460 GCA_964650305.1 uncultured Lachnospiraceae bacterium
TCCAAGGAAGCCATGTACTTCACCAGAGGAACTGCACACTCCGTCAGGTTACAGCTATTGGAGAGCCAGTAGTTCATTTCCTCATTGATATTGGTATGAATATCCGAGTACCAAGGTGCTGCCGTGCTGTTGTTCCAAATACCCTGAAGGTTCGTGGGAAGCTGGCTGTTTTCCCGGCTTCCTGCAATAAGCAGGTACCGACCATATTGGAACATCAGTACCTCTAAGTAACGCTTTTCTCCATCCGTTGCCGTTCCGTTTTTATACGCCTTCAACAGATCATCGGTCATCTTTGTATTGTTTTGGCCGAGGTTCAGAGAAAGTCGCTGATACAGGTTCTGGTAATCCTTCAGATGGTCCTGCCATACCTCCTGATAACCTTTGTTCACCGCGCTGTCCAGTACCTTTTTCACCCGAGCAGCCAGTTCCGCTGCCGTCTCACCGGTACGATAATAATAAGAAATCTGCTCTGCCTCGTCATAAAACGTATTTTCATAGTCGGTAGCGGCGGTCAGGTACACCGTTACCTCCGAAGCATTAGAAACCTGAATTCCGCTTCCGCTGACGGAAACCGCGCCGTCGCTGATCACCGCCACTTGAGTATGATGCAGAAGCCCATTGTTTTGAACGCTACCAGCGTAAGTAATGTAGCCCTTACCGTCATTTACCTGAGCCGAAACCGAACCATTTTGCTTTCCCGTGAGAGAAACCACCAGGCTCATCGTTCCACCATTTGCCGTCATCCGGGATACGATTACATGATCCGGATTGCTGGCAAAATAGCTCCGGTGATGCGACACACCCTGCGCTGTGAAATCCACCGTTGCTACGCCTTGCTCCAAATCCAGAGCCCGAACATAATCACTTGTAGATCCAGTCAAATCTTGAAATTGAAAATAAAGATCTCCCAAAGGCTGATATCCACTGTAGTATCCGCTGTTATTGGCAGATACACCAGCCAGTCCTTCAATATTTGTAACATTTTCCCCATTGAGCAACCGATTGGCATAGGACTCATATACCTCCACCTTGCTGTCGCTGGGGTTGCCGCCGTTATAGTTCGTAACACTTCCCCGGCCACCAGACCATAGTGTTTCTTCATTGAGCGTCAGGTGCTCCCTCTGGATCTCACCGTATACGTTTGCGCCCAGGATTCCGTTTCCGATAGGGAGCGTTGCTTCTTGCCAAGTATCCGCAGAATTGGTTCCGCTGGCAGGCTCATCATACCGCAACGAAAGTGTCTGCCCATCTGGTGTGGTAGATCTCTCCGCCGCAATGCCCATGGCTCCAGGCACCAAGGCTCCAGCCAGAAACACCGAAGCCAATGCAGTGCTTAGAATTCTTTTCATTTTCATCATAATTCCTTCTTCCGAACTTTCCCGGTCCCCCTTAGCTGAGAAGTTCTCTCTTTTTTCATTTTTGCCGTTTCCCCTTGCCGTTTTTCTTTTCTTCGAAAAATTGGAAGAATATTCCAGCAAAAGCACTTATCCCTCACTTTAAGTGAATATAGTTTAGAACGATGGGCCTAAAAAATCAAGAACCGGCCGGTAGAAAACCCGCAAAACCTGAATCAAATTTTCGTCATTTTTCAACCCTTCCTTTACCAATTAGTATTCTCCCACGCAAAGGGTGCTTTCCTTTCTTCCTGCCCTCCAGCAGTCCCATGTGCCAATCCTGGAAGGAAAAGGAGCGAAAAATTTGGCGGTTTTTTCAATCTTTTTTCCTGGCGTTCGCCATAGCTTGACAAGTTATTGCAAACAATGTAAAATGAAGCTGTTTAAGTATGGATACCCTTATCAATTATGGTATAAAGGAGTAACAATAATGACACCCAATGAACGAAAGGCATTGAAGACCATCGCCTGCAAGGTGCGCATGGGCATTGTGGAATCCACAAATGCAGCCAAAAGCGGTCACCCCGGCGGCAGCCTGTCTTCTACCGAGGTTTTGACTTACCTGTACTTCAAGGAAATGAACGTAGATCCCACCAATCCCAAGATGCAGACCCGGGATCGGTTCGTCCTGTCCAAAGGACACTGTGCTCCTGCTCTTTACGCCGTTCTGGCCCAGAAGGGCTTCTTCCCTGTGGAAGATCTGGTGAAGCTGCGGAAGATCGGTTCCTATCTCCAGGGCCACCCCAATATGAACACCGTTCCCGGCGTGGATATGTCCACCGGCTCTCTGGGCCAGGGCGTTTCCGTTGCCGCCGGCATGGCCCTCACCGCCAAAGTTCAGAACAATCCCTGCCGTGTCTACACCCTGCTGGGTGACGGCGAAATCCAGGAAGGCCAGGTCTGGGAGGCATTTATGTTTGCCAACCACTATCATCTGGATAACCTGTGTGTCATCATTGACAATAATGGTTTGCAAATCGATGGCAAGATCTCCGATGTGATGAGCCCCTACCCCATTGTGGAGAAGCTGGAAGCCTTCGGCTTCCACACCCTGTCTGTGGACGGCCACAGCTTCGATGAACTGGAGCAGGCCTTTGCCGAGGCTAGAACCGTCACCGGTCGCCCCACTGCCATTGTGATGAACACCACCAAGGGAAAGGGTGTCTCTTTCATGGAAGGTCAGGCCGGTTGGCATGGCAAGGCCACCAACCCCGCAGAATTTGCAATCGCCATGACCGAGCTGAAGGCCGCTCTGGCAGAATTGGAGGCATAATCAATGGCAGATGTAAAAAAAATCGCCACCCGTGAGGGCTATGGTCAGGCTCTGGTTGAGCTGGGTCAGGAGCACGATAATATTATGGTGTTTGATGCCGACCTTGCCGGTTCCACCAAGTCCGGTGTCTTTGGCAAAGCATTCCCTCACCGGCATTTCAACGCAGGTATCGCAGAAGCCGATATGATCTGTGCCGCCGCAGGTGCTGCCTCCATGGGCATGGTCGCCTTTGCTTCCTCCTTTGCCATGTTCGCCACCGGACGGGCTTATGAGCAGATCCGCAATTCTGTTGGCTACACCCGGTTGAATGTGAAAATTGCCGCATCCCATGGTGGCATTTCCGTGGGCGAGGACGGCGCAAGCCACCAGTGCTGCGAGGATTTTGCCCTGATGCGTTCCATCCCTGGCATGGTGGTTTTGAATCCTTCCGACAACGTGGAAGCCAAAGCCGCCGTGAAGGCCGCCTATGCCTACGACGGCCCGGTTTACCTCCGGTTTGGCCGTCTGGCTGTTCCGGTGTTCCATGACGAAGAAACCTTCCATTTTGAAATCGGTAAGGGTGAGGTTTTGAAGGACGGCACCGACGTGGCCATCATCGCCACCGGCTTGATGGTTGACGAAGCCGTGAAGGCTGGTCAGGCTCTGGCTGATAAGGGCATCAACGCCATGATTATCAATATGTGCACCATCAAGCCTCTGGACGAGGAGCTGATCCTCTCTGCCGCCAAGAAGTGTGGCAAGATCATCACCTGTGAAGAACACTCCATCATCGGTGGTCTGGGCGAAGCAGTAT
>CAZYST010000063.1:0-3402 GCA_964650305.1 uncultured Lachnospiraceae bacterium
AATTGAAATGATTAACGATAACAAAGAAGTATCTGGTAAACAAGGAATATGGAATATATAAAAGAATAAAAAAGGGCATTAGTTAAACAATTTACTTGATTTTACTATGCTCTTTTTGTATGGATTGGAGAGTTGTATGAAAAAAAATTTAATACTTTATAATTTAAAGAAAAATTCATATAGTGCATTTTCTGCAGCAATAGAGATACATAATAAGCCAAATATTGACTATAGATATGAAACTGTAACTATACTATTATTAAATGCATGGGAATTAATACTAAAAGCATTTGTAAAAAAATATACACGAAAAAACTTGTTTAAGACTGATAATTATTCAATATCTTTAAATGAAGCTCTTTGCATAGTTAAAAAATATCTGCAATCAAATGCTCTACACAAAAAATATATTTCATATTTTGAAAATATTGAATTATTAGAAGAATATCGAAATTCAAACATACATTTTTATAATGAAAAAGGTTTAGACGCTGTAATGTTTTCTTTAATTGCAAAAAGTACTTTAGACTATAATCAATTCTGTTACGATTTTTTTAAAGATGACCCACTTGGGAAGAGTAATTTAACGATTTTGCCAATAGGTTTTAAGCTGCCATTTAGCCCAGAACATTATTTATCGTTTAAAAATCCTTCATATAATTCTAATGCTGATATAAAAGCATTCATGGATAAAATACTATTAAAAATAAATAATTTAAGAAATTGTAACATTGACGAATCAATAGTAGTTGGTTTTGAGGTATATTTGTCTAGTGTAAAGAAAATTACGAATAGTGATTTAATAGTAGCAATAGATCAAGAAAATGCAGATGTAGAAGTAAATATATCTAAAAAAGTTGAATTTACAAATGAAAAAGGTGCAACAAAGGTTAATATTAGTGACGAAGATATTCTCAAAAACTATCCATTAACTTATGATAATGTTTGGAAAAAATGTAAGGAAGAAATTAAAGGATTTAAAAAGGATAATCAATTTCAAAATCTTATAAATTCTATACAAAATGATTTAGAATATTGTTACATTAGAAAATTTTATCTTGAAAAATCTACATCTAGTGCTACCAAAAGATACACTAATAAAACAATTGATTATATTAAAGATAATTATATAAGCTAATTATTTGAAAAATATGAGGGATTGGGAATATTTCCATATACGAAATTCGTACGGGAGTACAAATTCAGTGCTGGTTAGACAATAGATATATTACCTAAAAAATTAGTAGTACTATTATATAAAAGAAATTGCTAAAAAATTTTATTTAAAAGGTATGAAAAAATTTATAAAAGTGATACAATAATATTGTACTTAGAAACAGATAATAGTTTTATTTAGTACATTCAATTCGGTGAAAGTCCGAGGAACTCTTATTATGGGAGTATTAGCATTGCTCATAGCAATAGCTAGGTAATGATATGGAGTCCTCGTGGTTCGCTTGCAGACAAGCTGCAGCTCACCTACGAGTACTTACCATACATGACGTAAATTGCCAGACATATGGAGATTAATTAAGATTTCAGGTTGCTGCTTTTCCCCTTTGTTTATTAGTAAATATATAAAGGAGGAATGCCTATGAAAAAGAAAAAGAAACAAAGAGTTATTGTTATCACAACAATTCTAGCATTTATTTTTCCAATTATAGTGAAGGTTTTAAACTTAGACTCCAATCAAATGACGACATGTATAGTGTTCTATGGATTGGTAGTTAATTTGTACTCAAATTTTAATTTTGGGGAAGCCCTTCTAGTGAAGCTGAGTATTATCACTTAATTAATTGTTGATGTATGTTTGGCGTTTTTGCGTTAAAGAGGTGAAAAATGAAAACCAAATTAATAAAGAATACAGAGTCTAAATTATATAATAGAGGAAGTAAAAAATATATAGCAGATTTATTATCAGATAAAGATAAAAATATAATTTTTACAAAGAATGATTTGAATAATATTCTTTATAAATACGATAAAAAAGAAATTATATTTTATGAGAATAAGAAAACTAAAAAACAATATCGAAGAGAGCCAAAAGATTATACATCTAAAAAATATAGAAAATTTACTGATGTTCCCGAACCTAGAAAGACAGCATTAAAAAAATTAAATAACTATTTGTCTGAATTGAGTATACCTGACTATGTATTTGCTAAAACGGATGGTGGTTATGTAAAGAATGCTAGACATCATAGAGGAAATACCAATTTTTTGTTAATAGATATAGCTAGTTTTTATCCTAATTGTAGATTTAAAGAAGTTAAAAGCTTCTTTATGTCAGGTGGTGGATTTAAAATGAAGAATGATCTTGCACAAAGAATGGCAGAATTAGTAACTGTACCAGAGAAGAGTAATTCCAAAATTAGAGTAATACCTCAGGGATTTCCTACTAGTACATTAATGAGTTTTTTTGCATATAAAAAAATGTTTGCAGAATTAAATAAGATTGCTTTAGAGAATGACTTGATATTTAGTACTTATGTTGATGATGTGACTTTTTCAACTAATAACGAAGAATTTGATTTTAATTCAATTTTAGAATCAATAGATAAAGTGTTAGAAAAATATGGACATAAAAGAAAAAAAGAAAAGACACAAATTTGTTTATTGAAAAATAGTAAATGTCCAACAATAACTGGTATATGGATAAAAAGACATAAATTAAGAGCCTCTTCCAAAATGTATAAAAAATTAATTTTAAATTATAGATGGCTTATATCTAATTCTATTGTTGATGGTACAAGTTATTTAAATGCTTGGAAACATTTTGTTGTTTTGGATGGACTGCTAAATACAATTGATTATATTGAACCAGTAAATAAAAGAAAAAGAGACTTTATAAGGGAGTATTTAAATAAAAATAGAATAAACTTTATACAAGGGTTATCACCATATACTAAAAAATTTAATAGTAATTATTGGAAATCTAAATTTTATAATGCATATTTAAGTAATAATTTAGATAAGTTTTATGTTGCTAATAAAGATAAATTAACAAAAAAGAGAACTAAACAATATAAAAAGTAGTTCTCTTTTCATATATACATATATTTAATTATTCTTAATTTTTTAATATTAATAATTTTTAGATTATATTTAATTCTAAGTATATTTTTTATATTTGGAATTAATTCATCAACATTACATCTAACGTTAAATATATCTAATGCTGAATTAATATGATTATTAAGTGGGCAATCTGATAAACAATTTCTACTATGTCCATTTGCTAGATAAAATGCTATTGCTTCTGGTATTACAAATTTAATAAGATATTCATTATAATTATTGTAGAATGGTAATAATATTTCTTCAAATTCTTTATCTGTAATATCTTTTTTACCTTTTATCATATTTTATCTCCATAAATTATTTCTTTTAAAACAATTTCTT
>CAZYST010000064.1:0-3188 GCA_964650305.1 uncultured Lachnospiraceae bacterium
TACTCGTGGCGGTAGAAGGAGGGGACATACACTCCAGGAATCCGGGACACTTCCTTCAGGAATCGTTCCTTGCTCCATCCTCCCGCCTTTGCGCGGTCGTAGAGCGCCACAATCTGGGCGGTACTTTCCTCTCCTTCTCCCAGAGAGAAGAAGTCAATAAAGTCCGCCAGCGGCTCCGGAGTGAAGGCGCACACGCCTCCGGCGAAAACCATGTTATGAAGTCCCTGACGCTCGTTGGCATGGAGGGGCACACCGGCCAGGAGCAGCATATTCAGAATATTGGAGTAAGACATTTCATACCCGATGGTAAAGGCGATCATGTCAAAATCCTTCACGGGATCCTGGCTTTCCAGCGCCCACAGTGGGAGCCCGCTTCTGCGCATGGCCTCCTCCATGTCTCCCCAGGGTGCAAACACCCGCTCGCACCAGACTCCGTCCATCCGGTTCATGACACCGTACAGAATCCGCATCCCCACATTGGACATTCCAATCTCGTAAGTATCCGGGAAGCAGAAAGCCACCCGGACCCGAACATCTTCTTTTTTCTTCTGAATCTCGCCCCACTCCCCGCCGGTGTACCGGGCGGGCTTCTGCACAGTGGGAAGGATTCTCCGCTTCAGGTCGGTCATATTGCTACCTCTTATTTTAGGGTAACGATATTGTACCCCTTCTTTCCCTTCTTTGCAAGGTATTTTTCCTTCAGTCCGGGCAGAAATGGCAGAATCAATGCGGGAAGCCGCAGAATCAGCGCGGCAAGGATGGCCGACAAGGCAGTCCCCACCGCAAGTGCGTTTTGAATACGTTTCCCAGCTGCCCGGTATTTATCCGGAAGCAACTCCACCATGCATCCCACAGCCCGTCCCCCATCCAGAGGATATATGGGGAGCAGGTTAAACGCAGATTGAAACACGGCACAGATTGCCACCCTGGGAATCCAACGGAAAAACAGCGACAGCAGAATGCCGCCTATTGGCCCGGCAAGCACGCAAAAAAGTTCCCTGACTGTACTCATAGGCGAAGCATCCATCACCGCGCCTCCTGCACAAATCCGAAATTCCCACACCCGTCCTCCCACAATCCATACCGCTATGCAGTGGCATAGCTCATGGAATCCTGCCGCGATCAGTCCCGCAAAAATCCAGTTTAACGGAAGAAGCAGAATGGAAAGCGCGGCCAGGACACACGCGGCTCCGTCAACTTTCATGGAAGTCCGGCTCCGGAAAAAATGTCTCGGCAAAAATCCTCCGCGGCTTCCCGAACCGGCATCCCGGCGCTGAGATCCCGGGCAAAAACCTCTGCGGCCTGGCAGGCGCGCTCTGCACCCCCGGGGAACAGAAATTCTGCCGCAGCCCGCCGCCCCTCCGGCCAAAACCGCACCACAAATGCCAGAAATAAAGCAAAAGCAGCAAGGCACAACCAGCTTCTCCGGTTTTGCGCCTTTCTTTCCTTTCCGCGCCCGTACTCAATCCGGTATCCCATCCCATCACCTCTTCCAAATCTATGCCTCAGCAGGGGAAATCATTCGCAGAATCCGAAAAAGCCGATGGATAAGGCTTGACAATACCCTAAAAATTCATTATAATACTTTAGCTATCGGGGTGTGGCGAAGCTTGGTATCGCGCTTGGTTCGGGTCCAAGAGGCCGCGGGTTCGAATCCCGCCACTCCGACCAGAATTGTGGAGACCGCTTTTGAGGTTTCCACAATTTTAATATGTGGCGGGATTCGAAAGGCCGGCCCGAGCGCAGCGAGGGTATCAAACAGTCCGGTGGACTGTTTGATAGGCCGTGGGAGAATCCCTTGATTGCTGGACGCACCCCTTGTGGGTGTGAACAGCAATCTAGTATGTACCATTTTCAACCCCTATAATTACACTCCGACCATTAATCCGGTGACTGCATTTGCAGTCGCCGGATTTTTTATTGGTGTGTGGGGATTTGAAAGGCAGGCACGAGCGCAGTGAAGGCATCAAACAGTCCGGCAGACTGTTTGATAGGCCGTGGGAGAATCCATGGGTTTCTGAGCGCATCCCGCAGAAATATTAACGGAAACCCATTTTATCAATTGGCGGAAAAAAGCTGCTTACGCATGTGTTTTATACTTGCAGGCGCCTCTAGAAACTCCCTTTTTGGTTTTTGGACGGATCTTTTGCTCTCGCAATGCGGTTTGAAAATCCCGCAACACATCCAGTATTGCGGAATTTCCAAAATTTTTGTGAGAACATAATCTCTCGCCCAAAACCGCGAAAAGTAGTTTTTAGAGGTCGCCTTGCTATTCTCAAAAGAAATGACCTGAAAGTGGAGTATTTTATGAAATTAATCGTCTCGATTTTCTTTCTCAACGAGATTTTTCTTTCTGCTTATGGTATAATCGTTTAAAACAATGGACGGGGTGGGAGGATACGCATGTCAGATCGAAGCGAAGAAATCCGGAAACTGGCCATAGAATTTGAAAACTGCCAGAAAATTCTTCTGGCCCTGGGCGACGAGAACCGCCAGCATTTGATGTTGGAAATGATGCGGATGGATCATTGCGGCGGCGTCCGCGTGGGCTCTATAACAGAAAAGGCAAATCTGTCTCGTCCGGCCGTGTCCCACCATATTCAGATACTAAAGGATGCCGGAATTTTGAAGGTGCGCCGGGAAGGAACAAAGAATTACTACTATTTTGACGCGGACATGGAAGCCATGAATCGCCTTTTGAATATGCTGACCCACGCAAAACAGATTATGGAAGCCTTGCCGGACCGGAGTCAAACAGGAAGCGTATAGAAAATGGCAGAAAAGTAAATTGCATGCTGCCAGAAAAACCCCGGCGAAACTTATGAACAGAATGCTTGGCTTTGGACTTGCAGCCCTGAGCATAGCTATTAACGATCTTTGATGGGAGGAACAACAAATGAATTTGGAAGAAGCAGTAAAGCTGCGGCACAGTGTACGTCAGTATGAGAATAAGCCCCTGGAAGCCAGGGTGATTGCACAGCTGCAGGCTGAGATGAATACCTGCAATCAGGAAGGCGGAATGCATATTCAGCTTATCACCAATGAGGAAAAAGCCTTTGACGGGTTGATGGCGCATTACGGGAAATTTTCCGGTGTAACAAACTACATTGCCCTGATTGGGAAAAAGGGGCCCGAACTGGATGAAAAGTGCGGCTACTATGGGGAACGCCTGGTTCTGAAGGCCCAAC
>CAZYST010000065.1:0-235 GCA_964650305.1 uncultured Lachnospiraceae bacterium
GTGCCGAAGATACTTACGGGTTACCCTGTTGGGAAAATAGGAAATCGCCAGTTTTTTTATTTTTATAAAAAGCAAAAATTAGTAATATTTTTTATTATTAATTTTTGCTTTTTTGTTTTTCTGATAATAAATTTATTATAAATATTAGATAAAATAAACTTTATTAAATATTTATAAATAATAATTATTTTATAAATATAAAAGATTAATTAAAGTATAAAAAATTATATATTAA
>CAZYST010000065.1:335-3095 GCA_964650305.1 uncultured Lachnospiraceae bacterium
ATTTAGTTTGAAGAAAAAAATACTATAAATATAAATTTAGTTTGAAGAAAAAAATACTATAAATATAAATTTAGTTTGAAGAAAAAAATGTTGTAAATATAAATTTAAGTTTAAAATATAAAATAAAATTTAAAAATTTAACTTTTTAAAACTATTAATCAATTTAAAGAAAAGTAGTAAATTTAATAAAGCAGAAATTTTAATAAAGTAGTAATTTTAATATTGAAAGATTTACATAAATTTGTTATAATAAGCGTTGATTTTAAAAAATAGGAGTTTTTATGGACGAAGTAGAATTAAATGAAGCACAATTATTAGAAGAAAGAAAAGATATATTAAAAGAAATTGGACCAACATATTATGACTTAACAGGAATTCCAACAGGAGATAAAGAAGCTCAAGAATTTATTAATAAAGAATTAAAAGAAATAGAAGAAGCAATAGAAAATGCTAAAGAAAACGAAAAAGGATATTCTGAAAGTGCTATAAATATAATTATACAAAAATATAATCAATATAAAATTATATTAGAAAAAATTGATTCATTAAGAAAAAGTCAACAAGATATAATTTCACAAATTGCTTTGTACAAAAAAGGAATTTGTATGACAGAAAAAAGTATGTTAAGAAGAAAAATTGAATCAGAAAAAGCAGGAGAAAATAATTCAAGTGTAATATCAAAAATACAAGCAGAAATTTCAGATATAGATAAAGAGATGGAAATGTTGTCTATATTAGGAAGCACAGAAAAAAAAGCTAAATATGATGCTGAATTAGAAAAAAAGATTGAAGAAGAAAGAGAAAAAAGAAAAAAAGAAAGATTAGCTAAATTAGAAAAAGAAAAAAGAGAAAAATTAAAAAAGAATAGAACTCTTAGAAAGATAACAGAAAAAGAAGAGATAGAGCAAGAATTGGGAGATAATGTTGTTTTAGATAGAAGTAATGAAAAATATAAAGAAGATGATTATAGTTTTGAAACATCAGAAAATCCTCTTGCAAAATGGAAAGTTGAATTATATCCTGAAAAACAATTATTATTTTCTACTAATACTAACAATAGAAAATACCCAGAATTAAATCAAAAAGTTAATGTATATAGATATGGAACTTTTGAATTTCAAACGATTTTTAACAATGGAAAACCAACTAAAGAAGACAAAACTTGTGAAATAATAGGTGTAAAGAAAATTGATATTGAAGGTAATGAAGAAGAAAACTTTTTAATTGCGCAAACAATGGAAACTGCATATGTAAAAAGAATTACTGTAAAAGAAATATTAGATCTTAGGAAAAGAGGAATAAACGTTTCTGTAATAGAAAATCCAGAAGACATTCAAAGAAGAGAAAGAAAAGCAAGAAGAGAGAAAATGCGTGAAGAAAGAAGAAGCAACTTTGAAAAATTAATTATAAAAGTTAAAAAATCAATCAAACCAGAAAAAATTGAAGAAGAAAAAATAGATTTAAACGAAGAAAAAGATGCATTAATTTTTGATAAAAGAGTTGTTACTTTAACACCAGATCAAATAGAAAAACTTTCTAGAATATATTTATCAGATTATTTAATAGATAATGCTATACAAAACAATTCAAGATATATTGGTTCTTTAAGATATCCTGGAGAAGATATAGATTTGGAAGCTTTAAAAGTTGCAGGATATGCAGAAAAAAGACCAGGAGTAATTATTGACCAAAGATTTGGAAATTTAAGAACTTCTGCAAGAAATATAAATGATGTATTTACAATAATTAAAAATAAAGAAAAAAATAAATCAAGAGAAAATAAAGTTAGTATGAGCGAAGATATACATGGAAAGATTATTAAATTTCCATCAATTGATGATTAAAATTAAGGAGATTATTTATGGGAAAAAAAGTTGTATGGAAGGCTGGAACATTTATTTATCCAATACCAGCAGTTTTAGTAAGTACAGGTGATATGGAAAATTCAAATTTACTTACAGTTGCTTGGACTGGAATAATGAATACTAATCCTGCTATAGTATATATATCAGTTAGACCAGAAAGGTATTCTTACAATTTAATAAAAGAAAATAAAGAATTTGTTATAAACTTGACAAATGAAAAATTAGCATATGCTACAGATTGGTGTGGTGTAAGAAGTGGAAAAGATTATGATAAATTTAAAGAAATGAAGCTTACAAAGGAAAAAGCAAATTATGTAAAAGCACCATTAATAAAAGAAAGTCCTGTTTCAATAGAATGTAAGGTAATAGAAGAAAAAACTTATGGAAGTCATACAACTTTTATTGCTGAAGTTTTGTCAATAGATGCCAGTGATGAATATATTGATGAAAAAGGTGCGTTTGATATTAGTAAATGCAATTTAATTGCATATGCAAATGGCGGGTATTATTCTTTAGGAAGAAAAATTGGAAAATTTGGATATTCAGTTAAGAAAAAGAAAAAATAAACAAAAATGTATAGAAAAATATAATAATATATGATATAAATATAAATAAATTTAAAATATAATTATATAGGAAGATAAGTTGAAATTTTATAAAAAAATAATTAGAAATTATTGACATATACCTTATTTTGTGGTAAAGTATATAAGCATGTATTGTAGAAATGCATACAGTCACATCGTTAATTTAAAAATATAAAATTAAAATTTAAGCTTCATTTAAAAGTAAAACGGAGGTGTAGTTAGAATGGCGGCAAAAGGACCTAGAGAAAACATTACATTAGAATGTACAGAATGTAAAAGAAGAAATTATATGACATCAAAAAATAAAA
>CAZYST010000066.1:0-3082 GCA_964650305.1 uncultured Lachnospiraceae bacterium
AATTTAATTATATTTTTTTATTTTCTTGTTTCACATCATTGACACAACAACAAATTTATCTTTTATATTCTGCAATATTTTTATTTGTTGACTTTTTTTAGTATTTGCTATATTATATACAAGATATTTAACATAATATTAATTTTGGAGGTAAAAAATGAGTAATTTAATGTCACTTTTATTTGATACAAAAGCATTTAAAATTTGTGAAGAAAACAAACCTTTTTGGTATACTTCTGGAAAAATTGGACCTTATTTTGTAAACACACATTTCCTTTATGGAAGTGAGCAAGATGCTAACGAATTATTAGATTTCATAAATGTTCAATTAGAATCAGAATCAAAAACAAATATACCAGCAAACATTTTCAAGAAAATTCTTTTCCAATATGAAAATAATAAAATTTATAAAGAAGTTGTAGATGAATTAAAAAAATATATAGAAGAAAATATTGATGTATCATCTATTGATTATATATCTGGTGGAGAAAGAAGAGATTGGTATTTTTCAAATATAATTGCTTATCTTTTACACAAACCACATATTACAATTTATAAAAATTTAACAACTGTAGTAAGTGATTCTAACTTTGAAAATTCAGAAAAACTTGAAAAATTAGAAAATAAAAATGTATTACATATTGCAGATCTTTTAAATCAATCTTCTAGTTATACAAGAGCTTGGATTCCTGTTATACAAAATTTAGGTTCTAATATTGTTTGGAGTGTTGTTGTTGTTGATAGAATGCAAGGTGGAAGCAAAACTCTTGAAGATATTAATGTAAAACCATTTTCATTATTACAAATAGATAATTCTTTATTTGAAAAAGCTTTAGAACTTGGAATAATAAATGATGCACAATTAGAAATGCTTAAAAATTTTGCTAAAGATCCAGATGGATCAATGAGAGAATTTTTAATAAATCATCCTGAATTTTTAGAAAATGCACTAAAATCAGATGAAAAAACTGCAAAAAGGGCTAAGCTTTGCATAAATAGTAATTTATATAACTTAAAATAATTATAAACCCCGTATACATTTATACGGGGTTTTAGTTATGGTTCAAATTCTAAGTTTCCAATATTTACTTTTTCATCACTGTTTTTTAAATAATAAACAACATAATCATCTGTTTTACTAGATTTTTCTATTATATATACATCTTTATCAGATCCGTTTTTTCCTTTTCCTTGATTTATATCACCTTTTAAATTTTCTATTTTTACAAAATATGTATTTTCTTTTTCATTATATTCTTCTATTATATTCTTTTCTTTTAAATAATTTATAGCTGTTTCTTTATTAAAAAATTCTTCTATTTTCTTCCCATTTACAACTTCATTTTTATAAGTTGCTACATATTTTTCTGCTATTGCTAAATTTAATTCTTCTAGCACTTCTGTTTGATTAAATGTTTCTTCATCTTGTGTTGCTTTAGTTATTACTCCTTCTTTTCCTAAAGAAAAATGTATAATTGCTCCTATTATTATTGCAATAAATAAAATTACACCCAAAATCGAAGTAACCACTGTTAATACATTCTTTTTCAAAGTTAATTCCCTCTCTATCTTTCAATGATAATTTTAATATTAGTATTATACTAAATTTATATTGCTTTTATCAACAATTTTTTCAAAAATCTCTAAGATTTTATCTGTCATATAAATTGCACCACATGGTTTTACCACGTCTTTATCTGTAATTTCTAATTTTACATTTACTCTATCACCACTAAAAAATCTAATTGCACCTCTTAATCTTTCTTTTTTTTCCTCATCTAAATCTGTAATATTTATATTTAAAGTTTTAATTTTATTATTTAGTGTTTTAGAATTATTTTCTTTTTGATTTTCAAGTTTATTTAAAATATCATCAGAAAATTCAGAAATTCTACTTGCCACAATTTTTACAGGTTCATCTTCTCTTATACTTATTCTACCTTCTATAAGAATAATGTTTTCTTGAACCAACATATAATTACTTAAATTATATACACTATCAAAAACAATAATTTCAGCTGTTCCATAAAAATCTTCTACATCTAAAAAAGCCATTGTTTTATTGTTTTTTGTAAATTTTTTGTTAACTTTGTTTATTATTCCTATATATTTTACTACTTGTCCATCTTTAAAAGAATTGGAATTTCCAAATTCTTCAATTTCTTCGTTTATCTTTGCCATATCTAATGTTGTAAAATTTGAAACTTTTGATATTAAATCTCTTATTTTATCTAAAGGATGACCTGATATATATATACCTAGCATTTCTTTTTCTAAACTCAAAAGTTCTTTTTCTTCTAATTCTTTTTTCTCAGTATACACATATTTTTGAATTTCTTTTGTTTCTTCTTCCATTATATCAAACATAGAAACTTGATTTTCTATCTTATTTCTTGATTCATTATTTATTGTATCTATTATTGTTTCAAAAGAAGCTAATAGCGTTGCTCTTGTTTTTCCAAATAAATCAAACGCACCTGCTTTTATTAAACTTTCTATGCATTTCTTATTAACACCTGCATCTTTTATTCTTTCACAAAAAGATGTAAAATCTTTATATTCTCCATTTTTATTTCTTTCTTCTACTATTGAATTTACTACTGCTATTCCTACATTTTTAATTGTTCCAAGACCAAATCGAATTTTATTTTTACTAACAGTAAATCTTGTTTCACTTTCATTTATATTTGGACTTAGTATTTCTATATTCATTTTTTTGCAATCTTCAATATATATAGGTATTTTATCTAAATTGCCTAAAAAGCTATTTAAAGTTGCAGCCATTAATTCTTCTTTATAGTATGCTTTTAAATATGCTGTTCTATAGGATACCACAGCATATGCAGCAGCATGTGATTTATTAAAAGCATATTTAGCAAATTCAGACATTTCATCAAAAATTTTATTTGCTGAAACTTCATCTATTCCATTTCTTACACAACCTGGTACGATAATATTTCCATTTTCATCAACTTGCCCATGAATAAATATTTCTCTTTCTTTTGCCATAACATCAAGTTTCTTTTTTCCCATAGCACGTCTTACCAAATCTGCTCTACCCAAAGAATATCCTGCTAAATCT
>CAZYST010000067.1:0-2994 GCA_964650305.1 uncultured Lachnospiraceae bacterium
TGTTGTATTTCTTTCTATTAATTTTGTAAATACTCCACCATATGTTTCAATACCAAGTGATAACGGTGTTACGTCTAATAATACTAAATCTTTAACATCTCCTGATAAAACACCACCTTGAATAGCTGCACCAATTGCAACACATTCATCTGGATTTATTCCTTTGTCTGCTTCTTTTCCTGTTATTTTTTTAACCATTTCTTGAACACATGGTACTCTTGTTGATCCACCAACTAATAATACTTTATGAATATCATTTGCTGTAACTCCAGCATCTTTCATTGCTTGTTCTACTGGAATTCTTGTAGCTTCAACTAAATCATGAATTAATTCTTCAAATTTAGCTCTTGTAAGTGTTACATCTAAATGTTTTGGTCCTGTGCTATCAGCTGTGATAAATGGTAAATTAATTTGTGTTTGTTGCATTCCAGAAAGCTCTATTTTAGCTTTTTCTGCAGCTTCTTTTAATCTTTGCATTGCCATTTTATCTGATTTTAAGTCTATTCCTTGAGATTTTTTGAATTCAGATACTAAATAATCCATTATAGCATTATCAAAATCATCTCCACCTAAACTTGTATTACCATTTGTAGATAAAACTTCAAAAACTCCATCTCCTATATCTAATATAGAAACGTCGAATGTTCCTCCACCTAAGTCATATATCATTATTTTTTGATCTTGTTCTTTATCCATACCATAAGCTAAAGCTGCTGCTGTTGGTTCATTTATAATTCTTAAAACTTCAAGTCCTGCGATTTTACCAGCATCTTTTGTAGCTTGTCTTTGGCTATCACTAAAGTAAGCTGGAACTGTAATAACAGCTTGAGTAACTGTTGTTCCTAAATAATTTTCAGCATCTGCTTTTAATTTTTGTAATATCATTGCAGATATTTCTTGTGGTGAAAATTCATCACCTTCAATTTTTACTTTTTCGTTTGTTCCCATTTTTCTTTTTATAGAAATTACTGTATTATCTGGGTTTGTAACTGCTTGACGTTTTGCAATTTGTCCTACTAATCTTTCTCCATTTTTTGAGAAAGCTACTACTGATGGTGTTGTTCTATTTCCTTCTGCATTAGGTATAACAACTGGCTCTCCACCTTCCATAACAGAAACACATGAGTTTGTTGTTCCTAAATCAATACCTATAATTTTTCCCATTTTTTGTTTCCTCCCTTTATTTTAAGAAAATTTATTTTAATATTTTTCTTTAGTTTTATATAATAAATTAAATTATTATCAAATTATTTTTCCAAATTAATATATTGACATACTAATTTGCAACTATTACCATTGAATGACGTATTACTTTATTTCCTATTTTGTATCCTTTTCTATATTCTTGAACAATTTCTTGTTCTCCTTTTTCACTGTCTTCAATATGACTTACAGCTTCATGAAATTCAGGATCAAATCTTTTTCCTATTGTTTCTATTTCTTCTAGTCCTAATCTTTTTAAAGCATCTGAGAATT
The DNA here is from genome assembly GCA_964650305.1 of uncultured Lachnospiraceae bacterium. Classification (GTDB taxonomy): domain Bacteria; phylum Bacillota; class Clostridia; order TANB77; family CAG-508; genus Scatovivens. The sequence goes on from CAZYST010000067.1 coordinate 1,477, forward strand.
GTTTTACAACTAAATTTACTCCATCTTGATAATTTTTATCTTCTGTTTTTGCAATAGCTGCTTTTTCTAAATTATCCATTATTGGAAGCATTGTTGAAACAACATCTCCAGTAATCATTCCATAAATTCCTTCTTTTTCTTTTTGGCTTCTTTTTTTATAATTTTCAAATTCTGCAAATAATCTTTTATATCTATCATTTGCTTCATCTAATTCTGCTTTATCTACTTTTTCATTTTCAACTATTGTAGTTTCAGTTACATTTTCTTCTATTTTTTCTTCTTTAACTTCTTCTACATTGTTTTTGTTTTCTTCCACTTTTTATTCCTCATTTCTTTTAAAATTTTCCTTTTTTGAAATCATCGTTTAATTTTTTACTAATGTATTTCATAACAGAAATTACTTTAGAATAATCCATTCTAGTTGGTCCAATTATTCCTATTGTTCCTATGTCTTTATCTTCTAATATATGATTAAATGTAACAATACTAAAATTTTTAAGCTCTTCTTTTTCTGTTTCTTCACCAATATATACATTAATATCTTGAGCTAATCCAGTATTTAATACATCAACAACGAGATCTTTTGCATCTAATGCATTTAAAAATTCTTTTGCTATATCTGATTTTTTAAATTCAGGCATATCTACAACTTTATTTACACCATCAAGATATACTTTTTGTGTTTCTGCTAAAATTTTATTTATTTCTTCTATAATCTTTTTTATTACGTTTATTCCTGCTCTCATTTCTTGAGCAATAAACTCTTCCATTGGTAAATTTACTTCTTCTAATGACTTACCTACTAATTTATTTTTAAATATAAATGTTAAATCATCTACTTGATCTTGATCTATATCTTCATCAAATTTTATAATAGATTCTTTTATTACTCCTGAATCAGTAAGAATTACAGCCATTAACATTCTGTTTCCAAGTAAAACAAATTTTATATCTGTTATTATATGTTTATTTACATCTGGCTCTACTGAAATTGCTGTATAGTGTGTTATTTCTGATAATGTAGTTGTAGCAATTCTTGCTAAATCTTCTAATTCATTTACTTTTATTTCAAGTCTATTTTTTATAATGTTCATTTCTTGTTTGCTTAATGAATCTTCTCTTAATAATTCATCAACATAATATCTATATCCTTTTTGTGAAGGTACACGACCTGCAGAAGTATGAGGCTTTTCTAAAAATCCTATTTTTTCAAGTTCTGCCATATCATTTCTTATTGTGGCACTACTACAATCTAATTCGTCAACTAAATTTCCTGAACTAACTGGTTCTGCTGTTTCTATATATTCTTCTATTATAGCTTGTAATATTTTCTTTTTTCTATTATCTAAACTTTCGGACATTTTCCCACCTCTTGATTTAGCAAACTATTTGTTTGATTGCTAATATATTATAACTTTATTCACTGATTGTCAATATATATTTGAATATTTTTTAAAAAATTAATGTTGTTGTGTCAATGATGTGAAACAAGAAAATAAAAAAATATAATTAAATTGC
>CAZYST010000068.1:0-2970 GCA_964650305.1 uncultured Lachnospiraceae bacterium
CCGTTATCAAAAATTACAAGTTTTTTAGGAACAACAGCAACAAAACGTGTCGGACCAAAGAATTCGTTTGTAGAAGTTTCTCTTGGAGCGTACAATTCACAATCATATGGAGAACTACCATCTGATTCAGAAACACTTTCAAACTTTCCAAAACTTGCATCTGTATAACCATAAATCTCTTTAGAATTGCTATCACTTGTAGAAATACCTACCAATCCGCCTCTACTATAATAAGTATTACCATTAAAACTAACATCTCTTACTAAAGCATAAAGAGTTTCTGTGTGATTACCACAACCATCCCCAATTTGCAAATCAGTAATTTTCGGAGAACCGCTAGTAAAATCACCACTTACTGAATAAAACACTTCCGGATTACCAGTTTCTCCACTAACCGTAAAACTCATTTTTAATATATTACTTTCATCAGCAACATAAACATTATTTTCATAAACTGCAATTTGATTAAGGCTATAAGAATTGTTTTCAATTGTAGTCGGAATTTCTACTGTATGAACAATATTATTTCCAGTTGTCGAAAATGCATAAGCGGTTGCTCTAGTATCATCTGTTGCTAAAATATAAAAATAATTACTACTTACATCATAAGAAATATCTTTAATCTCAGTTGTTATAGTTTCAGCAAAATTCATAAGCGATTCTTTTTTTTCTATATCATAACCAGCAGAAACTTGCCTTGAATATTTATACAGATTCGGATTGGTATATTCATCATTACAAATCATATACAAATCAGAATTTTCATCAAAACAATAAGCTAATGGTTTTTCGCTGATTATATCAACACTTTGTTCAGTTGTATCTTTATAATCTGCAACAAAAGAAACTTTATTTGATTGAGAAGCTCTTTGCAAAGAACTATAAACTGCAACTGCATTCAAGAATTCAAAGGTAAATTGACTTATATAATTCGTGCCGTCAACAGAAAATAGACAAGTTACAGTATTTTTACCATCTATATTTAAGATATCATTTGTATAAGGATTAAAACTATCGTTTTCAAATAGATTTTGATTCAAATACCAACCAACTACGGTAGCATTTTCAATTCCTGTAAGCGAGAATTTCAGAGTATCATTAATATAAGGAATTTCTGCACCAGAAGAATAAGTTTGACTGCTATCATTTGCAAAAACAGCAGAAATTGTAGCATCGGCAGAAGAACTTATATTAAGTCCTGAAATACTAGATGGTTTTAAAGAATATGAATATGTTTTTTCCGTTTCTTCATAGTCAGAAACAATAGTATAAGAATTTTGTGTTTCGAGTTCTTCCTGTAACAATAAATTTTTAGAAATATCAGCTTTTGCAATTATAAATGGATTTGATATATATGCAGAAAAATTATCTTTTCCGGTTGAATCAATTGCATTGATTGTAAGAGTTCCAGCAAAATTTTCTGAAATATTTTCATCTAAATTATACAAAGAAGTTCCATTTTTTAAAGTAATTGCATACGGAGAATTCATACCAACAGCAATTGAAGTAACTTCCAATTTTTTATTTTCACTAGATGAGGTAAGAATTATTTCTCCGGAAATAGAAATATCACTATCCAGAACTGATAAAATCGAAGAAGACGCTTTTGAACCTTTATAAACGGAAATTATTTTATCAGTCAGTTTTTTTAAAGCATTAATTGCGTCTATGTCAATTTCTGGAGTTTCTTCCATATAAATACTAATTTCGCTTTCTTCAGGTTTTGTTTTTGAAATATCATTGAATAAATCTGTAAGATTTTTTCTTGATAATGCAGAAAGTCCGTTATAAGAAGTAGCTTCATTTGTTGCATAATATTTTTTTTCTGTACGGCAAATAAGGGAACCAGTTCCTGTTGTTGTTAAACCATCTGCTACTTCAATAAAATCGTTTCCACCTTCTATAATGATTTTTAGTCCCGGATATGAAAAACTTATTTGATATAAACCAGACAGAATATCATTTTTAGTTATTGTTACTGCGGCATTTTCAATTGTATAATCTGTATCTTTTACAAGCGCTATATTTTCTTTTGTGGAAATATTAAAAAGAGTAACAGCAACATCTGAAAAATCAACCTCCGATGAATCCAATTTTAAATTTTCAAAAGTTAAACTTAAATTTCCAGTACCTTTTTCAGTCTTTTTTGAACCGACCATAATAGAAATTGAATTCTTAGATGAATCTTCAACAAGTTTTACTCCAGACTTCATTCCATACAAGGTATGTTCATTATTCTCTGTGTAAGTTCCTTTTAATTCAAAAGTATAAGTTCCAACAGGAAATTTATTAACTTTTAGGATTCCGTTTTCTTTTGTTATATAAGATGAACTGGATTCTGTTTCTTCAGATTCAGATGTCCATGTAATAGATTTTTTCTCTGCATCTTCAACTGACTCATCCGTATAGGACAAAGTCCAAGATGTAACTTTTGAAATATCATAATTATCAGCGGCAATAAAACGTGCAGAACCGGTAGTAATAACAAAAGATGTATAACCTTTTTTACTTGAATTTTGAACATCATTTTTAAATTCTGACAGTTCTAAATTATTGCAAGATGAAAACATCATCAGTGCAGAAAATCCTACTAATTCCAAAATAAATTTTAACTTTTTCATAGTATTCATCTCCCATTTTCTAAAAAACATTTTTAATTTAATACGTTATCTTGAATTTCTACTGTAAATTCTGTTTCTGAAAAATAAATTTTTGTTCCATCAGAAAAAACACATCTCAAAATATTTGAATTATCAGGTTCTATATACTCATTTTCTGCCGGAATAAGACTGAATTCTTTCTCCGAACATTCCAACAATTCACCATTCAAATACCATTGATATGATTCAAACTTTTCAGTTGTATCAAGAACAAACTTTGATTCCGTTGTACAAGGAATTATTATTTTTTCAGAAGTCTGATTATTTATAATCAGTGGAATTTTATCAGAAACATTAATTTGCGCAGAAG
>CAZYST010000069.1:0-2959 GCA_964650305.1 uncultured Lachnospiraceae bacterium
TTTTATTTAAAAATGATTTAGGATTTACATTTTTATGGGATAGTTTAAATAGAAAGACAAAGAAAGAATTAATACAAAGACTAATAGCAAGTCTAGAAATTACAAGAGATAAAAATTATAATATTGAAATTAAGAACATTAAATTTACTGATGAATTTATATCAAAAAGTAATAAAGAATATTTAGATTATCTTAATGAAATTTTAAATAATAATGAAATTGGAATTAAATATAGTAAACAAATTAATAAACAGGAATTAGAAAAATTAGAGAAAGATTATTTTATATTTTCTACCAAAAGATATGAAAATAATGAATATTCTGAAGGAGATTTACTTTTATACATGGAATTAATAAAACAACATTTTTATCAAGATGGAATTATAAATTGTCCATATATTGAAGATAACAACATAGTTGATAATCTACTACTAATACCTAAAACAGTAGTTGAAATTTAATTAAAAAACTAGAAAGGAATGATTTAATTATGAAAATAAATTATACAAAACAAGGAGATTATTTAATACCAGATTTAATTATAAAAGATACCAAAAATATTAATATAAACAAATATGGAAGAATGAGATTAACTTATTTAAAAGAACATAAAAAGGCATTATATATTTCACTTTTAATGAAAAATGAACTTACTAATCATCTTATTTCAGTAAGTAAAGATTCAGAAAATCTATTAAATAATTTAATGGAAAATTATAAAAAATCGGATGAAAGACTATCTGAAAAAAGTAAAGAGATAAACCAAATTGAATGGGTAAATTTAATGAACGATTATAAAAATATGGCTGAAGAAATTATATTAAAAGAATTAAATTTTGTATAAATAATCTATAAAAAAGAGGAAAAATTATTATAAATAATTTAATCCTCTTTTTTGTTAAATAAAATATGGGAGTAAATTTTGTGTCTAGCAAGCAATGAATTTGTACTCCCGCACAAATTCGGATGTGGGAAAAATCCCAAACCCTCAACTTTTTTTGTATAAAAAAACGTTAAATATTTTATCTTGAAATTTTCAAGATTTTATTGATATATAAAAGCATAAATGATAAAATATAAATGAATATAAATTTTGGAATAGAGGGTAAAAAATGATATTAGATTATAACAAACTTTGGAAATTAATGATTGATAAAAACATTAATAAAACTGAACTATGTAAGCAAGCAAAAATAAGTACAAATGCTATGGCAAAAATGGGAAGAAATGAATCAGTACCTTTAGAAACTTTAGTAAAGATATGTGATATTTTAAAATGTACTTTAAATGATATAGTAGAAATAAAATCAAAGGAGGAAAGCAATGGAAACAACTAACCTATCAAAAATTAAAAGAGAAAAAATGTTGAACACAATAAATGAAATAAAAAAGAATATAACTGACGAAGAAACATTGAATAATTTATCATTAATTGAAAATGAATTAACAAAGAAAAAATACGGACTTATCTGGGAAGAACATGAAGAAAGAGTTGACAAAGAATTAGAAACTAAAATCCCTACTTTTGAAGAAGTTAAGGATAAAGAAATAGTATCTAATGATAATGATAATTTTAACTTTTTACTTGAAGGAGATAATCTTCATAGTTTGTACTTATTAGAAAAAACTCATAAAGGGAAAATTGATGTAATAATAATTGACCCACCATATAATACAGGAGTAAATGACTTTATATATAACGACTCTTATGTAGATAATGAAGACTCATATAAACACTCAAAATGGCTATCTTTTATGGAAAAAAGATTAAAAATTGCCAAACAACTACTTAATGAAAGTGGATATATTTTTATAAATATTAATGATGTAGAAGTTGCTCAATTAAGATTGCTATGCGACGATATATTTGGAGAAGAAAACTTTGTTAATATTATTTCGGTAAAAATGAAGAACAATGCCGGAGCTTCTGGTGGCGGCGAAGATAAAAAGCTTAAAAAGAATATTGAATATATTTTAATTTACTCAAAAAATTCAATGCAATCAAATAATTTTAATAAAATATATTCTTATACAAAGCTAGATGATTTACTTGAATACTATAATACTAATAATATAAGTTGGAAATATACGAGCTTAATAAAAGATTTTGGAAATAAAGAATATTGTTGTAGTGCTTTTGATGGAACAGGTGATGAAATTAAAATTTATAAGAGAAAAAATCCAATAATTACTTCTGTTTCAAAAGAAGCAAATTTAGAAAATGTTAGTGAATATGAAATATATAAAAAATATAGTGATAGGATCTTTACAACAGCAATGCCACAAAGTTCCATAAGGCCCCGTGTCATTGATTCTCTTAATAAAAACGGTTTTATAGTTGATAAAGATTCTCTTTATAGTATTGAATATATTCCTAAAACTGGAAAGAACAAAGGAACTACATATGAACAATTCTATAAAGGTGAAAAATTAAGATTATTTTCTTGGCTAAAAGATGTTTCCGAAAAAATCAATGGTGATATTTATAAAGCTGATATAAAAGGTACATATTGGGATGGATATAATTTGAATAATTTGACTAAAGAAGGAAATGTTAAATTTGAAAATGGGAAAAAACCATTAAAATTAATACAAGATTTAGTAGAAATGAGCACATCTGAAGAATCAATTGTTTTAGATTTTTTTGCTGGTTCAGGGACAACTGCTCAGGCAGTATTAGAAATAAATAATAAAGACAATGGAAAGAGAAAATTTATTTTGTGTACTAATAATGAAAATAATATATGTGAAGATATTACTTATCAACGCTTAAAGAATGTTATTTTAGGTTACAAAAATGATAATGGTAAAGAATACAATGCTTTAGGGTCAAATTTGAAATATTATCGTTGTACATACATTCCAAGAATAAACACTGAAAAAGAAAACTTACATAGTAATTTACTTATAAATATTAAAAATTTAATTCAATTAGAAAATGGTATTGAAATTGATGATA
>CAZYST010000070.1:0-2454 GCA_964650305.1 uncultured Lachnospiraceae bacterium
TTTGTATCTCCTTTGTATCCACTCCTTATATGCTATAACACTCTCTGTCCAGTGATTGAATCTGCAATATCTCTTGGCCTTGCTGTTGTATAGGCCAAATAGGTTATGATGTTTCAGACACCCTACTGACTTGAAATGTCCTGTCTCAAGTAATGCCTGAGCATACACTATATCAGAGTGATGAATGTCATAATACCTGAGGGCATCTATTAAGCCCTCTTTCGCAGGTTTATCCATGAACACTGGGGTAGAGATTACAGTGTCAGGAGGTGGAGTAGCATCATGTTGAGATGGGCTGGCCTTGCCCTCAAGTTGGTACATGAAGGTAATGCCAGCTACACATATCCCAATTATCAATGCTACTTTGATGAAGTTTCTGACTCTTTCTGTCATCTAATTGGCTTATTTAAGAATTTTACTATCTTGTTGTCGCTCTTTATAAACTCCAGTCTTCATTACCATAAGTAGCTATAACCCACCACACAATTACAGCAAAGCCTACTATAATGTTGAGTATGGGTACTACGGTGCCTATAATGAGGAGTATCAGTCCCCCACATCTTAAGGACAGGCTCTCCACCCTTGGAGTGTCTCCAGCTATTGTCATACCTTGAGTTCTTAAGGAACCAAATTCCTAAGAAACTCAAGATAAGACCTATAAGCCATGCGGTCATCATTTTGTAATGTCCTTAAAGAGTGTGGGTACCTGACCATACTGAGGCAGTTTACCATCCCACTTCTCAATCCACATCTTCTCAAGAATCTGAGGAGTAAGAGCCTGCTGTTTCAGTCTGTTAGCTTCTGCCTCTGCCTGTGCTGCTACAAGGAGTTTCTTTGCATTGGCCTCAGCAACAGCAACTTCATTGAGTGCAGTCTGAGCTTCCTGAACTGCTCTGTTCTTCTGGTTCACAGCATCCACAATAGTCTGAGGATATTTAAGACCAGAAGTAAGCTGTTCAAGCTGGAAGTTCTCCCTTAACAGAGCAGCAGTCAGGTACCTCTCAATGGCATTCTCAATAGAGTCCCTGTTACTTACAATGTAGTCAGTAGTGAAGTTGTTGAGCTGGATTCTGAAGGCATCTTTCACATAGTTGTAGAGGGTTCCATGAATTACTTCATCCAGTTCCTTCCTGTACTTCTTGAATACAAGAGGTGACTTACCATCCACAATCTTCAGTGATACAGTGGGGTCAACAGTGAACTCAGAACCATCCTTTGCATTGATGGTGAAGGGTTCATAGTCAACTGTCTGTACGAAGGTAGGATATTCATACACTGACTGAGTGAATGGATTGTACCATACCATGCCAGTGCACATGGATACCTCACCTACACCCTTGTCATCACCATAGAGGTTGACAAGGATACCTTCATGTCCTGCATCTACTTTCTCACAGGGACTCATACCTACCATAGCCACACAGGCTACAAGCATTACGAGAAGTTTTTTAATTGTTTTCATTTGACTTTTTGTTAGTTAAACTTATTGATGTGAAACATTCTGTTTTGATAGACAGCAGTGAATAGAGAACTGCTGCCAGGATGCCAACTATATTGGCAATTGTGCTGGGTTTAGTCAACATACTGCAAGCCCATGTGAATAGAGCCATAGTGACTATAAGCCATACTGTGATGATTATTACCTTTTTCATACTCTATTATATGTCCCAAGCCCACCATTCTCTCCTCCACAGTTTGGTCATGGACAGTTTCATAGCATCTATCCTTTTGAAGAACTTACTCCTCCTGATGTGCTTGAATGTAAACTTGTCTTTGCCACCTACCCTACAGTTATAGTAGCCCCATGACCATCCTCTCTTGGCAATTCTTTTGTTCCAGTGCCTCTTGGGTGTGTTGTACTTCTTACCCTTGCTCATATTTCAAACAGGTATTTGTATACTCTCCCTTTGTACTCTGCTCCATCATATTGATTGTACCAGAGATATACTCTATAGTGCCTTACAAGTGCCACCACTTCTATCTTAGGCTGATACCATCTCCACAATGGGAATATAATACAAAAGAAGAATATAAGTATTAAAAGCACTATATCCATAACTAGATGTGTTAAAAAGAAAGGGCCAAGCAGGATTACTCCCACTTGACCCAATCATAGCTTAGTCACCGAGGATTTCATAGCTGTATGATACAGCATGAAGGTCATGTGCCATCAGGTCGAAGTGTCCCTTCAGCCTTTCATGCACTGACATGGTATCCCAGACCCTCTCTATCACATCACCAGCCCTATTTTTCTTTGTGGGCTTGGAGAATTTGGCAGAGGTAGGAGTAGAGAGCATATGGTTATACGCCTCTTCACAGATGTTGATGTTCTGAGTGACCAACTTCTGCTTCCTTGTCTGGATAACCAGAAGTTTCTTTGCTTCTCTCTGGTTCTTACCCTTTCCTTTGGTGTAACTGATGAGCATCTTGTGCTCATTGTAGCTGTTTTTGGGG
>CAZYST010000071.1:0-2251 GCA_964650305.1 uncultured Lachnospiraceae bacterium
AAGATTATAACAATAAAGAAAAATTTATTATTAGAGAAGAAGATTATATTGATTAGATAAAATTAATATTTATTTCATTTAACGATTTAATTAATTTTTATTCTTATTTTTTACTCTTTCTCTTAAATTATATATTATCTTATCTATATCATCAGAAGTATTATATATTATATCTATATTTTTTCTTTTACACCAACTCTTAAATGAATTCCAAGAATCTTTGGCTCCAGCCGTTAAACCCTGTCCGCCATTTAATTCAAAAGCTTCTATGGTTTTATTTTCAGATAAATATTTATCGTATGCCTTTTTAAACTTTTCTATAACACTATCTACAATTTGTTTTGATAATTTACCTTCATAATTTTTATCTTGTCCTAATATATAAGTTTTTGAACTCATTTTTTTGCTCCTTTTTTTAATTCTGTATTATAATCTTTATAAGATTTACCTGTCTTATTTTCTCTTACATAATCTATACCACCATCTTTTGTATTTGTGTTATTTGACCTCATATGTTCAATACCACCTCCAGTGTCTTGTTGCTGAAGTCCACCTGTTTCAATAGATTTACCTTCTCCTATTGCACCTTTTACTGAATTTTTATTCATATTTTCACCCTTAACAAATTATTATAATTTTATCTTTTTCTTTACTTATAAAATATCTAATAAAAATATTTTTTATATCAGATATGTTTTCTAATCTTTTGGATATTTCATCTTTATCAATTAAAGCTTTACTTTCAAAATATTCTTTAAATAGTTTAATTTCTTCAGAAAACAAATTATTGAATATTTCTTCTATATGATTATTCTCCAAAATTTTATAAGATATTTCATCATACTCACCTTTATATTCTTCATAGAATATTTTTTCTGCAAAATTATCAGATATTAATTCATTTAAATAATCTGTGATAATAAGACTATCATTTTCATTTATTTCTATGCATTCTTTATTATCTTTAATGCTAATTGTCGCTATAGCTATAGACATAGACATAAATTAAGCCTCCATTTCTTTAATTTTTTTTATTATATTATTTTTTAATTCTTTATGTTTACCATAATTATTTAAAATCTCTTTTCTATATAAACTTTTTACAAAATCGCAAGTTTTTTCTTTTTGAGCATATAATTTTGAATATTGCTTTAAATCTTTTTCTGACATTTCAATAGATAAAATTTTATTTGCATCTTTAAATAGTTTATATAAAACTTCTTCATCATTCTTTATATTATATTGAAAAATAAACCTTCTTTTAAAAGCCTCGTCTAAATCATCGTTAAGATTTGTAATCCCTATTATCATTATTTTATCATTTATGGCTAAATTATCTAAAAAATCCATAAATTCTATAAGCATTCTTTTTAATTCAGATATTTCATTATCATTTTTTCTATTTATAAATAATCTATCGACTTCGTCTAATATTAATAAAGAACCGTATTCTTTAGATATATCTTTTACATCTTCTATTGCCGTTTTAATATTGCTTGTGGTTTTGCCTAAATTAGTTTCAATAATATCTGCTATGGATAATTGATAGCTTTTTATACCGTATTCATTTAGTATATATGATGCGATTTTATAGGCTATAGAAGTTTTTCCAACTCCAGCTTTACCATATAGCATAATATTTCCATTTATAGAAAAATAATTTAATACTTCAATAGGAATTCTTTTTTTGCTATCAAAAATCATATCTGCAATTTTTTGAATCTCAGAAATTAATTCTTCATATCCTACAAAATTAGATATTTTTCTTTCAATAATTTTATCATTTAATTGCAATATAAAATCACTATTACCACTCATAGCCACCTCTATATATAATAATTTTAAAATCAATTATTTATTTAATATCTTGATAGATAATATTTATTTTACCTGTATATTAAATTTATTTTTCATCTTTATCAAAAGCTGACAATAATGCAGCTAATCCTCCAAGAATTCCGCCAAGTCCAGTTCCTACCGTAACTGCCGTCTTTCCTGCTCCAGATATCTTATCTACTAATGTCGAAGGTTTTTTGCTCTCATTATTTTGTTGTGCAGGCACATTCTTATTTGTTTCAGACATAATTTATTCTCCTTAAAAATTTAAATATATTTGATAAAAACCCTTTTGAGTTATTATATCCGTTATTACAACTATAAAATAAATATTTATAAAAACTTTCAAACGAATAAACAATTTTTTTAGTTTGAAATTTATTGAATTCAAAAAGGAATTTGAATAAAGTTTTAA
>CAZYST010000072.1:0-1822 GCA_964650305.1 uncultured Lachnospiraceae bacterium
CTTTATCGGTTTTGTTTCCGTAAGTCAGCGCACAGCACATACTGACGATTGAAAATGCGGAATAGAGAAGCAGAATCCAGGGAAGAGAATCGTGTCTCGTTCTTTCTTCAGCTTCGGCGTGCTTGCGAAGCGAGCATGCGACCAACACGCAGATGACGATGACACCGACAGCGCTGCCGATATAAATCCATGCACTCATAGAGACGGTCTCCACAATATTCGTTAAACGACTTTTGTTTGAGATTGGAATTTCTAAACGGAATTTCGTCGGAGGCAACTCATTCAGTTTAAGTCGGTTTGTTGCGTTGAACGTCGTTTTGAGCAGAAATAAACCCACAATGAGCACAGTGCATGAGTCAGCTCATATAAAAATCGTTGTTGAGAGCTGTAAAACGTCAAAAAACAGTGAAATTTACGGGTTTGTACCTAAAAAATCACTCGTTTTTTGGTGTTTTTTTTCTTCAGAATGCCGTTTTATTTATGCATATATCCATACGGAGATAAGAGTGAAACTTACAACTAAACTTGGCTATGCAGCTTTATCCGCTGCAATGCTGTGTGGTTCCGCCGTGCAGGCTGCCGGCTTCCAGCTGACTGAACAGGGCGTTACAGGTCTCGGCCGCGCTTACGCTGGTGCCGGTATCGTCGGTGACGACCTTTCTGCTATTGCTCACAACCCGGCAGGTTTGACTCTTATCCCCGGTACAAACGTTCAGCAGAACGTTGTCCTGACTATTCTTGATTTTGAATACAAGGGTTTTGACGGCGAACACGAAAACGGCCGTCGCAAGGCTGTTCCGGTTCCGTCCGGCTACATCAGCCATCAGGTTAACGAAAACTGGTGGGTCGGTCTCGGTCTGACAGCTCCCTACGGTCTTGCTGACGAATACAGTGCTGATTGGACTGGCCGTAACAAGGGTATCAGTGGCAGCATCATTACTATCGACATCAATCCGACAGTTGCTTGGAAGGTCAATGAACACGTCAGCCTCGGTGCAGGTGTTTCTGCCATGTACACCTACTCCAAGTTGAAGAACGGTCTGCCGACAGGTACTCACGATGAATTCGAATACCACGGCGAAGATTGGATGTTTACCTATGACCTCGGCATCATGGTTTCTCCGGTTGAGTCTTTCCGTGCCGGTCTGTCCTATCGTTCCCGCGCCAAGGTTAACGCCAAGGGTGATTACACTCTGAACATTGGCGGTCAGGAAGCAACCGTATTCGGTCGCGGTCGTCTGTCCACACCGGAAACAGTGATGTTCTCCACAACATGGGAAGCCACAGAAAGACTGCGTCTTTCTACTTTGATTCGTTGGTCCAACTGGGAAAAGTTTAAGACCATGGAATTCAAGGCCAACAACCCTGATGACTTGTATACCGGTCTTGGTATGCCTGCCGGTGCTATTGCTCAGTACGCAGGTCTGGGAACAGTTGCAATCGAAAATAACTGGCGTGCAGCATGGCTTTTCACAGTCGGCGCAGACTATAAGCTCAACGACCAGTGGACTATCCGTGGCGGTTTTGGTATGGAAACCGATCCGATCAAGGACCAGACAACACGTACTGCTGTGATCCCGGACAGCAAGCGTCTCTGGGTTGCTTGCGGTGCATCCTGGAAGCCGAATCAGAACTGGCAGCTTGACCTTGCTTACGCTCACCTGAGAGGCATCGGCAATGACAAGATCTACGATAAGTACACCAACGGTAATAGCAAACCGATCGGCAAGATGGATACAATGAATGCATGGCTGATCGGCGGTGCAATTCAGTACCACTTCTAAGCTTTAAAGCATAAAGGAGGTCAGGAGACTTCCTTCAA
>CAZYST010000073.1:0-1760 GCA_964650305.1 uncultured Lachnospiraceae bacterium
CGGCTTCCTTAAACCACTTGCGATTGTCCATTTTCATGTCTCCTTCACACCGATGGCGCGGAGCATCGACAGCACCGAGCCAACATTGTAGTTCGCGATGGCAAACCGACCGTTGCCTGCAGCGTCCACTGCCACGACCAGCGGCAACCGCAGCTCGCCCGCGTTCAGCAGAGCACGCCAGTCAAGCAGCGTGGCTGCATCTGTATGCATCAGCAGTTCCGAAGATTCGATTTCGCGAAGGGTGGTCTGCAGCTTGACATTTTCAAAACCTGCGTCTGCCAGCAGATGAATCGCCGCGCCGCTTTCCGAGATGGCGTCCTTCGCTTCCAGCAGCTCGTTCAGAAAATGTTCTGTGGGCTCCTGTCCGGGCGCGATCTGTGCGATGATCGCCGGTCGCCCTTCCTCGGGCAGCAGTTTTGTACCCGCAGCCAGCTTGGGCAGCTTTGTACACTGCACCAGCTGTGCAGAGCGATCCTCGGGCAGGCGAACCTCGATCTGCCTTTCCTCACCGGAACGGACGGCTGCCGTCGTGATCGCGCCGTCATAAGCGCCGTCGATCTGCCGGGCGCAGACCGTTACGCGATATTTGCCCGCAAACACGGGAATTTCCAGCCGTCCCTTCAGCGATGCGCCGTATAGGTTGAGCGTATGAAATGCGCCGCCGCGCTTTACGCCCACGGTGAAGTGCACGCCATACACCAGCTCGCGGCCGGATTTTTCCACCAGCACAAGCTTTGCGTCGGCCTTGCGGGTCGGCAACAGCGATTTCCATTGACAGTCCCAGATCTCTTTTTCCATGGAGACGGGGTTCAGCCGCGCGGCGATGCCGTTGGCTCTCGCAGCAGCCACATACAGCACGTCCAGAGCCGCTTCGCTCGCTCGCTTTGCGCGAACCATGGCGCGCAGGTCGGGTGTCAGCGTTACCGGCGTCATCTCGCAAAGCTCGATGGCGTCGCGCATCATGTTCCAGAGCGACTGCGCAGAGTTCGCCGAAAAGGCCGTTCTCAGAACGGCGCGAGAGGGGGATAGCGGCTCGTTCCATATCCTAGGCCGAAGCACGCCCTCGTGCCAGATCGATTCGGGATAGCTCGTCTTGAACGGCAGTGCGCCGGACAGCGCGTCCGACAGCGTGTCCGCCGTGACGTCGCCAAAATCCTTGTCGGTCAGCGTTCCCAGCAGCGCGCGCTTGTCCGCCTCTTCAAAGCGGGAATTGGCCAGAAACGTCTCGATCTCTGCGTGATTGCCGAGGGCTTTGGCCACGTCGGGATCCGACTTAGGGAAGGATGCGATTCTTTCAGCGCGCAGGCGTTCACATTCCTTCAGCATGGCGGCATGTGCGCGGAGCGTTTCCTGTGAAAACTGGGACGGCTGAATCTTCGTCCCTCTTGGCGCGCGCTGGCTGAAGGTCGAAGCATACTCCAGCTCCACGGCGTTGGCGAAATCCAGCGTCACCGAATCGCAAGTCTCCACGTCCACGCTGCAGCGCAGGTATCTTTTCGTATCGTGTACATGTAGGTTCATCGTGCCCAGACCTGTCAGCAGCGAAACTTTGCCGTCATCGTCCGTCGTCTGTTCGTTGATGGCGTGCAGCTCAGCCATGTTGGCAATTTCAAACCGCACGATTGCGCCGGGCTTCGGCAAGCCGTTTTCAGTCACCTTAACCGTCAGCAGCCGCGTCTTCGCATAGGCTGCCGTGCAGTTGATGATGTACGCGCTGCCGACCTTGCCTTCCACGCGCTCGCCCTCAGGCTCCACGCCAT
>CAZYST010000074.1:0-1639 GCA_964650305.1 uncultured Lachnospiraceae bacterium
TGTCCGGGACGAGGCAAAGATGATGGGCGGTTTGGGTATCTGCGGCAGACCCTTCTGCTGCAAACAGTTTCTGGATGATTTTCAGCCTGTTTCCATTAAAATGGCAAAGACCCAGAATTTGTCCCTGAATCCCACCAAGATCTCCGGCACCTGCGGCAGACTGATGTGCTGTCTGAAATACGAGCAGGATGCCTATGAATCCCTGATCAAGACATCCCCCAAGGTGGAGTCTCTGGTAAATACCTGCGACGGCATCGGCACCGTCACCGATTCCAGTCTGCTGAAGCAGACGGTTAAGGTTCGTCTGGAAAACGATCCCTCCACAGTGAAATGCTACAACAACTGTGACATCTGTGTGCTCCGGAATGGCAAGGGCAAAAAGACCGATCCCCCCATTCCCACGGATCTGCCTCCCCTGCCCAAGCCGGTGAAGGAGGAGGAGCCGGAGAAGATCACCATGTTTGACGAATCCGTCCTCAGCAACTACACCCCCGAAGCTCCCCGGGCAGATCGCCCCGAACGGACAGAACGTGCCGAGCGGAGTGAACGTGGCAACCGGAACAACCGGAACGACCGTGGAGAGCGGAGTGAACGGAATGACCGGAGTGACCGGAACGAGCGCCGCAACCGGAACCAGAAGCAGGAGCAGAAGCCCCGGGCCGTGCCTCAGGAGAAGCCTGCGGAAGAAAGCGTTCAGAAGGAACCGAAGCGGAAGCCCCGGAACAATCGCCGTCCGGACAAGAAAAAGCGTCCCCAGGAGGCTGCACCTCAGGTGAAGGAGCCTCGGGAGGCAAAACCCAAGCCGGAGGTCAAGGCCGAAGGCGGGGAAGAAAAGGCGAAAAAGCCCCGGAACAATCGTCGGCGGTACTATTATCACAATAAGCGCTCCGGCGGGGGACAGAATCAGTCCTGATGGATACAGGCAGTCACAGTGTGGCTGCCTGTTTTTTGCGGGATTCGTAACTGAGATGTCTGTTTTACGCACGGTGTTTTGGTTACGGCTGGCTCCCTTGTGCAAAGGGAGCTGGCAAAACCGAAGGTTTTGACTGAGGGATTGGAAGGCCGAAAGTTTCGGGGCAGTTCGTAATCTCGACTGCGGTAACAACCCCTCTGGTGCGGTAGAAACTCCTGAATTGTACGGGATTACCGAACCGTTTCGTAACCGGGCTGCCCGTTTCCCGTACCATGTTCCGGTTTCGGAGAGGTTCCTTAGATTGTCAATCCAAGGAGGCTCTGGTGCGGTGGAAACTCCTGAGTGGTTCGTTTTTTCTGAGTACCTGCGTAACCACCGGGAGGGCGGCGCTCGCGTAGCCAGCCGCCGTCGTGAAAACACGGCGCAGTAACTGTCTCAGGAGGGGTGTTCCAAGAGGGGACGTCTGTGAATAGTCCCCTCTTGGTTGCTCTTTCCCCTCTTTCTGTCAACACAGAAAGGGGGCCGTCGGAGACCCTCACCGTATTCCGTCACTGCAAACGTAGAACTTACTGCGATAACAGCCCCTCCGGGGCGGTAGAAACTCCTGAATTGTACGGGATTACCCAGAATTTCATAACGGAGACCTCAAAACATGAAAAGCACAGGAACCCTTGGCTTAACAGTGATAAGGAACTAATCACTTATCAACTGTTAGCTGACGGTTTC
>CAZYST010000075.1:0-1634 GCA_964650305.1 uncultured Lachnospiraceae bacterium
CGTTCTTCAATTTCATGCCTGGCTGCTCTGATTTCGTAATCACCGACCTCATGCAAATCCCCATATTCTTCATCCTGAATTTGTGCGGTAAGGGGACAGTAGAAGGTCGTTACCACCGGGGCAATACTTTCCTTCAGTTCCTGAATGGTTCTGTAGAGGTGACCTGCCCCTGTGAGCTGGTCATGAAGGATATATTCTTCAAGGTCTTCCTTCACTTCATCGGGAGCGATGGTAATTGCGCCAACCGCCGTATGGACATCGTCCAAGGTATCTCTTTTGTTGAATAGTCGAATTACATGATTTCCAAAATCATTATCCGCATAAAGTTTGACCTGAATATCATCATCCTCGTTATCGGTCAATCGGATTCTGTATGCACCGCAGCGCAAACCGATTTGATTGAGTTGTCGTTGCAGTTCATATCGATCAATCGGGAACTCCACAACTGCCGTCTGTTCATTTGCCGTAATAATTGCATTCAGCACTTTTTATCACTCCTTCACAATGTTAAATTCATCATTTACTTCACAGATCTTTCTGCCAATAGCAGTAATGACAGGTACGCTGACTGCGTTACCTGCCATTCGATATAAGTGACCATCTGTAAGTCCGGTCGCTTCTGCTTTATGGAATTGTTCATCTGTAAATCCTTGTAGGCGCCAGCACTCTATGGGCATTAGTTTTCGAATTCTGCCCTTGTGGTAGATACCATGTTTATCCTGGGCTGTAATTGTAAACATAGCCTCGTCCGGCTCTTTGATGCGCCGTCCCTGCTGTCTGACCTTCTCTCTGTCCGGTGTAAGCATCGCCCTTGGCGGTTCATTTTCTACAAGCACAGCAGAGTGTTCGCCTCTGTGGTTACTGACTCCGGAATCCTGTCTTGCTGTGATACATCGAGCAACTTCGGTAATCTTGGGATCGACATTCATATCAATAAAATACAATCCTGTTTTGCCGCCCCAGCCTCCAGATCCGGCACATTGCGTACAGGCTATTCCGTCTGTTTCGTAGACTCGCTGTCCTTGTGCGCCTGGGATAAGTTGCTTAAGATTTTTCGCCTTGCCGCTTCCGAGAGGAAATATTTTTCCGGCACATCTCTCATCAAGACATCCGATAATGTACAACCTTCTTCGCTGTTGGGGGACTCCGAAGTATTTGCTGTTAAGCACCATCCATTCGAGATGATACCCCATTTCAACAAGCGCGGAGAAGATGGTAGTAAGCGTCCTGCCGCCGTCATGCGATAACAAACCGGGGACATTTTCCAAGAGTAAAAATGGAGGCCGTTTCTCTGCAATGATTCGGGCAATTTCAAAGAAGACAGTGCCTCTTGTATCTTGGAATCCAAGTCTTCGCCCTGCAACCGAGAAACTCTGGCAAGGAAATCCTCCACAGAGTAAGTCAAAGTCGGGCAGTTCCTTTGGGTCGATTTTTCGCAGATCTCCATAATTCAAACCTCCTTCTTCACCGTAGATGGCTTTATATGCTTTGTCAGCGTGTGGGTCAATTTCGGCATGTCCTACACATTCGAAATGTCCTGTTGCCATCAAGCCGGAATGGAAACCTCCGATTCCTGAGCATAAATCAATAAAACGGATTGCCATATGGCATCCGACCTATCTCTTTTACAATTC
>CAZYST010000076.1:0-1622 GCA_964650305.1 uncultured Lachnospiraceae bacterium
GTAGTCCCTGTACCAACGGAGTCCTTTGGTCCGATTAGAACCTTCCCACCATTCATCACTGAGGCACCACAGGCAACCATACCAGCTAAGACCAAAGCCCCAGATAAAACTACAACCCCAGACAAAACCACAGCTCCAGGCAAGGCTACCAGCACTCCGAAAGCGACCGAGACTCCTGATGTCAAGGCAACGTCTCCGGCTTCTGCAGCCGATACACCAGGTGGCACGGCAACCATTGCTCCGGCTACCAAAAACGGGGATACTAACGCGACCAATACAACTGCCTCTTCTTCAATCAAAAGCTGCGAACTATCATTTTCTTCCACCAGCTTTTCTGTAGGACAGAGTTATGAAGTAACTACCGTTGTAGAGGGTGGTACAGAGTTAAGTTATACCTACCATGTCATACATAACGGTACGACAACTACTACAAAGGATAAAACTTTAATCTGGACTCCGACACAAAGTGGCTCTTACACCATTATTGCAGAAGTAACTGACAAGGCAGGCAACAAAGCAACCGCCTTTGCCGTGGAAAAGGTAACCGGTCTGTCCCTAACCAGTCTGACCACAAACAAAACCTTAAAAAAGGGTGTTACAGTCAAGTTTACTGCTAAGACAAACAATAAGGGGATCTCTCCTTTTAAGTACACATTTGCAATTTACCGCAACAACAAAAAAGTAGCTGCAAAGACACTCATCAAAAACTCTTACAGCTATAAGATCCGCAAAACAGGTACTTATAAGATTAAAGTAACGGTAAAGGACGCTAAGGGAAATGTTGCTACCAAAACAATTACAAAGCGCGTGAAATAAACAGGTTACATAAACCTTTCAGTTTCTCTTGTAAAAAAAGTAAAAACTACTTATAATGATACATGGTAAATATCTAGGAAGTTCTACAGATGTAGACTAGTGTACTGACACGTTGATATCTAGCAAAAATCCGCAGGATAATTTTCCATTGACAAGGCGTCTGAATGAGGCGATGCGGTGGCATCGTTGATTGAAGACAACGCAGTTCAATGGAAAATTAGACAAGGAGGTTTGCCTGAATATCAACGTGTCAGTACACTAGTCCCCTTGCGGGATTCATGGTTCTGAACAGTTACATTCGGGTTCTGAATCGTTATTCTTAACTTATTTAGTATAGCGAATCCCAATCCATTTTACAAGACAAAAGGGACAGCCAACATAGCTGTCCCCATATATCTTTTATTGTAACTGTTCAGAACCACAAACAATTACCTTTTACTTAAAATGCTTTTGATTTACCTTCAGACGATTCATGGCTTTGTTCAATGCTACCTGCGTATGATAGTATTCCATGATACTCTGCTTCTGGCGCAGCTTTTCTTCCGCCCTCTCCTTCGCTTCCTGGGCACGTTTGATATCGATTTCCTCCGGTCGCTCCACAGTATCCGCAAGGATCACCACATGATCCCCAGAAATTTCTGCATATCCATCGCTTATGGCAGCATATCGCCACTCTCCATCGATCTTAGCCTTAACCTCACCGGCACTTACACACGTAACGGTTCGTTCATGGTTCGCCAGGATACCCTGTGCACCATCCATTCCCGGAAAGACCAAACTTTCACACTGTCCGGTGAAAAACACAC
>CAZYST010000077.1:0-1574 GCA_964650305.1 uncultured Lachnospiraceae bacterium
TAAAAAGATATGTAAGCCCCAGCTTCTCCTGAAGCTCATCAAACATATTGATTACCTGAGCCTGAATAGAAACGTCCAGAGCGGAAACAGGCTCATCACAAACGATAAACTCAGGATTAACAGCCAGTGCACGGGCGATGCCGATACGCTGACGCTGACCGCCGGAGAACTCATGGGCATAACGGGATGCATGCTCACTGTTCAAACCAACGTGGCTCATAAGCTCCAGGATTTTTTCCTCTCGCTCAGCCTTGGTGGAATAAAGCTTGTGAATATCCAGGGGTTCCCCAATGATATCGGACACGGTCATACGGGGATTCAGCGAGGAATAGGGATCCTGGAATACCATGGTGGCCTTTTTCCGGAATTCGGAGATATCCTGCTTGGTCTTAATCTGCTTTCCATCAAACCAAACCTCACCTGCGGTGGGCTTATAGAGATGGAGCAAGGTCCGTCCTACAGTGGTCTTACCACAGCCGGACTCACCAACCAAACCCAGGGTTTCACCTTTGTTAATGGTGAAGGATACGCCATCTACAGCCTTCAGGGGCTTACTTTTGAAAAGGCCCATATTAATGTTGAAATACTGTTTTAGGTCCTTTACTTCAACAAGGGGCTGATTCTTCTGCTCACTCATTGGACGCATCCTCCTCTCCGTCAGTGTTTTCAGATGTAATGGAGCCATCTTCCAGCCCCTTCTTGACATTCACCCAACATGCAGCCTGATGGTCCTCATTGAGCTGCATCCGCTCACAGCGCTGCCGGAGACAGATCTTCATGGCTGCATCACACCGGGGTGCAAAGGGACAGCCCTCGGGCATATTCAGCAGATCAATGGGGGTACCGGTAATGGGCTGAAGCCGGGTACCAGCGCTACTGGTGGAGGGAATGGACCGCATCAGGCCCTTAGTATACTCGTGACAGGGATTATAGAAAATCTCGTCTGCTGTACCCTGCTCACAGATGGAGCCGGCGTACATAACAATAACCTCATCACACATCTGAGCCACAACGCCCAAGTCATGAGTAATCATAATAATTGCCATCCCCAGCTCCTCCTGAAGAGACTTCATCAGCTCCAGGATCTGGGCCTGAATGGTAACATCCAAGGCAGTGGTGGGTTCGTCGGCAATCAAAATATCAGGCTCACAGGCCAGAGCCATAGCAATCATAATTCTCTGACGCATACCACCGGAGAACTCAAAGGGATACTGCTTCATGCGCTTTTCCGGCTCGTTGATATTTACCAACCGGAGCATTTCCACAGCACGCTCATAGGCCTCCTTCTTATTCCGATCGGTGTGAAGCAGAATCGCCTCCATAAGCTGCTTACCAATGGTATAGGTAGGGTTCAGCGAGGTCATAGGATCCTGGAAAATGATAGAGATCTTATTACCACGAACGTTTTTCATTACCTTTTCGCCAGCACCAACAAGTTCCTGTCCATCCAGCTTAATGGAACCAGAAACAATCTTACCGGTACTGGCCAGAATCTGCATGATTGAGTATGCAGTGACCGACTTACCAGAACCAGACTCTCCTACAATCCCCAGGACCTTGCCGTGATCCAGATT
>CAZYST010000078.1:0-1563 GCA_964650305.1 uncultured Lachnospiraceae bacterium
ATATCCAGTGTTTTGATTGATTTTTTCAAAAAAATCTCCTGTTAAAATATTTATATCAAACCGTATATGTTTGTTGAATTTCCCGCGGATTACACAGATTTTCGCAGATAAATGATTGTATGTTGAAACATGTCGGCCATTTCAAGAGCCTCAACCACCGGGATGGGCGCCGCTCATACAACTCCTAATGCAAGAAAATCTTTTTAGTAAAACTATTTTTATAGTATTACATTTTTGTAGCATCGTAAAGTGAGAGTGGATTGTATATTTCGTAATTGCAAAATCTATTAACGGTTTGTACACTATCACCCGACCAGTTTGTTGACACCTGCACGGACGGTTTGTAGACAGCAAACCGGTGGTTTCTTTTATTCTTCTTGGCATGGATTCTCCTCGCAAACGAACTTATTTGCGGGAGCCAGTTCTTTGCCTGTAATAGTTATATTTTACCGCCGTAACATTACGGCGATGATTTTATATTTTTGCTTATATTGTCTGGTACATGAAAATACAGCCTTCATCATATTTAGGTTTCACATGTGAATGTACGAATTTTTCTTTTTCAGCGTCCAGACGATGAAAACCGAACTTTTCATAATGTGCATATGCCACAAGTTCTTTACTGCGTTTGTCTTTTATAAGATATGTACGTGCAAAACTATTTTTCTCGTCAAACACAGAAGTGTTTTTAAGATACAGTTCAAGACCTTTTCCTGTCTTTTCTTTCACAGAGAATGTTTGTATCAAATCAATATTTTCATCAGAATCCAGCAAATGCTGATAAGTGAAAATTTCTGTTTCAAGCGGAAGAAAGGTCATTTTTTAGCTCTGCCATTTTTGTCTTCTTCCGCCCATTCAGCAAGACGCTTTTTTTCGTATTTTTTTACATCACGACGAAGTTTTTCTCTGTCAACCTTTGGAGAATTTAAAATTTCAAGCAAAACTCTTTTTCCAGGTGAATCAGGAATATCGTCTATTGTGAAATATCTTTGATTTGCTGTTGTCATAATAAACCTCCTTGAATTAAAAACCTATTGTCTAAAATATATACTGATTTACAGTTTTTTTCATTTTAATTAAAGTTTGTTTTTTTTTGATGCTAGTTCGTATAGTTTTATTGTTTTGTTGTTCTGCGTTTCAAATTTTGTTTAATGGGTGGTTTCTTTACACGTCACTCTGAACGAGAAACTAACAGTACCGTATGGTTCAAGTTTTGTTTTCCAGTGGTCATTTCGAGAACCTCAATGACCTAGTTTGTAATTCAATTTGGTGGTTTCGAGTACCTCAACCACCGGAGGTTTGCATCCCTGTCTGGTGGTTGAGCTTGCCGAAACCACCGGTTAGCAAAGTTTTGTTTGATGGTGGTTATTTTGAGAACAATGACCGACGTGTTCTAACATACAATCATTTTATCTGCGAAAATCTGCGGGAAATTTAACCACCACTCCCCTCAATCTTGTACAACATCGATTTTTCGGCGATAATTGTTTTGTTCGAGGAAAAAATGTCTGTTCTTGCTTTTCAATCTGATTATATGGAAGGAGCGCATCCGGCTCTTATTAA
>CAZYST010000079.1:0-1554 GCA_964650305.1 uncultured Lachnospiraceae bacterium
TGAAGTTGAGAGAATTGCAATGCCGAGGCCTTTCATAACCTTAGGCATATTCTCGCAGTCAGTATATATACGCAGACCGGGCTTAGATACTCTGCGTAAACCAAGAAGTACTTGGCTCTTGTTGGGGCCGTACTTGAGAGCGATTTCGATAACGCCCTGTTTTCCGTCCTCAATTACCTTGAAACTCTTTATATAACCCTCGTCCACAAGAATCTGAGCTATAGCTTTCTTCATATTCGAAGCGGGAACAGAAACTGTGTCATGCTTTGCCGAATTAGCATTTCTAATTCTTGTAAGCATATCAGCGATGGGATCGGTAATCTGCATACCGTAAACCTCCTTTTGCTTTAAGCTCTAAATTACCAGCTTGCTTTCTTAACACCGGGAATCTGTCCGGCATGTGCAAGTTCTCTGAAACAGATACGACATACACCGTACTTACGCAAATAAGCGTGGGGTCTACCGCAAATCTTGCATCTGTTATAAGCTCTGGTTGAATATTTAGCGGGTCTTGCCTGCTTAACTTTCATTGATGTCTTTGCCATTTTTACCCCTCCTTATTTCGCAAACGGAGCACCCATAAGTGAAAGGAGCTCTCTTGCTTCTTCGTCGGTAGCGGCGGTAGTAACGATACAAATATCCATACCACGTACCTTGTCGATTTTATCATACTCAATTTCAGGGAAAATGAGCTGTTCCTTAACGCCGAGAGAATAGTTTCCTCTGCCGTCAAAGGAGTTGGGGTTAATGCCTCTGAAGTCACGAACTCTGGGAAGTGCGAGATTGAAGAGTCTGTCAAGGAACTCATACATTCTTTCGCCTCTGAGAGTAACTTTAACACCGTTGGGCATACCCTCACGAAGCTTAAAGTTAGCGACTGATTTCTTTGCAAGGCATACTACGGGTTTCTGACCGGTAATCTTACCGATATCACCTACTATAGCATCTACAGCCTTGGGGTTATCACGTGCTTCACCGCAACCAACATTGATAACGATTTTATCAATCTTGGGAATCTGCATTACACTCTTGTAATTGAATTTCTTCATAAGTGCGGGAGCAACGTCAGCAGTATACATAGTTTTAAGTCTTGCCATTTTTGTTGTCCTCCCTTATCAATCAATGTGTGCGTTGCACTTTTTGCAAACACGAACTTTCTTGCCCTTTTCGTCGATAACGTGACCGACTCTTACGGCTTTGCCGCACTTGGGACAAACAAGCTGTACTTTATCGGCATAAAGAGCACTCTCAGCCTTAATGATACCGCCTGCTTCACCCATTTTTCTGGGCTTAACATGCTTTGAAACGATGTTTACACCTTCAACGATAACCTTACCTTCGGAAGGAGAAACCTGCATAACCTTACCGGTCTTGCCTCTGTCCTTGCCGTTGATAACCATTACCGTATCACCGGTTTTTACATGAACTTTTTTACTCATTCTTCGCCCCTCCTATTAAAGTACTTCGGGAGCGAGGCTGAGGATTTTGGAATATTCCTTATCACGAAGCTCTCTTGCTACCGGTCCAAAGATACGTGTACCTCTGGGGTTTTTG
>CAZYST010000080.1:0-1523 GCA_964650305.1 uncultured Lachnospiraceae bacterium
GTGAATATAATTTCACTGTTGAGTTTAATCCAAATAAAGTTGAAAATAGGGGCTTACTGAGATATATTTTACATCTTAGTAAGAATTGGATTATAAAAAACATAGATATGGCTATGGACATAAAAGTAAATATTCTCGATATTTGTCGGTCTTGATAAAGAGCGCAAAAAAGATTTTAGAGTATTTAGTTGTGGCTATGATAATAAGACATATTACATGGGTAAAACTAATAATAGAATTAAAATATATAATAAACGTATTGAAAGCAACTTAGATTATGACCTTACTCGTGTCGAAATTACGTCTAAAATCGATTTAAATATAAAAGACATTTTATTTTATTCCTATGATGTAAAATTGCCAGATTTATACCTTAACAATTATTTATATACATTTAAGGATTATGAAGATAAGACATTACTTGCAATTTTATATGCTGTTCAAAGTGGATTCGCATTAAATGATTTAAGTAGAAGATATAAAGATAAAGTAAAAAATCTTTTAGAAGGAAATTATAAAATAAATCTGGAGAATAAGTGTTGTACTCAAGTTCTTCAGCAATGTATAAAATCAATATTTAAAGAGTGTTATGTTTAACACTCTTTTAGTTTATATAATAATGTTCGTGAATACTTTCTTGTATTCGCTTTTTTAAAGCTTCCTTATTATAATAGTTTGAAGCCTTAAATCTAATTAAATCAATTTCTAAATCACTAAATAATTTATTAATGAATTTATCTCTTTCAATTCTATCATATCTGTTGTGTGTATAGTCATCTAACTCAATACAAAGTTTTATTCTACAATTATTTTTATCCACTAAAACAAAATCAATTGTTTTACTTTTTATTTTATTAAAAGCTGATTGATTATTATATTTAGTTTCTATAATATTATATAGTGAAACTTGTGAAAATAATATTAAATCTAATTCTTTTGCTATTTCAAGTAAAATATTGTAAAAATTTAGTTCTGTAAGTGTGATAATATATCTTTTAGGCTTGTAGATAGTTTTATAATTAATTTCTTCAAGGGTTTCTTTTTTTTTATTAACTTGTTTATTCCTATCTTGATTTTTATCTATCTTTTTCATTAAATATATAAACAATAAAATAATTAAAAATATATAAATCATATCAATTTTCTCCTTTATGTAATTTTAACATATAATTCAATATTAATCTGTCGTTTTTTGTCGAACATATAATGTTGTATTGTTTACATAATTATGTTATAATATTAAATAGGGAAGGGGGATTTTATGAAGGAATATTCTATATTATGTATTTATAACGGTGGAAGACCATTTTATTTACAAAACTATCATTCATTTGAAGATGCAAAAGTTAGTCTGTATAATATTTTGGATATAGAAATAGAAAGAAATAGACCTTATTATGTAGATAATGATTTTTTTAAAAATGTATATCCAGCAAATTTGCAAAGAATGAAATATTTTTGTATAAAGGAACGTGATGTTACAGAATGGGTTTCAGTTGTAAAAAACGATACAAGAAAAAATA